>JBEKSF010000133.1:0-17426 GCA_049517295.1 Verrucomicrobiota bacterium
TGGATGCCGGAAGCCCTGGGCTTGCCGTGGCTGAACTATTTGCTGGTCAACGCCCCCGACCCTTACTTTGGCGGGTTCGCGTGGTACGATCTGGATCACAATGCCGCAGCGGGCATTGAGCGCAGCCGCAAGCTGCTCATCGAATTGCTGGAGACGCTGCCGGGAAAAAACTTCCCGCCGGAAAAGACAGTGCTGTTCGGCTTTTCACAGGGCTGCCTTTTGTCCATCGAAGTGGGGGCGCGTTACCCACGGCGGCTGGCGGGGATTGTCGGCGTCAGCGGTTATGTTCAGGACCCGGAGGCACTGGTCCGGCAGTTTTCGCCGGAAGCGCGGCGCCAGCGATTTTTGCTCACCCACGGCACGCTGGACCCGCTCATCCCGATCGAGCGGGTGCGTCCGCAAGTCGAGTTTTTGCGCAAGGCGGGCCTGCAAATTGAGTGGCGCGAATTCGTCAAAGCGCATACCATAGAGGGCGAATCGGAAATCGCGGTGATTCGCGACTTTATTGGTGACGGTTATGGCTAAGCGGCTTTGTTCATGGGCTGAAACAAGGAGAGGATTGGCGGCTCTGCGAATCGTGGCGGGGACATTGTTGCTTTTCCCCGTCGTTGCGGACGGGGCCGCGTCGGTTTCCGGCTTTTCGCCGGCCTTTGGCCAGCCGGGCAATGTCATCACGATCAACGGTTCGGGTTTCACCGGCGCAACGTCGGTCGCCTTCAACAACAACGCTCCGACGCTGGCGGATTTCAACATCGTTTCCGACGGCCAATTGCAGGCGGTCGTGCCGCTTGGGGCGACCAGCGGACCGCTGGAGGTCTTCGTCGGCGCGAGCGGGGCGTCCAGTTCCGCGAGTTTCCTGGTCGCGCCGGTCATCACCAGTTTTACGCCGCAAAGCGGCGCGCCGCCCACGATGGTCGCGGTCTTTGGCGCCAACTTCGTCTCCGGCGGAACGACGGTCATTTTCAGCGGCACCAACACGGCTGTCAGCGCCACGTACGTGGCGGCGACCGAAGTGGTCGCGACGGTTCCGGCCGGGGCGTCCAACGGCCCGATCACGGTCGTGACCAGCGCGGGAACCAACGTCAGTACGAATAACTTCCTGGCAAGCGCCTTGCCCTCGGTCACGGGCTTTTTCCCAACCGTGGCCGGCTATGGGACGAACGTGGTCATCTACGGCGGCAACTTCTTCGCGCCGACGACGGTGAAGTTCGGCAGTCACAGCGTCAGTGCCACGATTACTTCCACGACCGAGCTCAATGTCGCCGTGCCGTCAGGCGCGGTCAGCGGACCGCTCACGGTCACCACCACCAACGGCAGCGCGACGACGACCAGCAATTTCGTCACCGGGTCCGGCCCGATCATCACGGGTTTCTTCCCGACGGCGGGAAACTCCGGCACGGCGGTGACGATCAACGGATTGAACCTGTCGTCGGCGACCAGTGTGACGTTCAACGGCGTGGCGGCCGGGGGCATAACGTCCGACAGCAGCACCGAAGTGCAGGCCTATCCTCCGTCCACCGATTCCGGCATCGGCCCCATCAAAGTTGTCAATTCGCTGGGGTCTTTCACCACCACCACCAATTTCACCGACAATGGCGCTCCGATCGTCACCGGGTTTTCGCCGGCCCTGGCGCCGGTCGGCGCGCAGGTCACCATCACCGGGATGAATTTTACGGGTACGACTTCGGTGGACTTTGGCGGGCACGCCGCCACGACCTTTAACGCCCCGGCCGACACCGAAATTCTGGCCGACGTCCCGTCTGGCGCGGTCACCGGCGTGATTACGGTGAACCACGGTTCGCTGAGCGGCAACAGCGGCAGCAATTTTATCGTGATCACCGCCGCGCCCTACATCGCGAGCTTCACCCCGGCCAGCGGAGTGCGCGGGGAGACGGTGACTTTGAACGGGGCCAATTTCGAGAATCTTTCGACGCCGGCGGTGGAATTCAGCGGTGTCAGCGCCAGCTACCAGACTCCCACCAGCACGACGGAACTGCTCGCGACCGTGCCGGCCACGGCCTCCAACGGGCCGATCAGCGTCATCAACAGCGGCGGCATAGGAACCAGCTCGACGTTTTTTTATCTTCAGCCCTGGATCACGTCGTTGAACGCGACCAGCGGCGTTGTCAACTCGACTTTGCTGATCACCGGCCGGAACCTGACCAACGCGAGTTCGGTGGAAGTCAATGGAGTCAACTATATTTTCACAAATTCCCCCTCCAGGATCGGCGCCGTCGTTCCGACCAACGCCACCACGGGCGTGATCCGGATCGCCACGCCCGGCGGCGTTTTCATCAGCACCAACCAATTTGCAATCCTCCCGAAAATCTACAGCTTCAGTCCGAGCCTCGGCCCGGCGGGAACGATCGTGACCATCAGCGGGACCAGCCTGTTCGACGTGACGGGGGTGGAATTCGGCGGCGTGAGCGGCACGCTGCTGAGCGCCACGACCAATGAGGTGGAGGCGGCCGTTCCCGCCGCCGCCAAGAGCGGCCCGCTAACCGTCCTGACCCCCTACGGCAACGACGTGAGCACCAACTCGTTCACCGCCACCAAGTCCAGCCTGCTGGTGTTGAGCAAGACGGTCAACCCGGTGATGGCCGCACCTGGAACCGACGTGGTTTACACGCTGGCCGTAACCAACGAGGGGCCGTCGATTGTCACCAGCGTGGTGGTGACCGATAATATTCCCGGGGTGCTGACGTTTGTCACCGCGTCCACCAGCGCCGGCGGCTGGGTTTACAACAATACTAATCTGCTGTGGAACTTGGGCATAATGACCAACAATACCAGCGCCACGTTGCAGTTCACCGCCACCGCTTCAAACCCGGCCGCCGTCACCAACGCCGCCTATCTCGGATTCGCCGAAACCAACCTGAACATTGACGACAATACAGCCTTTGCCATTTCCTACGTCGTGACGGCCGCGCAGCGGACGTTGAGCGCGGGACTTGAGAGCAACACGGCAGGAGTGCTCCTCACTTGGCCCCAGTCGCCCGCTCCTTTGCAACTGCAAGTGAACGCCAACTTGCGATTGACAAATGGCTGGATGCCCCCCGCCTATCCGGTCTTTATCAGCAACGGGTTGAACTGTTACACCGACACGCTTTTCGCGCCGGAAATGTTTTACCGGCTGGTGTTGCCCTGAGACGGCTATTGCTTTTCGTATTCGCCCTTGCCCAGGCGCTTGAGGACGGTGAACCCGGCTTTCTTGGCGTCGGAAATGGAGAGGGGTTTGAGTTTCGTCGGCGAACTGAAAGTGGAAATGATCTTGCGCACCGGTTTGCGGCAGGCCGGGCAGACTTTCAATTCCGGGGCGTTGACAGGCCGGCGCAACGTGAATTTGCCGCCGCAGACGGCGCAATCGCCTTCGCACAACTCGTATTCGTAGAGAGGCATGTTACATTCTCTTCCTGTCAGCCCATCCTATCATGCTGCTCCTTGGATTTCAACGGTCCTTTGGCCCGGCTGCGCCGTCGGGCTTGTGCGACCGGCGGCAATCGGCAGTAAGTGGTCGCAGATAGCGGCAATTGCTGGGGTTTCTGAGGGTTTTTGGCCCCTTATCCCGGACCTCGCGCGGAAACGCAGCGCGGCAAGCCGCAACCAAATTATTTACAGAAGCAAACGAAGGAAACGAAGGTGAAAAGATTTGAAAACCGTCGCGCGTCTCCAATTATCCCAAACCCTTCGTTTCCTTCGTTTCCTTCTGTTAAATTCTCCTCCTTTCTAAAACGTCAAAGGAATGTCTGGCAAGGGAATCTGATGGCAGAAATATCGAGGCAAAAAGATGGGGACGGTTTCGTTGGGAAATGGCGGTTGAAGTTTGGTTATTGGCAATTTGAGCAAGTGGGAAGTGGTTGAGGGGGAAGAGGTTTTGACAGGATTCACAGGATGACCAGGATTTTCTTGATCAAATGCGAAGGCGGACTCTGGGGTGAGCAAGGCGTTGATGGGAAGGAGGATAAGGATTAAGGCTTGAAAAACTGGCGGTGGGATGGCAGGCTCCTGCCACTCACAACGGCATGACGCGGATGAGCATGGCCAAACAATTGATCGAAATCTTCGACACCATCGGCAAGCAAGCGGACACACGGTGAGGGCGATCAGACGGCGCCAATTTGCTCCGCGTCCGTGGCACCATTGCGATCGAGCGTTGTGAAACCTTTCACGATGATGATTAAATGAAAAGATGCCAATTTCCTAGGACCCTTTCACTTTCACTATGATCTTTCCTCCGGCCGCGGGGGAACGCATGCAAAACGATGTGCAAGTATCGGGTGTTTTTCGTGGATTTTGCCAAGCACTTGTTCCTGATTACCAAACCTATTTTGCACTTCGCTTGGCAATCCTTGCCATGTAGTTGCGCAAGCGATAATTTCGCCGGTCCTTGCCGCACTTTGGAGCCGTACGGCAGTAGCAAGAGGGACCCCGCCTACACGACATTGAGTAATTTCACTTTGACGAATTCGTGAGTAAGTACCGGCAATTACTCCGCTACAAATTCCAACTCGAAAATGTAACTGGTTATCCTGATCCTTTCCTTTATTTTCGTTGGAAACCGAATTCAGAAAAGATACCGAAAAACCATAAGCGCGGTTTGCAACAATTGTCTTCCCATGGGCGTGATCGCTTGTAAATATGAGAATGGCCCCGTCACCCGTGTCAATTATGATGACCTGGTCCGAAGGAACATCTTGCGCACGTAGGTTGGCGCTGATTTCACTTTGAATCTTCTCGTTGAGAAGCAATAACGCGCCAGCGCCGGCATGATCGTGGAGCACCTTCGCATGAGTACCGTATTGGGCCAAATCCAGGGAAACACACGAAACAAATCCCTTCACTGACTTGCTACAAATTACCGAATGAGCAACTGCCTTCTCCAGTTCCTCCACAGCACGGTCAAAGCGTTCCTCAGAATATTGTGCGATCCTCGCAGCAATCTGTATAAGGGATTTAATGACTTGTCTTGCCTGAGATTCGTCCCCGCCTTTCTCGACTTCGAGGAGAGCATTCGTGATGTTTTGTTCAAAATCGGCGACGATATTGCCAGCCTCAATTATCACTTGACCTGCGCGCCTCCGGACAACATGTCTGGAGGAAGGATTGTCTTCCGGATAAAAGGTGGCAAGTTTTTCAACCTCTTCTTTGAGCAGACCGAGGCGTTTAATGGCGACAGGAAGGTGGGTTGTTCTAACCGCCATCAGAAACGGTCCCGATTCCTGCGAATATGCCGTGGCCCTGCCATGCGCGATACCCATTGCCGTGGAAAAAAAACGACATCGCACCGCGTCTGGAACGAAATCTTCAAATTGATCCCAGAAATCTGATTGACCGATATCAGCAACACTGGTTTCGTCGTTTGGCATAACCCGTTTGCGAGTTGAACATAGACCACTTTCGATAATCAAGCGGAAAAGACGGCAAAATTGATTTTATCCTCCGCCTCCGCCGAAAACGGCTCCGCACGGCATTCCCTTTGACATGTGGTTCACGCCAACTTCCATTGAGCCACGCACGTCCTGAAAGCAGGATGCGGCGTCGGGTGGGGCGTTTCCGAACTTGCCGGAAAAAACAAAAGCCCGGAGCGATTCTCCGGGCGATAAAGAGCAGAGCGGCTCAGGCCATCGCAGGATGGCCAGTTTTCAAGCGACGTATGAAGGCCATTTTCCCCTCGTGCAAAAGAACTGATAAATCATCGCGACGCCTCGTCATTGCGCCGGTCATGTCAACAAGATGCTGGTCAATACGCGGCGCTGCTGGTATGTGTATGGCAGAAACGGCCTTAATACACAAGACAATTCCCTGGATTGCCCGAACAAGAAGGTCGCGGTCGATCGGAACATCCGCAAGGGTCATCCCTTCAACGGTCTCCCAGACAAGGCGTGTGGCACCACACGCATTCAGCGCAGACCCTTCGCTAGGCTGCTCCGCACACTCGCGCGCGAATGTGTACATCTCGTCCGTGTATGAACGAAAGGCTGTTTCATTATCGGTTTTGAACGACCACCCGTTCAACGGTTCATTTTGTGTGTTCACGTAATGTCCTCATGGTTAGCTGAAGGTGTTTTTCGGGCTTCGTCGATTTGGTTCCGTACATTGCGATGCGTATTCTGACGAAAACCAAATACCGTGTAAAGGCCAAAAAGTAGCCATTGGCTCCCCCACGAACACCTCTTTCTCTTCAGGAAAGTCGTCATAAACTTGTAACATACGCAAGTTGCTCGCCAACGACGCAAGAAAATGAATTGCCATGACTATCAGCTTTGATTATATCCCTTTACATCATACCATATGGTGCTTTCTGAGCGCAATCTCGCCGCACATGCTCTAATTCTGGATTCCATTGTCTCATTACGAGACACGGCTGACAACGCTTAAACATTCGCACTAAATCCGTAAAATCAAAACTGCGACTACACATTCGCGGTTACGCTAACACATCCTCCCGGCTTGCGTCAAATCCCAATTGGTCATTTCTGGCACTTTGCCTGAATCGAGGTCAGTCGGGCATTGCCAAAGCTACGTCTTTCGCCAGGCTTAAATGGGGCGCATAATACCACCATGATTGGAATGCATAAACATAGGGGTGAGGATGTAGCTGGCGGGACGACAGCCACGGCGATCGGGACGATCGCGATACCCAAACTGCAATTATGGATTTTCGGGCGGGGTGAAGACGCGGTGGTAAACGGAACGGATGGCGGTGCGAATTTGGGCCAATGCGTGGGCGAAATCGGAACTGTCGGCGAAGCCGCAGCGGACGGCGACACGGTGGAAGGGGGCCGGGTCGTCGGGGAGGAGCGTTTCGCCGGCAAAGCTCCAGCGGCGCAGTATGCCCTCAATCCGGCGCAGTTTGCCGTAGTTGTCCAGCAGCGATTCGGCCTCGGGGACGGGAAGCGCGGCGGCGTCGCGGGCGCGCCGCAGGGCCTGCAAGGTGTTCGCTTCGTGCCAGCCGTTGGACAGGCAAAAAAACTGGGCCAAAAACTCGGCGTCCATCAATCCGCCCGCGCCGGTTTTGATGGCCAGGCTGTCCTTGCCCGGCGGGGTGCGCTCCCTGGCGATGCGCTGGCGCATCTGATCGATCCCGGCCTTCCAATCGGGCGTCCAAGCGGCCAGTTTCAAGGCGGCGGTGTTTGCGGGCGTGAAGTTGGCCAGCGATGCGGCCAGACGCTGGAAGCTCGCGCCGGTCTCAAGGTCGCCAGCGATGGGACGCACGCGCGTCAGGGCCTGGATTTCCCATAACGCGGCCCGCCGAAGGTAGTATTCCTCGTAGGCATCGATTGTATTGACAAGCAGGCCCTTGTCGCCGTCGGGGCGCAGGCGGGCATCGGTCGCGAAAGTCGTGCCTGCCTCGGTCTGGGCGGAAAGGAGGTCCATCAGTTCGGCGGCCATCCGGTGAAGTTGGGGAAGATTGCGGGCGCCGGAGCCGGCCACAAAAATGAGGTCGAGGTCCGATCCGTAATTGATCTCCTGCCCGCCAAGCTTGCCGAGTCCGATGACGCAGAAGGGGGCGTTTTTGAGCCGGTATTTGCGTTGGAGGACTTCCAGGGCGTATTGGAGGCAGGCATCGGCCAGGCAGGAAAGCTCGAAGAGATTGTGCTCGAAGTCGGCCAGGCCCAGGATGTCGCGCAAGCCGATGCGCATCAGTTCGGCTTGGTGGTAGCGGCGGAGCCAGAGGCGCTGGTCGGCGTCGTGCGCGCCGTGGCGCAGGTCGGCGAGGGTTTCTTCGGTTTCCTTGGAGCGGTTGAGGCGGCCGCTGGCTTCCAATTCATCGACCAGGTCCGGGGTGCGGATGGCTTTTTCGGCCAGGAACTCCGAGCGGTCGAACAGGAGCAGGAGCAGTTCGAAGAGCGACGGGTTGCGGGTCCACAACTCGTAGAGCGTGGCCCGCGCGCCGTAGGCGTCGATGAAAGTGCTCAGCCGCACAAGGACGCGGTCCGGATCGGAGAGAATCCGGTCCGGCTGCCGCCCCGCGCCGGGCGGGCAGAGGGCGAGGAAATGGGGCAAAAGTCCGCGCGCCAAATCCACGGTGCGTGGGGAAATGTGCGCGTAATCGGGCCCCTGGAGGAAGAGGCGGAGCGTTTGCCAGGAGCGGTCGGGGTCGCGGAAGCCGTGATTTGTCAACAATTCCTTCCACAGCAGGGCCGCCTTCTCCAACTCGTCCACCGGCAGGTCCGCCGAAGCGGGTTCCTCCCCGGCCAACAGGTGGTCGTAAATGGAACGGACGCGCCGGGTGTGGGCGCGCCGGGCGGCCTCGAACTCCGCGACGGTCGCAAAGTCCATCAGGCGGGCGAGGCGTTCGCGGGCGCGGCGCTCGGTGGGGATGGTGTGAATTTGGCGGTTGGCCTCCATTTGGAGGCGGTGCTCGACCTGGCGCAGGAAGCGGTAGGCCGCCTCCAGGTCCACCGCGTCGTCCGCGGGCATCAGCGAGTATTGCACCAGTTTTTGCAGGGCGGGAAGGGTCGAGCCGCTTTGCAGGAACGGCGCACGCCCGGCGTGGAGCAACTGGAGGGTTTGGACAACAAATTCGATTTCGCGGATGCCGCCCCGGCCGAGCTTGACGTTGCGCTCCAGTTCCCCCTCCTTGACGATCTCGGTTTCAATCCGTTTCTTGATGGCGGCCACCTCCCGCAAGACGCCGCGGTTCAAGGAGCGCGGGTAGCGGAAGCTCTGGATCATCTCCAGGAACTCGGCCCCCAGGGGCACGTCGCCCGCGACGGGCCGGGCCTTGATGAGCATCATGCGCTCCCAGGTTTGGCCCCACTGCGCGTAATAGTTCTCGCAACTGGCCAGTGAGCGAGCCAGCGGGCCGTTTTTCCCCTCCGGCCTGAGCCGCAGATCAATGCGGTAAAGCGCGCCATCGGACGTCATTTTGCCGATCTCGGCAATCAGGGTCTCGGCCAGGCGCACAAAGAAGGCGTGATTGGCCAGGCCCTTGCCGGATTGCTCGTTTTTGCGCGGCGCGGTTTTGAAGACATTACCCTCCTCGCTATAGACAAAAAGAACATCAACGTCCGAACTGTAGTTCAATTCCTGTCCGCCGAGTTTGCCCAGGCCCAGCAGGCAGAATTCGGTTTCGCGCCAGTGGCCCTGGGCGTCGAGGTGCCAGGGACGGCCCAGGCGCCGGACCAAACGCTGCTGGCAGAGGCAAAGGACGGCGCGCAAACTAACATCGGCGACGTCGGAAATCTCCAGCGTGATGTCGGGCACGTCTCCGAGGCGGGCCAGGTCGCGGGCGGCGATGCGGAGCATTTCGCGCTGTTTGAACTGGCGCAGGAGGCTGAAGGCGCCGTCGTAGTCCTCGGCTTTGAGCAGCGGATTGAGCCATTGATCGACCTCGCGGCGCAGGCCCTGTTGGCGGCGCGGGTAGTTGAGGATTCCCGGCGCCAGCAGCGGCGCCAGCCAATCGGGATGAGCCAGGAGCAGTTCGCCCGCAGCCTGCGAACCGCTCAGCAACGCCGCCAAAATGCGCGCCTGCTCGGCGGAGAGGTGGCGCAGGGCCGCGCCCGCGCTGGTGGCCCGCAATTGCTCCAGCGCCGACTTGGCCCGCTGCGGATCGGCGCAGCTATCGAAATTGGGTTGAGCGGACATGCGCGGATTTCAGTAATCGCAGGTTTTTGAGTTTAATCAACTCTTCATCGCGGCATGGGGGGGCGAGATAAATGTAATGCGAGGCGCAATGTCGGTGCTTGGATTGGGCGAAGTATTATCCGGCGCTTGGGGAGGATTTTGCGGCTCACGGCTGCCGACGTAACGCCGTAGGCGCGGCCTATTTGTAGAAAACGGGACGAAAAAGATTCTAAAGCTCCGGCGGGAGCGGCATCTTCCGCGCATGGCAAACACCTACACGCAGATTTATATTCACGTTGTATTCGCCGTCGAAGGCCGGCAAAGTCTCATCGCTCCCGAACATAACGACGAGCTTCAAAAATACATCACCGGCATCGTCTCGGCGCAAAAACACAAATTGATTGCCATTAACAATATGCCCGACCATTTGCACATGCTCGTTGGCTTGCGACCGGATGCGGCGCTTTCGGATTTGATTCGCGACGCAAAGGCCGGCTCATCGAAATTCATCAATGAGAAGCGATGGGTGAGAGGTAGGTTTTCATGGCAGGAAGGATTTGGCGGGTTTTCGTATTCGCGATCGCAACTGGGCACGGTGATTGGTTATATTGAAAACCAGCAGAAGCATCATGCGAAGAAGTCATTTCGAGAGGAATACGTCGAGATGCTGGAGAGGTTCAATGTGAATTACGATCCGCGATACCTCTTCAAAACAGACGAGGAATAATTGCCGAGTATGCCGCCCCTGACGGGGCTTATCATTCGTTTGGGTTTGGGTTCTACAAAGATGCCGCGCCTATGGCGCTGCAAGCGGCGAAGTCGGTTCCGGGTTCAGGACGGCGTTCCAGCGCCGTAGGCGCGAAATCCTTGTAGAACCCAGGGATCCAGAGGATTAAAGCCCCAGCGGGGCGGCATGGACGCATACAACCTTTTATGAATCAATGTTTTGTGTCTTATGTAAGCGCCATTCCCCCTGACGGGGCTTATCATTCGTTTGGGTTTGGGTTCTACAAAGAGGCCGCGCCTACGGCGCTGGGCTTCAATAATCTCATCCCGGCCCGCGGAAGTCGCAATTTTACTTTTCGGGTGGAATCGGAGAGCATGGGGCGATGATTGCATTGTTTGACATCGGCAACACCCACACGCACATCGGCCTTGCCGATTCGCGGCGGGTCGCGCGGCAGATCGATGTGCCCACGCGCGACTGGGGCGAGGGCGCGGCGGACCGGACGGCAGCCGGGTTTTTCAAAACGGCCGCGGTGCGGGGCGCGATCCTGTGCAGTGTCGTGCCGGGGGTGACTCCGATGGTGGACAGTTTTGTGAGGCGGAAGTTGCGCCTGCCGTGTTTGCACTTGACAGCGGAGACGGTGCGCGGCGTGGGCGTTGATTATCCGCGTCCCCAAACCATTGGGCCGGACCGCCTGGCCAACGCCGCCGCGGTCAAACGCCATTTCGGGGCGCCTGCGGTGGTGGTGGATTTCGGCACGGCGGTGACCTTTGACGTGGTGGATAAGAACGGGAATTACACCGGCGGCATCATCGCGCCCGGGCTGGAGGTCATGACCGATTATTTGCACGAAAAAACGGCGTTGCTGCCGCGGATCAAAATCCGGGAGGTGGCGGCCGCGGTGGGCAAGAACACCGAGCAAGCGATGCTGATCGGCGCGGTGCATGGGTATCGCGGCCTCATCCGCGGCCTGCTGGTGGAATTGAAACGCGCCTTGCGCTGCCGGCGCCTGCCGGTGGTGGCCACGGGCGGTTACGCGCGGCTCATTTCCGCGGGGCTGCCGGAAATCACGGCGGTCGATCCGCTCCTGACGCTGGAGGGATTGCGCCTGGTGTGGGAGGCGCACGCGCGGGAACGCGGCGGGGAGCCTCCGTGCTCCATGCCGGACGCAGAGTGGTTTTAAGCCTGTGGCTGGCGAGACGCCAGCCACGGGCGACCGGGAAGTCAGAACAGATACGAGATGCACCGCTCGCGGTGCTGGTCGCGCCACCCCATGTGGTTCTGATTGACGTGTCCTCCAACGACTCTACATTTGAGCGGATGAAAATTGAGGTTCCACGCCACGATTACACGCAAGGCGAATTGCACCTTCGGGATTTGAGCGCGAATCCATTCGAGCAATTCGCCAAGTGGTTCGGCGAGGCCTGTGACGCCAACGTGGTCGAGGCAAACGCCATGAGTCTGGCGACGACGGGCGCCGACGGGTGGCCGGCGGTGCGCACGGTGCTGCTGAAAAGCTATGACGAGAGCGGGTTCGTTTTTTACACCAACCTGGAAAGCCGCAAGGCGCGGCAGATGGCGGAGAATCCCAAGGTGTCGCTGCTGTTTCCCTGGCTGGCGCTGCAACGGCAGGTCATTGTCAGCGGAACGGTGGAGAAGGTATCGACGGCCGAGACGCTGCAGTATTTCATGATGCGGCCGCGGGGCAGCCAGATTGGAGCGTGGGTCTCGCGCCAAAGCTCGGTGCTCTCCTCACGGGCCGTGTTGGAAATGGAATGGGAGCAAATGCTGCGGAAATTCGCCACGGGCCGCGTGCCGGTGCCCTCGTGGTGGGGCGGCTACCGGGTGGTGGCGCGCGATATGGAATTCTGGCAGGGGCGGGCCAATCGATTGCACGACCGGTTTCTCTACAAACGCCAGGCACAAGGGGCCTGGATCATCGAGAGGCTGGCGCCTTAAAGGGCGCCTAGACGGCCATGCCGAGCAGGAATTCGATGTTGCTGTGGGTTTTTTTGAGCTTGCCCAGCAATAACTCCATCGCTTCGACAGGCGGCACGCCGGTCAGGGCGCGTCGCAGGAGGACGACTTTGGTGTATTCGTCGGGATGATAAAGCAACTCCTCCTTGCGCGTGCCGGAGAGTTCGACGTTGATGGAGGGGAAGATGCGGCGGTCAACCAAATGGCGGTCCAAATTGACCTCCATGTTGCCGGTGCCCTTGAATTCCTCAAATATGACCTCGTCCATGCGGGAACCGGTATCGACCAGGGCGGTGGCGATGATGGTCAGGGAACCCCCTTCCTCGATGTTGCGGGCGGCGCCAAAAAAGCGCTTGGGCTTGTGCAAGGCGTTGGCATCGACGCCGCCGGAAAGGATTTTGCCCGAATGGGGCTGGATTGTGTTGTAGGCGCGGGCCAGGCGGGTGATTGAATCCAGCAGAATCACCGCGTCGCGCTTGTGCTCGATCATGCGCTTGGCTTTTTCGATTACCATCTCGGCCACCTGCACGTGGCGTTCGGGCGGTTCGTCGAAGGTGGAACTGATGACCTCGGCGCCGCGGCAAGTCCGCTCCATGTCGGTGACTTCCTCGGGGCGCTCGTCGATGAGGAGGATGAACAGGTAGGCCTCGGGGTTGTTTTTGAGGATGGCGTTGGCCAGTTTTTGCATCAGGACCGTTTTGCCGGTGCGGGGCGGAGCGACGATGAGGCCGCGGGTGCCCTTGCCGATAGGACAAACCAAGTCCAGGACGCGCGTGGACAATTCCTCCGGGTTGGTCTCCAGCAAATAGCGTTTGGTGGGGAACAACGGGGTAAGGTTGTCGAAGTGGGTCTTGTCCTTGGCCTTGTCCGGGTCTTCGGTATCGACGCCCTCGACTTTGAGAAGGGCGAAAAAGCGTTCCTTGTCCTTGGGGGGGCGGATTTGCCCGGCGATCAAGTTGCCCGTTTGGAGGTCAAAACGCCGGATTTGCGACGGGGAGACGTAGATGTCCTCCGGGCAGGGGAGATAATTGAAACTGCGGGAGCGGAGGAAGCCGAAGCCTTCGGGCAGGATCTCCAGGACGCCTTCGGAGAAGAGCACGCCCGCGCGTTCGGCGTTTTTTTGGAGGATTTGAAAGATCAGCTCGTGTTTGCGCATCGTGCCGAAGTTTTCGATGCCCATCTCGCGCGCCCGGTGGTTGAGTTCCGGCATGGCCATGGCCTGAAGTTTGGCGATGTTGACCGTTCCACCACCAGGCAACTCGGCGGCCACAGGGGAAACGCGGGGCGCGGAGGATTCCTCGGGGGTCTCGACGGGGCGCGTTGGGGGTTCGAGCGTCATCTCCGAAGGCGCTGGAGGCGGAGGGGCTTCCGGCGCTTGGGGCGGAGGAAGTTCGGGGCCAGGGGCGGGGTGGGCGCTTTTGGCGCTTTTCCTGGCGGACTTTTTGGTGGCGGCTTTAGGCATAGGCAAAATGTAATGTCAGGTTAGAGGATTGGGCAGGACCCTATCGTCTAACCAATTGACCGCGGGAGAAATGATACCGTTCAGACCGGCGGCCAATTGCGGGGATCACCCATAGTTATTTTCAATACGGCAAAGGATACCTTGCCGTCAACTCACGAACACGTTCTCTCACTTGGTGCGCTGTGTCAAGATTCTTAATATCGAGCAAAACTTCGCTGATCATGTCGGCTACGGCCGCCATTTCGGCTTCTTTCATGCCGCGGGTGGTCACGGCGGGAGTGCCCAGGCGTATGCCGCTGGCCAGGAACGGGGAGCGGGTCTCAAACGGGATCGTGTTTTTATTGACGGTGATGCCGGCTTGGTCCAGGGCGGCCTGGCACTCCTTGCCCGTCAACCCGCGCGCGCCGACATCGACCAGCATGAGGTGGTTATCGGTGCCGCCGCTGACCAGCCGGAACTTGTTGCGGATCATCCCCTCCGCCAGAGCCTTGGCATTGTTAATGATTTGCCGCTGGTAGCTCTGGAAGGCGGGCTGCATGGCTTCAAAGAAACAGACGGCCTTGGCGGCGATGACGTGCATCAGGGGGCCGCCCTGTATGCCCGGGAACGTTTGGGAATCGATGTCCTTGGCGAATTGCTCCTTGCAAAGGATCAGGCCCCCGCGCGGTCCACGGAGGGTCTTGTGGGTGGTGGTGGTGACGAAATCGGCGTGCTCGACCGGGCTGGGATGAAGGCCGGCGGCGATGAGGCCGGCGATGTGGGCAATATCGGCCAGCAAATAGGCGCCGACCGAACGGGCAATCTCGCCCATGCGCTGGAAGTTAATGATGCGCGGGTAGGCGCTGGCGCCGACGGTAATCATGCGCGGCCGGTGTTCCTCTGCCATTTTTTGAAGCTGGTCGTAGTCGATGGTTTCGTCATCGCGGCGCACGCCGTAGTGGACGATTTCAAAGAACCTGCCGGAGAAATTGACCTTGTTGCCGTGGGTCAGATGGCCGCCATGGGAAAGGTCCATCGTCAGCATTTTGTCCCCCGGCTTGAGGACGGAGAAATAAACGGCCATGTTGGCCTGGCTGCCGGAGTGCGGCTGGACGTTGACGTGAGCGGCGCCAAAAATTTTCCGCGCGCGCTCGATAGCCAGGCGCTCGACGATATCGACGTTTTCGCAGCCGCCGTACCAGCGTTTGCCCGGGTAACCTTCGGCGTATTTGTTGGTCAGGACCGAGCCTTGGGCCTCCATGACAGCGGGGCTGACGAAGTTTTCGCTGGCAATCAATTCCACGTTTTCCTGCTGGCGCTGGCGCTCCAGGAAAATGGCGTCCGCGACTTCGGGATCGATTGATTTCAAGCGCAAAGAGGAGGGAGTCGATGAGGGTTCCATTCTGGTGATGCGTTGTTGGTGGCGGCCGCCTTCGAAGCGGGCGGCCAGGAAGGCGTCGAGAATCTTTTTGGCCCGCTCCGGCGGGGTGGTGCTGGCGCCCAGGCAAAGAACGTTGGCGTTGTTGTGCTGGCGGGCCAAGGCGGCCATCCGCTCGTCAAAGACCAGGGCGGCGCGGATGCCGGGGATTTTGTTGGCGGCCATGCTCATGCCGACGCCCGTCGAGCAGATCAAAAGCCCGAATTGGCTGCGGCCGGCGGCCACGGCCTCGCCGACCGCGCGGGCGTAATCGGTGTAATCGCAGACCTCGGAGGAACTGGCGCCCATGTCGGTGATGGCGGCACTGGCGGCTTGCAAATGCTCCTTGAGCAATTCCTTGAGATGGAATCCGGCGTGATCGCACCCCAGGGCAACGGTGCTCCTGGCAGGCGCCTCTTCCGACACCCGGGCTTCGGAAGTTTGCTCGATGAAGCTGAGCAGGGAGAAGATGCCCTGTTCGATCTGGTCGCGGCAATACGCGTAGGTTTCGTAAGAGCCGCCGATGGGATCGCTGATGTCCTTCTCGAACTCGTCCAGTGTTTCGTCAAATTCGCGCAGGAGGAAGGTCTTCTCCGTTGCCTGCGGGAAGAGAAGGTTGACCGAATCGACGTGGCTGTGGGTCATGCCGAAGATGTAATCGGCCTGATCGACCAACTCCGAGGTCAGCACCCGGCTGCGCAGTTCGGCAATATCGATGCCCAACTCCTTGAGGGCGCGCACCGCGTGAGGGCTGGGAGGCAGGCCCTCCAGGGCGCCGACGCCCGCGGAAATGGCGCGGCAATCATCGCGGCCCCGCGTGGCGTGGCGGAAAAGCCCTTCGGCCATCGGGCTGCGACAGATATTGCCCGTGCAAACAAACAGAACGGTTTTCATTCCTGCGACTCAGCGGTACAACATTGCGGTCAGCGGTAAAAATCGGCAAATCAAAATTAAGACGCCAGCCACTTTACGGCGGTTGCCCCCCGCCTTCAACGATTAAATCAGGGAATTTGGACTGCGGCGGCAAGAGGGAATACGGGCGCGACGCCGCTTTGGTGTGGCGTGATTTCCGCCGAATCGGAATTCCCTGGCGCCTCTGTAAAGTCGAAAGCGGTGTCGCCGCTGCGCTCCGCCACCGCGCTCCGCAAAAGAGGCGCCCAAATAAGCAAAATGCTTCCCTCCTGCCCCGACCTCGCCCGGCTTCGTCAACAGATCATTTTTGCCTAAAAACACGTCACCGGGGCTTTTTCCCTTGAAAACCTTGAGCCGAAAGATGAGATTCAACTCGTGAACCTGAAAATTGTCATTGAGCCAGGCGAGGATAGCTATTTTGTCGCGCATTGCCCGGCGCTGAAAAGCTGTTGGTCGCAAGGCAAGACCCGGGAGGAGGCATTGAGGAATATCCGGGAGGCGATTGATCTGTATTTGGACCCACATTGAAAGGCGCCTTGCGCGACGGAGGGGTTGAAGTGGAGGATTTGCTCCTTGGTGGACTCATCCATAGAGCTTGCGGCCTTTGGCCAGAACCTGGTGAAACAATGAAGCGCGCAGGTGCTTGTAGCGGTCAACTTGCGCACGGGTCGGAACCAGCACGTCTTTGGAAAAGCCCATCCCGCTCAGGCAGCGATGCGCGCGCTGCATGCGCCGGATGCCTTTCTCAGTGCTGTTGCTCACTATCACCATCAAATCCGCGTCGCTATCGTCGGTCGGAGTGCCCCAGGCATGAGAACCGAACAAATAGATTTCCTCCGGCTGAAACTCGGCTTTCAGCCGTTCAACGGCCTTTTCCAACATCCCTGGAGGAATGGTCTTCACGCCAATGACGCTACCACACGCGGGAAGCGATGGGAAGTTGGAGTTTCCGAGCGCTGTGCGTGGGGCGCTCAAACCTTGAACAAGTCAGGCAGCGACGGTTTTACGGGGGCGGCGATGGGAAACGCCGTTGCCTGCGCGGGAAGGCCGCTGGCCGTTCCTTCGGTTGGATTGACGAAAATGGGCCGCGCCGAGACTGAGGAGATTTCCCAGAACGCACGGATACTGTTCTTCCAGCGCAAGAAGTTCTTCGCGCGTTCGCAGGCGGCGTTTCCTTTTCATGGCACAAGTCTCGCGTATTCCATGGACAAAATCAAGGCTTGCGTTGATGGATTCGCGCAAGTTCACGGCGGCAATGGTTCATGGTTTCGCCGTGAATATGGAATTGGTCGAGCACTGATTCCGCGCCAAGAATCTTTTCATAGAACGACGCGGAGTTCGCGGTGGCCTCGCCCCAAATCATTCCAATTCCCAAATCATCG
>JBEKSF010000134.1:0-18162 GCA_049517295.1 Verrucomicrobiota bacterium
TGAGCTTTCCACGCTTGCGCTCGTATCCCATCCACAAGCCTTCTCCGGCGTTCCAACGGCGAGGTCGATGAAACAAGAAAAACAGGGTGGAATTCCCGGAAGGATACTTCTGGTTCAGCATCTCAACCCCGGCACGCGCCCGTTGGAGCAACACTTGATCTCCAGGCAGAATCTTCTCCGGTGCGTCACGGAAATCCGTCAGCAGAGCGAAGCAAAGGCGCCGGTCCCGATTCGCGAGATGATGAATTTCCAATGTCTCGATAAGACGATCAACCGCTGCGAGGCTCGTCAGCATCGTGGGAACCGCCACCATAGTGCTGCAATCTGCGGCAATGCCGGCGGAAAAATCCAAGCGCGGGAGCAGACTGGGTTTGACCAGCAGCGTGGAAAGCCAGTTCATCAGCGCCACGGCCAGTTGGCTGGCACAAAGGAGAAAAACAGGTATGAAGAAAGCGGTTTTCCATGCTGGCGCTTCGAGCATCCGGGTCTGCTGCATCAGCCCGCACGCGGCCAGTAACGTGATCACCCCGATCCCGCCCGTATAAAACGTTAGCGGATAACGGTGGATGCTTCGTTCGATGATGGTTCGCCAGGGCCACCGCACCTTCGTCATGCGACCAAGCACCGTTTGGCCTTTGTCGATCAAGTAGAAGCCCACGTGGGCGGTCCGGTCTTCGCTCCCTTTTTGCCGCGCACTGTCTCCGGCCAGTTGGATGGCCCGCCGCGCGACGTCCGCCTCCGAGAGTTGACTGTGCCGGGCCAGCAGTTCGACCGAATGGCGGTAGCGATCGCGGGTTGAAAAATCCATCTTGGCGTAAACATCGGCAGGGTCTGAGCGTAAAGTCTCTTCGACCCGACTCAGCTTCTCCACAAATTCCTTCCAGTCCATGGCGCTCAACAAACGAAGACTGGCAATACTGTGGCTGACGGAAACCTGGTCGGCCGCCTGATTTTGGCTCTCCAATTGAACGAGTTGTTCGATGGACAACCCTTGCTCAACCAGCTTCTGTTCGAGCCAACTGCGCGCGAGATGCAATAGTGGAGTGTGGAGCGACAAACGCTGACAGAATTCCGCCACGAACGAACTGGAGAGGGAAAGATCGGATTTCGCCATGTCCGCCACCACCACCACGAGTTGGGACGGGGCTTTCTCCGCCATATCCTGCAATCGATCCACCCATGAGTCCGCCAGATCGCGATCCTTCCGTGCAATGGTCAGCCGACTGGTGATGCGCTGGAGATTCTCAATCAACCCAAGGCGTAACATGATCGGAATGGCCCACAACTCGCCCAGTTTCAAGGAACTCGCTGTTTGGTAAGCGGCGATGAAGGTGCTGAGAGGTTCCGCGTCGATTTGTGCGTCCACGTGCGAGATCAATTCGAGCACGATGTCGTAAACGCGCGGAAGTCCGGCCGAAGGGCCGTTCAAGAGGCGAGGCAACTCCCGACTGTAGCCCCGGGGCAGGTGCCGCCGGGCCATTTGAATCTGCTCCTCGATCAGGTAGAAGTTATCGAGAAACCACTCAGCGGCGGGAGTGATGCGCCGACTTGGATTTACGGCCAGGCTCGCGCGGTTGAAGCTTCTTAGGATGTCCTCGTTTTGGTCCAACCGGGCCAGCAGACGGTTGGAACCCTGCCGGGTGACGATTTGGTGATGAGCGGCGAGCTCTTTGGCATGGCGCGCCAATTGTTCGACGCTGAACAACTCGGCCCGCAACGGCGGCTCGCTCGCGCTTGGACGCAAGCGCGCATATCCGGCCTTCCAGCCTTGAAAGCGAAATGGCAAAGTCTGCATGTCCTTCTTGCTCTTGATCTCGACTCCCGCAACCAGCTTCACTGCAGGAATTCATCCTGTTTGGCCATTGCAGTCTGGCCTCTCGGCCCTGGGATAGCCCAGACGATGCCCAATTCCTGCGCCGAGGGCTTGATTAAGCCTACGGAAAAGACGATGCCGCATTGACGACATTGTTCCCCTATAAACATGCTCTTGCGCCCGCCAGGAGGATATGGGGTGTTATCCCCATCTGCGATTGGGCAGTTCAAACGCTTGGCTACGCTGCTTGGATCTGGAGGGGTTGCCGACACTGGAAAAAGCCGCAAGATTCTGACTCCGGTCCCGTATTGGATACTGAAGTTTATGACAATCAACATCAGTGAGCCGCAAAATGCGCATGGACATTCCGTGTCGCGGCGGCATAATAAGAATATGAATATCCTGACAGACCTTCGAACGGCGGCCCGTTCGATCCTCCGTTTCTCGGTGGTCGGCGGCGCCCTTCTTTTCCTGGCCGGCTGCATAGATCATTCGGAAACAACCTACCGCGACGTCGAGCGCGTCAAGGTGCAATTCGAGAGCGAGAAAGCCGGACGCATCTTCTACGAGGCGCTGAGCAAAATGCCCTTCGATGGTCGCGCCGAATCTCATACCGAGGTTTCCATCCCTGTTGTCTTCGATAACAAATGCACCGTCAAATCCGGCGAGAACGAAAGATTCAACGAAGCCGTGCGGCGGTGCGATACCAACAAGGATGGTGTGATCACCGAGGTCGAAGCGCAGATTTTTGCCAGCCAATTCCATTAAGCGAAGAGGGCTGCCGTTGCCAGGGCGCGGTGGACACAGGCAAAAACGGGCGGGAAGAACAGGGTGCAGCCAATTCGTTCGCAACCGCGACGGTCTGAAAATACGAACCGCTGTTCCATTGCGGTCACGATTGGTGAACGTAATGCTGGATTTTTTGGATGGTATCCTGGATCGGCCCGATGACCCCCATTTTTACCAGCACCAGGATCACGAGAGTGTAAAGTAGAGAGATCGCCAGATCACGGCACAAACATTTCCGGGAATAAGGGTGGTCTTCCTCGGTGAGGATTTTCGCCCCCCCTTTTTGCATGAGGACAAAGCCGAGGACGTTGGAGAGCCAATAAGACAGGATGAGACTGGCGGTGAAAGCCGGTTTGTAGAAACAGCTTATGACCCACGCGCAAGCCAGAGCCAGCGGCCAATTGACGAAGAGATCGTTCCACCATGAGAGCGGCGAGAGCATGTAGCCGATGAAGGCCAGTGTGCCGCCGGACATTCTCCGTTTTGTCATCCGCAGTCTTCCCATGCATGGGGAGTCTAGCAAAGCTCTCCCTCGGCCGCCACTTTTGCATTCGGGCTTGCCCTCTCGCGCGGGCATGGTTCGGCGCGAGTCCCTGCGGTTTGATTTAGGGGAAGCGCGCCCTAATCGTTTAGCGGGCTGTAGGGGACGACGTTAGGGCGAAAATAACGAAACGGCGACGGTTCCATACGGAGCTCATGGGCCTTCTGGAATATCTCAATGCGTTCCTCCCCAACTTGGGTGGCCGGTGTCATGGCTGGCGAAATAGCGGGGATGGACGGGAGTTCATGGTCATTTATATCAGCGCCTTCATTGGGCATGGTTTTGCGTATCATAACCCTTTATCGGCACCGCCGGGTTTTACTTTAGCTGCCGGCTCAACGTGCGCTTGCGTTGCGCCGCCGCCTCCGGCACGCTGCCGGCATGAGTTTCAGCAAATCGATGGGACGGAGTCGAGCGATTGCGCCAGCTTTGACGCTTGCGCTGCTGGCCTTCGGTTGGACGGCGGCCAGGGCAGACTGGCCCGAGTTTCGCGGGGCGTGGGGTGACGGTCACGTCTCGGCGCCGGGGGACACCAACCTTATCGGTCTGCCGCTGCATTGGAGCGAAACGGAAAATGTGAAATGGAAGACGCCCATTCCCAACCGGGGTTGGTCCACGCCGGTGGTGCTGGGCAACGCAGTCTGGATGACGGAAGCCACACTGGACGGCCACGATTTCTTCGCGATTTGCGTGGATGCCGATTCCGGCGCCATCCGGTTCAACGTGCCGCTTTTTCACTCCGACAATCCGGAACCGTTGGGCAACGGCGCGTCGATGAACTGCTACGCCACGCCGTCGCCAGTGATCGAACCGGGGCGCGTTTATGTGCATTTCGGCAGCTTCGGCACGGCGTGCCTTGAGACGGAAACGGGCAAAGTCCTTTGGAAACGCATGGATCTGCCCTGCCGCCATTACCGCGGCCCGTCGTCATCGCTGGTTTCGTGCGGAAACCTGGTGATCCTGACGATGGACGGTGTGGACCTCCAATATCACGCCGCGCTGGATAAGCAGACCGGCGCAACGGTCTGGAAAACCAGCCGTTCGGTGGAATGGAACGATCAGGACACCACCAGCCAGATGGTCAAGGAAGGCGACCGCCGCAAGGCCCACAGCACGCCGCTCATCGTGAGCGCCGCTGGCAAACTCCTTATGCTCAGTGCCGGCGCAAAAGCCGCCTACGGTTACGACCCGCTTACCGGCAAGGAACTTTGGCGGGTTCAGTACGACGATTATTCGGTCGCCCCGCGCCCGTTGTTCCAGGAGGGCATCGCCTACTTTGTCACCGGCATGTCGAAAACCGAACTGTTCGCCGTCAAAACCGACGGGCAGGGCGATGTGACCGACTCGGGTGTGCTCTGGCGGCTTAGAACGCACGTCGGCAAATATGCTTCGCCTCTCCTGGTGGACGGCCTCATTTACACGGCGGCGGAGCAAAGTTTCGTGACCTGCGTGGATTCGGCCAAGGGAGAAGTAGTGTGGACCGACCGGATTGGCGGCAGTTACGCGGCCTCGCCCATTTACGCCGATGGCAGGTTGTATTTCTTCAGCCAGGAAGGCAAGACCACCGTGCTCAAACCGGGCCGCGCATTCATACCGCTGGCGACGAACTCCCTGGCCGACGGCTTTATGGCTTCGCCCGCCGTTTCCGGCAAGGCCTTGTTCCTGCGCACCAGAACCAGCCTCTACCGCATCGAATCGACGCCGGCAAAGGACCAATAGCCTCAAGAAACGCGGCGCAATGAAGACGCCAATCGCCATCTTCGTGCTCGTTTTGGCCATCAGCCTTAAAGGCGATCAAACCTACGCGACGCTGGAAGTGGGGGGAAAGGTTTATACTAATTGCACAATTGAGCTTCGCAACCCGGCGGAGGCAATACTTTGGTTTGACGGCGGCGGGGCCAGGGTAAAAATCGAGGATCTGCCCGCCAGCGTTCAAAAGCAACTGCATTACAGCCCGGAAGCGGCGCAACGCTATTGGGACGATCAAAAGCAAGAAAAGCAAGAGGCGGCGGAGAAATCCAAAAAAGCGGCCCACGATGCGACGGAACAATGGAAGCAACAGAATTGCCGCATCATAAATGGCGACACCGTGAAGATTGCCGACATGTCGGTCTTCACCGGCGCCATAGTGGCTGTTGTAGATGGATGCCCTGTGATCCAAACGTTCGCCACCAACAACACATACACTTCTTACTATGTGCCCCCGAGCCAGAATGGCGCAATCTCCTCTTATTTTGGGTTGGGCGACAATGGCGGGTGGCGAAAACGCTTGGTTTCATCGGAAATCGTGCCCAGCCGCAAATATGTTGTCAAACATTGTCCCGTCAGCGCTCCGCTCATCGGCGATACAATCACCATTCGCGCGCTTCAACTGCCCGGGGCCACTACCAATGTGCTTACAGTGGACTGCGGCGAACCCTATAAGCCGAATTGAGCGGGAGAAAGCTTCAATCGGTTTGCCGGGTGTAAATCTCGGCGCCTTTTTGGACGAATTCGCGGGATTTTTCGGCAAGGCCGCGTCGGATCGCTTCGTCCTCGGATACGCCCTGCTGAGCGGCGTATTCGCGCACGTCCTCGGTTATCTTCATGCTGCAGAAATGGGGACCGCACATGGAACAGAAGTGGGCGGTTTTGGCGCCCTCCTGCGGCAGTGTTTCATCGTGAAATTCACGCGCGGTCGGGGGGTCAAGTGACAGGTTGAATTGGTCTTCCCAGCGGAATTCAAATCGCGCTTTGCTCAGCGCGTTGTCGCGGTACTGCGCGCCGGGATGGCCTTTCGCCAGGTCGGCTGCGTGGGCGGCTATCTTGTAGGCAATGACGCCGTCTTTGACGTCTTTTTTGTCGGGCAAACCGAGGTGTTCCTTGGGGGTGACGTAGCACAACATGGCGCAGCCGTACCAGCCGATCATGGCGGCGCCGATGGCGCTGGTAATGTGATCGTAGCCGGGCGCAATGTCGGTAGTGAGAGGGCCGAGGGTGTAAAAGGGGGCCTCGTGGCACCATTCAAGTTGCTTGGTCATGTTTTCGTGAATCAGGTGCATGGGGATGTGTCCCGGCCCCTCGTTCATGACCTGCACGCCGTGGGCCCAGGCGCGCTTGGTCAAATCTCCCTGCGCCTTTAGCTCGGCAAATTGCGCCTCGTCATTGGCGTCGGCAATGGAGCCGGGACGCAGGCCGTCGCCGATGGAGAAAGCGACGTCGTAGGCGGCCATGATTTCGCAAATATCCTCCCAATGGGTGTAGCAGAAATTCTCCTGGTGATGGGCCAGGCACCACTTGGCGAGTATGGAACCGCCACGGCTGACAATGCCGGTCGCCCGGCGCGCCGTCAGCGGTATGAAGCGCAGCAGCACCGCGGCGTGGATGGTGAAATAATCGACCCCCTGCTCGCATTGCTCCAGGAGCGTGTCGCGATAAACTTCCCATGTCAATTCCTCGGCCTTGCCGCCGACCTTTTCCAGGGCCTGGTAAATGGGCACGGTGCCGATGGGCACGGGGGAGTTGCGCAGAATCCATTGGCGGGTCGCGTGAATGTTTTTGCCCGTGGACAAATCCATGACCGTGTCGGCGCCCCATTTGATGGCCCAGCGCATTTTTTCGACCTCCTCGTCAATGCCGGAGGCCACGGCGGAATTGCCGATGTTGGCGTTGATTTTGACCAGAAAATTGCGGCCAATGATCATCGGTTCCAGTTCCGGATGATTGACGTTGCTCGGAATAATGGCCCGGCCGCGCGCCACTTCGTCGCGCACAAAGTCGGGTGTGATTTCCGGCGGAATCGACGCGCCGAAGGAGTTGCCGGGATGCTGGCGCGACAGTTCGCCCGGCTTGAGTTCGCGGCCCATGTTTTCGCGAATGGCAATGAATTCCATTTCGGGCGTGATCAAGCCCTGGCGCGCGTAGTGCAATTGCGTGACAACTTTGCCGGATTTGGCCCGCCAGGGACGCCGTTGAGGCGGAGACTGGCCGTTGGGTTCGGAGCGGGAAATGCGCCCTTCGTATTGCTCGACGTCGCCGCGGCCGGTAATCCACTCTGCGCGCAATGGCGGCAGGCCGTCGCGAACGCTGCCCAGAAAGGCCTCGTCGCCCCAGGGGCCGCTGCAATCATAAAGGCGGACGGCTTCGTTAGCCTCGGCGTGACCGTTGCGGCCCTGCGTTGGGTGCAGGGTTATTTGGCGGAAGGGCACACGCAGAGCGGGGTGGAGGCGTCCGGGCACATAGACCTTGGTGGAGCCGGGCAGCGCATCGGTGCTGTGCGGTTCAAACGAGTTCGGCGTCGCGATCATAAGTCAATACGGCGGCGGAGAACCCCGGATAGGCACAGACGATGGAAACGCTTCCCTTCGCCAGCATTACCTGGATCAGGTTCAACGGGTCTTTTGCTTGCGCAAAACTCTCAGCCATCAGCCAACCGGTTCCGGCTCCCCGCACAAGCAAAGTCTAAGCGGCAACAGGCAGGAGGTCAAGCGGACTAACTTGGCAGGGAGAAACCGGGCGCGGGCAAGGCATGGAGGGCGTTTCAGGGCAAATCCTTGACCATACGGATGAATTGCGGCGGATTGATGATCAACGATCCGTCCGAAATCTTGTAAGCCGACTTGAATAGCAATGCGCGCATCTGTGCGGCATCCAAATCCGGCCGCTCCTGCCAGCCCAGGGCCAGCACGCCGGCGCAATACGGAATGGACCAACTCAGTCCGCCCTGGCCCCAATATTGATAGCCGAACTGGCCCTTGGCGGGTTCCTCCGCGTTGGTGCGCCGCGAGGACGGGGCCAGCAGCAAACCGCTTCGCGCGCCTCCGCCGGGCCGGCTGGGAAATCCCGATTTGCATTTGGACACATTCTCAGGGTCGGCGGGATCGTAGTAACACGCCCCAACGAAGCCATGATGGACTGTGCAGTCCAAGACGAGAATGCCGGCCTTTTCGGCGCGAGCGCAGGCTGGGTCCCAAATGTCTGTGTTTGTCGTGAAAGGGGAACCGGGACCCGACGGGGCGGCGGAGACGGAGACGACACGGATTTTATTCCCCGGCGGAAGTTTGGTGTTTTGATCCACGATCCAATCCAGCGCCCTTGCGTAATACGCGCTGTCGGCCTTCCAGGAGGGCGCGGCGACATAATAGACGCGGGCATCCGGCGCGGCCCCACATTGGGTCCCCACCAGCAGACTGGCGACGGCGGGGCCATGCATGCTGGTCTCAGAGTTGCAGCCCACGTCAAAGCAGGCTGCGATCTTGCCGGCGAATTCGGGATGATCCTGGTAGAGCGGCTGATCGATGATCGCGACATTGACGCCTTTGCCGGTCCAGCCCTGTTGATGAAGCTGACGGAGTCCCAGGCCAGGATTCATCCCGTCAAGCAGCAGTTTTGCAGGATCAATGCCCGCCGGCATGGAAGCGGGCCAGACGGTTTTTTGATTGAACGTGAGTGTGGCCGGCAGTTCGGGTTTGGCGGACAAATCAATTCCACTGATGTCCTTGGAGCGCACGTCCTGAAACGGCTCGATGGAGACCTCGTCCACATCGAATGTCAAATATAGCGCGCACACCCGGTTGTCGAAGAAAAAGAAGCGGACGTTCTGCTCCGGACGGCCGTAGTAACAGGCGCCCTTGTTTCCATCAATATCCTTGTAAAGAACGCCGGCCGTGAACGTCAGCGGCTTGCCCACCAGGGTCTCGGCAGGCCGGCCAACTGCGTCGAGGACTTCGTCCACTGACGACCCCAAACGCAGCTTCCCGCGCCAGGAAAAGCCAAGGCCTGGCGATTCGCAGCGCAATTCAATGGCCGTGCCCTTGGCGATCAACACCGAAACACCTTGCGGATAAGCGAGAATGAATGTCTCAGGCAGGTTGCCCTTGTCGAAAGTTTCATTGCCCCAGAAGTACCTCTCCGGTTCGCCCAGAACTCGAATTACGTCCTCGGTTTTGGTTCCTTTCTTGTGGAGTTGAGCGATCTTCGCGCCCAGGTCGTCCACGGGCGCCGTGACGGGTGATGCCGCCAACGACGAAGCGCCGGAGGTCACACCCAAGTGAGGCGCCGACGGCATGTGAGGTTGTCGGACTGCCAGTCTGGCGAACAAGACGAGCAAGGGAACCCCGACGATGATCGAAGCCAACAAGGCGGCGCCCTGCCAGCGCCCCACGTTGATCGTCCAGCCAAACCCTTTAAGCCGGCTTGGCACCCACAATATCCGGGAATCCTGTTTGCTGAAATAAAATCCGAAACTCCAGTTGGCGGGATTGCGCCACTCGGCTTCATTGATGGCTTGCTGATCCTCGCGCGAAAGCGCCGGCTCGGATTTTACGGCGGCCGGGGTTTCAATTCTCTCCACGTCTGTTTTGAGGACGCTTGCCTGCTGGTATCGACGCTCCGGCTCCTGCTCCAATGCGCGCAACACGATTTCGTCAAGTCGAACGTCAATCCGAAATTTTTTTGAGGGCGGCTCGATGGGTTTGCCGGGCAGTTTGCCGGTGAGCATTTGGTAAAAGACCACTCCCAGCGCATAGATGTCCGCCCGGTGATCGACGTCTTCCGGATGTTCCATTTGTTCGGGAGCGATGTAGTTGGGCGTGCCCATGATTTTGCCCGGTTGGGTGAGCGCGATGGAGCCGGGCGCCATTCCGTCCTCGGTGGCTGGCTCGACGCCGGCCCCAACCAGCTTCGCCAAACCAAAATCCGCAACTTTCACGCGGCCACGGCGGTCGAGCAGAATGTTCTCCGGCTTGATATCGCGATGGACGATGCCCTGGTCGTGGGCGAACTGCAGCGCGTCGCAAATCTGCGGCACGATGGCCAGCGCCTCGCGAGGCGACACGCGCCCGGTCTGGAGAAGCTGCCGGAGGTTCACGCCATCGACGAATTCCATGATGAAGAAAAACATTCCGCCGGCCTGTCCAAACTCGTGAATGGTCACAATGCCCGGATGATCCAGCTTGGCCAGCGCCTTGGCCTCGCGGGCGAACCGCTCCGCAAATGCGGCCGCGTCGCCGATGCCCGGCGGCAGAATCTTCAGCGCCACGATGCGGTCAAGCTGCTTTTGACGCGCTTTATAGACTGCCCCCATGCCGCCTTGTCCAATGAAGGCGAGGATTTCCAATTGCGGGAATCGCCCGGCCAATTCCTCCGGCAGCGGGGCGACGAAATGAATGCGCCCCGGCTCGGTTTCTTCTCCGATGCTGGCACCGCTGCCCAAGCCGGCTTTGAGCAGGCACTCCGGGCAGAGACCTTGGGGGGCGTCGTCTGCGAGCGGTCGCCGGCAACTGGGGCAAATTCTACTGGCATTCATAAAAACCTTTCACCCTATTCACTAAGAATCCCGAGGCGAAGGTTACAGGCAAAATCGTCTCATCCGCGGGCAAGCACCCGAAACAGATGCCGCAGTTCCGAGTCGCCCTCCGCTGGAGATGCAACCGTGAGGGCGACTTCTTTCTTGAGGCGTTGGCGATAGCGTTCGCGCAAGCGGCAGACCGCCGCTTTCACTGCGCCTTCCGTCATGGCCAGTGAAGCGGCCAGTTTGGCGTAAGGCTGTGTCTCGCGGCTGCCCACCAGACACGGCTTCAACGCGTCGAACAGAGCCGCCTTTCCGGCTTGCTGATACTCGATGCGGAGCGACTCTAACACTTGGTCCAGCAGGGTCAGAGCCCATTGCCTTTCATAGATTCTCTCCGGGTTGGTTGTCGTGGCCGGTTCGCGGGCGTAGCGGGTTTGGGCGGTGTCCATCGGCAGCGGAATGGCGCCAACGCCGCCGCCTCGTTTCTGCGCGCGGATTTTGTCCCATTCATTGGCTAGAAAGCGGTTCAATACCATCAGTAAAAACGAGCGAAACCGGCCTTTTGAACGATCGGCCAAGGCGAGCCAATGGTGCTTGAGCAGGCGCGCAAAAAACTCCTGAGTCAGATCCTCCGCGTCCTGCGGGCCATAGCCGCGCCGGCGGACGTAGGCGTAAAGGGGATACCAGTAACTTCGGCAAAGCCTTTCCAAATCGCCCGGAGCGCGGCTGGAATCGCCGCCTCCCGCGCTCAACACCACCGACCAGTGGGTCGTGACGAAGCAGTGGTTCCGCCGGCCGGTTTGGCTCGGATTGCTCGTGCTCATGGACGCAGGAGCAGCGTGCCGCGTTGCCGCTCAGAGGACAAGTTAATCCCAAATCCTGTTCTGCCGGCGTTTTTCTCTCAAGCCCGGCTTTTGAGGCGAGAATCAGGAACTCCCCGGCTCAAACGACTTGCCGCAGCCGCAGCTTTGGGCGGCGCGGGGATTGGTGATCTTGAATCCGCCGCCGGTCAAGGCATCGGAAAAATCGACGACGGAGCCCCGAATGAAATCGGCGCTGAACGGGTCCACCAACACAGAGACGCCAAAGAAGGATTGAGCCAGGTCATCGGCGCGTTTGTGGTCGAAGACCATGCCGTACTGCAGGCCGGAGCAGCCGCCTTTTTCCACATAGAGGCGCAGGGCCTTGCCCGCGCCTTCGGGGTCGGCGTCCAGTTTGGCGCGGATTTCGTTGGCGGCGTTCTCGGTCAGGATCACGATCGGATCGGCCAGTGTGGTGGCATTCATCACGGCGGCAAGATAATGGGAAATGGCCTCAATTTCAAATTGTAAATGCCCGCGCAACCGTTTTCAATCGAAGGCGACACGAGCCGCGCGATGAGTCTGATCGATTTTATATTGAATGTGGCGGGTTTGCTCCTGTGGTTGAATTGGCGGGCGATACCCTTGCCCGCGGCGCCAGCGCCCGGGGCCTCGCTCGTCGGAACGCTCCGCGCGACCGGGCCGCCGCGGCCGCGGATATATTATCTGGCCGCCTTGCTGGCGCTGGTGGCGGGGCGGGGATTTTTCTATTGGCAAGTGGGAGGCGAGATTCAATGGACACCGTGCATTTCCCTGGGACCGACCACGTTTTTCTTCCGCAGTGACATCTTGGAACGGATGCTGTGGTATTCGTTTTTCAGTTTTGGGGTGGCGCTGTGGGTGTTTTATCTTTGCCTGCTGCTGCTCTCGTCGATACACGCGCCGGCGGTTGACAGCAGCACGGGGGCGCGCCTGCTGCGGGCGCAGTTGGGGATGCTGGACCGATGGCCGGGCGCGTTGAAGCTGGCGCTGCCGCTGCTGGTCGTCGCGGCGGGGTGGTGCGTCGCGCATCCGCTATTGGTCGCGCTGGGCATCGTGCCCGCCAGCGGCCAGGAGGTGTGGCGTGTGCCGGCGCAGGGGGTGGTGATCGGCCTGGTGGTGTATCTGGTGCTGAAGTTTTTTCTGGTTGCCGTGCTGGCGCTGCATCTAGTCAATACTTACGTCTATTTGGGAGAGTTGCCCCTGTGGAATTTCGTCAACGCCACCGCGCGCGGCCTGCTGCGGCCCCTGCAGTGGATTCCCCTGCGCGCGGGGCGGATCGACTTTGCCCCCATACTGGCCATCGTGGCGGTTGTCCTGGCCGCGCAATACGGCCAGCGGGCATTGACCGATCTGTATCAGAAGCTGGTATAGAGAGGCTTGACCAAGGCCTGCGGCGGCATCGCGCAATTCGTCCGCCGCACTCTACTCTGGTTCAATAGGATGGGAGCCTATTTGAGCCGCCCGTGGAAAAAGTCCTGCTCGTAACGTTCCAAAAGTTTGTTGAGGTCTTTGATGTTTTCCTGGGGTGGAACGAAGTAGGCCGTCCACGCCGGGCGTCGCGGCATGCGGTCAACAGCCTCGAAAAACGCCACCGCCCCCTCGCACGTCAGCGCGCAATTGAGCGAGTCCACCACGCCGGCCTTGACCGCGGCGGCCCATTCGGCGGGGGTCAAATAGTTATTGATCGGAATACTCCTGCCGTCCGGCTCGGCCAGCTTGGCCGAGTACTTGGCGTAGTGCCCCAGGTAATGATGGGCCAGATTGATGGCCTCTATAATCCCAACGGCCTGGTTGAAGTAACTCATCTGATCGTTGAGGATGTCCTCGGTCCAATAGCGGGGGTCAACGATGTTGGGTGGCTGGGCGTTGGTGTCGCCGGAGCAGACCTGCGCGAGGTTGCGGACGTATTGATCGAAGAAACCGGGCTGAACGCGGTCGATGGCTTTGGCGTGAGAAATATGGTTGACAATGTCGATGAATCCGGCCGAGAGTTTGACCTGGCGCAAGGGCCGGTTGTCCTCGACGGTGCAGATGGGTTGGGCCACGGGTTCATCCTGGATTTCCAGGACGATGGTCTGGGGGTCCAACTGCTGGGCGAATTTGTCGGGCAGGACCTCGTATAATTCTCCGCCGATCTTGAGGGTGGCATGGAACCCGCCACTGTAAACGCGGGGCGGCTCGGAGGTGGCGCTCGCCGCGGACAAACCGACGGCCAGCATGATGGCGCCCACTTTAGTTGTGATTTTCAGTGTGTTCATCTTCGCGCGCAATGGCTTTTGGCGCCGGCTGCCTCCCAATGCGCGCCTCGTCCCGAGCCACTCGCTCAAAAACTGATCCGGGGGCAAGGTGGCGGACGAAGGCGCCCGCGTCAAGCAGGAAGTGGTTTTGTCTGGACCACGTTTCGCGAATTGACGAAGACAGGCAAGGGAAGGATTTGAAGAGGGGCCGAATGCGCCTTGCGCAAGTGGCGGGAAAGGGTCGCAATTATCAGCAACCATTGGCATTTTTGAGGGTTTTGGGGTGCGAGGGAGTCCCAAAAAGGGACGCTCGCTTCGGGCAGAGCTGACGGAGATGGCACTAAAAACCTTGAACAGGAGCGAAAGGAGGCAAACAGAGGAGGAAAAGCTTTGGCGAGAACGGGCATTGAGAATTGGTCATTGAAAATTTGTCAATTGTAATTGTTGTGGCGGCTTTGAGGCTTTGCGTCAAGGCGCGCAAGCGGCTTGGAGCGGGGAGCGGGGAAGGGAGAGGGAAACGGGGTCTGTCGTTCATAAAATGAAGGAAAAGAAAAAAATAGTGTTAATAGTTTAAAAGGTGTCCTAATGCCGACGCGAATGGATAAGAGTATCTTATTTATGTGGGATGCGGGACTGGAGGTCTCCCGCGACGGGCGCGATGAACGCAAGGCGTTGAATGAGAGGTTGATGGAACTTATACAGCGCAGGGTACGGCGCACGGTGATGAGCGCAAGGCGGGGAGTTGGGGAGAAGGAGGAGCCGTTGGGCGGCGGGGCGGCGGGTTGAATCTCTTCAACTCTATCTCGGGGAATTGGCAAAAGCGGCGCGCCGGGAGGAAGGGGACGGAAAAGGGTGGCGCGGGCGGTTTTGGCGCCTGCTTGATCGACCCGCGATTTTCCCAACAAGGGCATCATCCATGCCTTCACGCGCAGGAGTTGATCACATTTCCACGAGGGGGAAAAACCGACTGGGGGAAAAAGCGCGTTTTTTTTGAAGATTTATTTCAGCCACAGATTGACGCAGATTGACACAGATGAAAAAAGGCGGAAGAGGTTGATGGAAAGGAGGTTTTGACGAGATTAATAAGATGGACGGGATTTCCTTGAACAAGATTTCAGGGGCCGATGACTTGAGCGGGGATCCAGTTGCGGTGCCAGTAGAAGGTCCAGAGTTGGGGGAGTTTGACCAGTTGGGCGTGGCCATCGGCGAAAATCACGTTGATGGCCCCTTTTCGAGAATTCAGCTTTCCGGGCTTGACCCATGGGTGAGGCCCGCCCGCCAAGCCGGAGGGGCTTGCGGTTTGAAATCCAGGCCGTAAAATGCCGGTGTTGAATTGGCCATTAGCCCGGACACCAAATATGATTGATCGGCAAGTGTATTACTTTGATAACAACGCCACCACGCGCGTCGCGCCGGAGGTGGTGGAGGCGATGATCTCGTCGTTGCGCGATGGTTGGGGCAATCCTTCCAGCGCCTACAGCTTCGGCGCGCAGGCCGCCCGGCAAATCGACCACGCCCGCGCGCAGGTCGCCACGCTCATTGGGGCCGACCCCAAGGAAGTCGTCTTCACCAGTTGCGGCACCGAGAGCAATAACGCGGTGCTGCAAAGCGCGCTGGCCACCCAGCCGGGCAAACGCCACATCGTGACCACCGCCGTGGAACATTCGGCCATTATCAAGCACTGCGAATTTTTGCAAAAACAGGGCGTCGAAGTCACCTTTGTCCCCGTCGATGCCGATGGCCTCCTGGACCTCCATTTGCTCGATCAGTCCATCCGCCCGGACACCGCCCTGGTTTCGGTCATGTGGGCCAACAACGAAACGGGCATGGTTTTTCCCATCGAGGAAATCGCCGCCATTTGCCAGAGCCACAATGTTCCTTTCCACACCGACGCTACTCAGGTCCCCGGCAAAATGAAGATCGATGTCCGCGCGCTTGGGGTGGACTTTCTTACCCTTTCGGCCCACAAGCTCCACGCGCCCAAAGGGGTTGGGATGCTCTATGTCCGGCGCCATGCGAAATTTCAGCCCTACATCATCGGCGGCCACCAGGAACGCGGCAAACGCGGCGGCACCGAGAACACCGCCAGCATCATCGGTTTTGGGTGCGCGGCGGAATTGGCCCAGGCCCATTTGGAGGACGAAAACACGCGCGTGCGGGCCTTGCGCGACCGACTGGAAAGCACGATTTTGCGCACCATCCCCAATACCATCCGCACTGGCGCCAAGGAACCGCGTCTGCCGAATACCAGCAATATCGCCTTCGATTTTGTGGAGGCGGAAGGGATTTTGATGGCGCTGGATCAACTGGGAATCTGCGCTTCCAGCGGCTCGGCCTGCACGACCGGCTCGCTCAATCCTTCCCATGTTTTGACCGCCATGGGCATCAAACCCGCCCGCGCCAAGGGCTGCGTCCGCTTCAGCCTAGGCATCTACAATACCGAGCAGGAGGTGGATTACGTCTTGAAACACCTGCCGGAAGTCATCGCCCATCTGCGCCAGGCCGTTCCGCGTCCCCCGCCCAAGCCGGGCAAACATACGGCCAAGCTGCCCGCCCACGCCGGTTGACAGCAGGGCTTTTCGGAATACACTCCTGTCCTTTTATGAACGCGAAACCTAATGTCGCAATTGTCGGCGCCACTGGCGCCGTGGGTGTCGAAATGATCAAAACGCTGGAGAAGCGCAACTTCCCGGTCGGCCAACTGACCTTGCTGGCGTCGGCCAGGTCGGCGGGCAAGAAACTGACGTTCCGCGGCCAACCCGTGGCCGTCAGCGAATTGACCAAGGACTCCTTTAAGGGGATCGACATCGCCCTCTTCAGCGCCGGCGGGAGCATCTCCAAGGAATTCGCGCCCATTGCCGTCAAGGCCGGTTGCGTGGTGATCGACAACTCAAGCGCGTTCCGGATGGACGATGCGGTTCCGCTGGTGGTTCCCGAGATCAACGCGTCCGACATCGCCTGGCACAAGGGCATCATCGCCAATCCCAACTGCACGACCGCCATCACGCTCATGGCGCTGTATCCGTTGCACCATGCCTTCGGTGTCAAGAGGATATTTGCCTCCAGCTACCAGGCCGTTTCCGGCACGGGCGCCAAGGCCATCCAGGAATTGAAGCGCCAGGTGGGCCAGGTCGTGGCGGGCGAACCGGTTACCAAGGAGGTCTATCCCCATCAGATCGCTTTCAACGTCCTGCCGCAGGTGGATGTATTCCTGCCCAATGGCTATACCAAGGAGGAAGCCAAAATGGAAAACGAGGGGCGGAAAATCATGCATCATCCGGCCTTTCGCGCCAGTGTCACTTGCGTGCGGGTGCCGGTGTACCGCGCGCACTCCATAGCCGTGAGCGCCGAATTTGAGAAGCCGGTCACCGTCGAGGCTGCCCGGGACGTCCTCAAAAAAGCGCCGGGGCTGGACGTTGTGGATAATCCCGACAAGAAGGAGTACCCCTTGCCGCTCTATGCCAGCGAAAAGTACAACTGCCAGGTGGGCCGGCTGCGCAAAGATTGCGCGTTCGACAACGGGCTATGCTTTTGGGTGGCGGGAGACCAACTGCTCAAAGGCGCCGCGCTCAACGCCGTGCAGATCGCCGAGGAACTCCTGCCGTAGCCGGCCGCAAGACCCGCGGGAAATGCCTGGAAACCGCCGTCCTGTAGGCCCGGTCCCCCGACCGGGCGATTTAAAACGTTCTTTACTGAGAAGTCCGCAAGATAGGCGACAGGAGGCAACCCCTCACCCCAACCCTCTCCCCGCTCCTTCGTCGCGGGGCGAGGGAGAAGATCTGGCTGGCGGTGCGCGCCGTGTAGTCCATCCAATGGACTTTAACTGAAATGAACAATACATTGAAAGTTCAGAACAATCTGTGGACTTGCCGTTCGGGCCATGCCAGTGCGATGTGCCCCCGGCTACACGGCGACGTGGATTCAATCTTTTGATATTAGAGAACATCGATTTTGAAACCCACGGTTGCCAGTCAATCGTGGGTTTTTCGCTTTTTGAAACACTTTGGCACCTTGCGGTGTATGACATTTGAAAGGACAACAATGAGATACGGAAACAGACAGGACAAGACTCGGTTCGGTCGCGATTCCTTTTTGCGGATCGGCGACATCCCGCCGGTCCCGCTTCGCGGCGCAACGGAAATTGAGTTGGAACAACTCAAGGCGCGGCTTCTCGTCCAGTTGCAGGACGGCGCCGCCAACCCGCAACTCAACGAGGCCCTGGATCGCGCGGCCAACGAAGCCGCCAGTTTGGCATGGTTCACGCCTTTCCCGCTGCTGGTCTTCCCCATCCTGCTTCAGGAAAAGGTGGAAGCCATCCGGCGCCAGCACGCGCTCCAGCGGGACATCCGCCAGCGCAGCCAAACCCTGCTCGATCAGGCCGCGACATGAGGAAAAACACGAGTGACGAAGTGCAGCCCTTTTGGAGTGCGGCGGCTTGCCGCCGTTTTTCTCCAGGCAACTGGCGCTCGATCCGAAAGCGGGAGCAAGCTCCCGCACTCCAAAATCGACCGCTCTCCTCACGGGCCATTCTGATGTGGAGTGCGGCGGCTTGCCCTGCTCTTTACACGGATCTTCATCGACTTTACTGGTTGTTTTCACACAGTTTCCAACCCCAAGTTAAATCCGCTAATCTCCGCAGACCTATACCCATGCTTTCGACGCCCGGTCGG
>JBEKSF010000135.1:0-17259 GCA_049517295.1 Verrucomicrobiota bacterium
CTGCTTCCGGGGCTGGCCATCGCCAAACATCACGGACAGGACGTCAATTGCGTGAGCAACCTCAAACAATTAACCGCCAGCGGCCTGATGTACATGGATGACACCGGACAAACGATTCTCTGCGTCGATACAAACGACTTGGATTCCTGGGTCGGAAGCCTAAGTCCCTACGGAGCAACAAGTAATCTCCTCCTGTGCCCGGCGACTCGCACTGTGACCCAGGAGGTCCTCGACCGCCAAGGAATTGGAACCGCGAGCCTTGCCTGGTACTATTGGCCCCCAGGTACCACCTCGCCGGTCAATGGCAGCTACAGCATCAACGGCTGGCTGTTCTCCTACGATCCAAACATCACCACGATCATTTCGACCTGGGTGACCCCCCCCCCACAGAAGTGAGCAGCAACCCGCAGTTTGTGTTTACCAAGCCAACGTCCGTTCAACGCCCGGCGCTAACCCCGTTCTTTAATGATGCAATTGTCTGGAATGAATGGCCAACGGAGGTCAACTCCCCTGCAATAGACCTGTCCCAAGGAGAAGCTCTAAATATACCCGGCATGCAGCGTTGCACCATTTGGCGGCATGGCGGCAAAACCGCCACCTCTTTCGTCAACGGGAATGTTTTCTATCCCTTTCTTCTGCCTAACGCGGCCGCGATCAATGTGGGCTTCGATGACGGCCATGCCCAAATGGTCAAACTAAACTCCCTTTGGAGCCTTTACTGGCATTTCAATTGGAAACCCTCACCCACGCCGCCCCCATGAAAACCGTGTCCCCCAAACATGAAGCGAGGAAACCAGCAGTTTAAAGCGTTCACGCTCATTGAGTTGCTGGTGGTCATTGCCATCATTGCGATTCTGGCGGCCCTGCTGCTTCCGGGGCTGGCCATCGCCAAACATCACGGGCAGGACGTCAATTGCGTGAGCAACCTCAAACAATTGACCGCCACCGGCCTGATGTACATGGATGACACCGGACAAACGATTGTGGCTGGGGATACCAACGATTTGGGATCCTGGGTCCAAAGCCTAAGTCCCTACGGAGCAACAAGTAACCTTCTCCTTTGCCCGGCAACTCACACTATCGCTCAGGAATATCCCGCCGACTCCATGGGTGGAAGTGCTTCCATGACGTGGTATATATGGCCTCCGGGTGCCCCCTCGCCGGTCAATGGCAGCTACAGCGTCAACGGCTGGCTGTTCTCCTATGATCCAAACGTCACCACGAGCACTTCGCCGTGGGTACCCTCACCCCCCACATTCGTGACCAGCAACCCTCAGTTTGTGTTTGCCAAGCCAACGTCCGTTCAACACCCGGCGCAAACCCCGTTCTTCAATGATGCCGTTTGGTGGAACGAATGGCCGAGGGAGAGCGACTCCCCTGCACCAGACCTGTCCCAAGGAGAATCTTTTGGTATACCCGGCATGCAGCGTTGCACCATTTGGCGGCATGGCGGCAAAACCGCTACCTCTTTCGTCAACGGGACCGTCCCCTACCCCTTTCTTCTCCCGAATGCGGCGGCGATCAATGTGGGTTTTGACGATGGCCATGCCCAAATGGTCAAACTGAACTCCCTTTGGAGCCTTTACTGGCATTTCAATTGGAAACCCTCGCCCACACCGCCCCCATAAAAACCGTGTCCCCCAAACATGAATCGACGAAACCACGAGTCCAGAGCGTTCACGCTCATTGAGTTGCTGGTGGTCATTGCCATCATCGGGATTCTGGCCGCGCTTCTCCTGCCCGGGCTGGCCATTGCCAAACATCACGGACAGGACGTCAATTGTGTGAGCAACCTCAAACAATTGACCGCCAGCGGCCTGATGTACATGGATGACACCGGGCAAACGATTCTCTGCGTCGATACAAACGACTTGGATTCCTGGGTCGGAAGCCTCAGTCCCTACGGAGCGACAAGTGGTCTTCTTGGTTGCCCCGCGACTCGCACTACTTCTCAAGAGAATCCCGGCGGTAGCATGGCTGGAAGTGCTTCGGTCGGGTGGTACTACTGGCCCCCGGGTACGACCTCGCCGGTTAACGGCAGCTACAGCATGAATGGCTGGCTGTTCTCCTATGATCCAAGCATCACGACGACCATTTCGACCTGGGTCGGCCCCCCCCCCTCAGAAGTGACCAGCAACCCTCAGTTTGTGTTTACCAAGCCAACGTTGGTTCAACGCCCGGCGCAAACCCCGTTCTTCAATGATGCGGTTTGGTTGAACGAATGGCCGATCGAGCCCAACTCCCCTGCACCAGACCTGTCCCAAGGAGAATCTGTTGGTATAATCGGCATGCAGCGTTGCACGATCTGGCGGCATGGCGGCAAAACCGCCACCTCTTTCGTCAACGGGACCGTCCCCTATCCCTTTCTTCTCCCTAACGCGGCCGCGATCAATGTGGGCTTCGATGACGGCCACGCCCAATTGGTCAAACTGAACTCCCTTTGGAGCCTTTACTGGCATTTCAATTGGAAACCCTCGCCCACGCCGCCCCCATGAAAACGGCGCAAAACCAACGGGAGCAAGTGTTCATCACTCTCGCCCGTTTATTCACAAGCCCCTTTTCATCAACGGATTGTGACCTCTTCACCCAGCCCTCTTTGTGATCCTTGTGTTCCTTTGCGGCCAATTCGTCTTTGGTTGCGGCTTGCCGGGCTGCGCCCTTTTGCGGCCAATCCCTGCCTCAGAAAAAATCTTCAAAAATTCCGCGCTTTTTCCCCCAGTCGGTTTTTCCCCCTTGTGAAAATGTGATCAACTCCTGCGCGTGAAGGCATGGATGATGCCCTTATTGGGAAAATCGAGGGTCGATCAAGCAGGCGCCCAAACCGCCCGCCTCACCCTTTTCCGTCCCCTTCTTCCCGGGGGACCGCTTTTGCCAATTTCCCCATATAGAGTTGAAGAGATTCAACCCGCCGGCCCGCCGCCCAACGGCTCCTCGTTCTCCTCAACTCCCCGCTTTGCGCTCATCACTGTGCGCCGCACCCCGCGCTGCATAATTTCCATCAACCTATCCTTCAACGCCTTGCGTTCATCGCGCCCGCTACGGCAGACCTCCGGTCCCGCAACCCGCAAAAATAAGATAATCTTATCCATCTGCGCCAGCATTAGGACAACTGCTAAACTATTAACACTATTTTTTTCTTTCCCCTCATTTTATGAACGACAGACCCCCGCCCCGCGCCCCAAGCCGCTTGCGCGCCTTGACGCAAAGCCTCAAAGACCAAAAATCCTCAAAAACGCCAATGATTGCTGATAATTGCGACCCTTTGCCGCCACTTGCGCGGGGCGCATTCGACCCCTCTTCAATTCCGCCCTTGCCTGCCTTCGTGAATTCACCCTGCCCGGCCGTGAACCGGATCGCGCTTGCATGTCGGGCGGCGGGACAGTTATTTAGGGTGAGGACATGACAAATCAAACGAAAGTGGCGATCGTGGGAGCTTCGGGGTATTCGGGCGAGGAGCTGGTCAAGCTGTTGCTGCGCCATCCGCGGGTGGAGTTGGCGGCGGTGACCTCGCGGCAATACGCCGGGCAGACGGTGGCGCGCGTGTTTCCCAAGTATGCCAATGAACCGCGGGCCAAGGGCCTGTGCTTCAGCGAGCCCAACGCCGCGCTTTTGGCCAAAGCGGCCGAGGTGGTTTTTCTCGCCCTGCCGCATGGCGTGGCGGCGGAATTGGCGGCCCCCCTCCTGAAGCTGGGTTGCCAGGTGATCGATCTCAGCGCCGATTTCCGCCTCAGAAGCCCCGCCGTTTACAAGGAGTTTTATGGCCACGACCATCCGGCGCCTGAGTTGCTGCGACAAGCCGTGTATGGCCTGCCGGAGGTTTATCGCGCCAAGATCAAGGGGGCGTCGCTCATTGCGGCGCCGGGATGCTACCCGACCAGCGTGTTGCTGCCGGTGCTGCCGCTGCTGAAGGAGGGAATCGTCAAGAGCACGGGCATCATTGCCGACAGCCTGAGCGGGGTGAGCGGGGCGGGGCGGAAAGCGGAGTTGGAGTACCTGTTTGCCGAGTGCAACGAGAGCGCCCGGCCGTACGGGATTCCCAAGCACCGGCATTTATCGGAAATGGAGGAACAACTGGGCTTGGCGGCGGGCCGTCCGGTGGTCATTCAGTTTTCGCCGCATTTGATACCGATCAACCGCGGCATTGTGACGACGCTCTACCTTTCCCCGGAAGGGCAGTTCGAGAGCGAAAGCGGGATGGAGGCGCTTGCGGATCGAATCACCGGTTGTTACCAGGGAGCCTACGGCGAAGAGCCGTTTGTGCGGCTGCTGGATGACAAATCGCTGCCGGACACCAAGAACGTCGCCGGCAGCAATGTCATTGAAATCGCGTGGCGGCTGGACGGGCGCACGGGACGGTTGATGGTGATGAGCGCGCTGGATAATCTTGCCAAAGGGGCCAGCGGCCAGGCGGTGCAATGCCTGAACATCCTCCGCGGCTTTGAGGAAACGGCGGGCTTGTGCTGAAGGCCCATCCGGCCGCTCCAGCCCTGGTTTTATGGATATTGCCGGCAACTTGAAGAGCGTGCGCCAGCGCATCGCCCTGGCCTGCGCCAGGTCGGGACGCGACGCCGGCTCGGTTATGTTGGTCACGGTGTCGAAGGGGCATCCGGCGGAAGTGGTGTGCGCGGCGGCGGAATTGGGCCTGGAGGTCTTTGGCGAGAACCGCGTGCAGGAGGGCCGGGCGAAAATGGGCCAATGCCCCGGCCGGCTGCACTGGCACCTGATCGGCCACTTGCAATCGAACAAGTGCCGGGACGCGGTGCATTTTTTCGAGATGATCCAGAGCGTCGATAGCCTGGCGCTGGCGCGCGAGATCAACAAATGGGCGGAGAAATCCGCCAAGACGATGCCGGTGCTCCTGGAGGTCAATGTCGCCGGAGAATCGAGCAAATTCGGTTACGCGCCGGAAAAAGTTCTATCCGAGTTAAAGGAACTCAACGGGCTGCCGAAGATAGAAGTGCATGGGCTGATGACGGTGGCGCCCTTCGTGAGCGAGGCGGAGAAGGTGCGTCCGGTTTTTGCGCGATTGCGGCAGTTGAAGGCGCAATGCGAAGAACTGCTGGGCGCGCCCCTGGCGCACTTGAGCATGGGAATGAGCGGCGATTTTGAAGTGGCGGTGGAAGAAGGAGCGACTATGATACGGCTTGGCAGCGCTATTTTAGGCCCGCGCGCCTCGCCGCGTGCGAAAGGGCCGACAGAAAATGGATTTGACAGTCGAGACATTTCAGGCTGAGATCGCGGAAGCTCTCAAGGCTTACGAGACGCACGTGGTGTGCATCGACAAGACGCCCGAAGAGTGCCACCAGGCGCTGGTGTCGCTGCTGGACAAGGCGATCAGGGCCTACGTCAGCCGCGGCCCGCATCTGCGCCATGGAATCGCCCTGGACAAACAAGTGACGATCATTCTCAGCCAGACCGAGCAGGAACGGCCGCTGTGCGGGATTTATTTCAATCTCCATTCCCCCTACAAAAAGAAAGTCCCCGCCAAAGTGCGCAAGGGGGAGTAGCCCAGGGGCCGGGCGGAGGGGCCGGTGTCAGGGAGCGCACTACACGCGAAACGGGATTCCCCTCGCAGACAATGCAGAGCCGAAAGTGTACGATTCGCTCTAGAATGCGGGCGGGCGCAACCAATTGAGCAGCCTGATCTACATCGAAATAGCTGATGACGCCGTTGTCCAAACCGGTCGTGTGGGACGTAATCTGCTTTCTGGTGACTTATGCCATTGGCATCGGCCTGTTGTTTCGCCCCAATAAGTTTGGATACCGGCGCCGCTGGCACCCATTGGACTACGTGTGGGTTCCGTTGGGCGGCTTGACGGGCATCTGTCTCCTGCTCCTGTGGTGGAAAACCCATTAGGCGTTCGAGGCTGAGAACCGGCTCAGACAATAAGCGGGCAGTGCCATCGATCCGGGCGGAAACCTCCCCGCCCCCGGGGCGCTGACGAATCACCTGTCGAATCCCCTTGAGACTTCCGCAAAAACCTCTATGTAAGGCGTAGTGGATGGAACTGATTGACTTAAGTCTCAAGCGCGCCGCGGTCAGCAATTACAAGAGCATCAAGCGAATCCAGTTCAACGACCTGAACAACATCGCGCTGCTCATGGGACGGAACAACGCGGGCAAATCCAATTGCCTGGACGCTTTCAAGTTTCTTTCAGAAGCCGCGGGCAGCATGGAGCGGGCCGTGGCGGCGCGCGGCAACAGCCTTGCCGATGTCATCCATCGCAAACGGGCGGAGGATTCGATGGAGTTTCATTTCGACTTTATTCCGACTCCAAGAAAGCGGCTCGTCATCGTCCACCGTCTCTTCGCCGGCAATCCCCACCTGTCGGCCCCGGCGGTTGTCAGTTCGAGTTTCCTCTCCGTTTTGACTCTCAAGGTCACCGTAGGCTTGCAAGGATTCAGCGAGGAGCTTTCCACGCCCAACGTGGCGGGCGGCAACCCGTTCGTGATTTATACGATCAAGGGGACGCCGCACAGCCTCGATGTCTCGTGCGGCCAGTTGGAAACCCTCTGCAAGCGTTGCGGAGGGGAATTGCCGTCGGAGCCGTTGATGATCGAAACCCAGGCGGAGGCGGCGCAACCCTTTCGTTTGCGCCTGGGCCGGCCCGACGCCCCCGGCGCGCAGCCCGTTTCTTATGAATTGGCGGACGCGGTCTATCAGCAATTCGCCAATCTGGAGTGGGCCGATCCGTTGCGCAAAATGCCCACTTCCTCTCCGATCCTCGGCGAGCACGTGCTGGCGCCGGACGTGTCGAACCTGCCGGACGTGTTGCACTGGCTCTACAACAACAAGCCCAAGCAATTCCGCAAAATCGAATCGGAGGTGTCGAAATTGGTGCCGCACCTGGGCAAACTTTACACGCCCACGACGCACAACGAGGCCACGCTGGGGCTGATCGACGAGGCCGACGAAGAACTGGTCTATTCGATAAACCAGATGAGTTTCGGCACGCGCTCGGTCGTGGCCATTGTCGCCAAAGTGATCCTGGCCAAGCCGGGCGCGTGGGTCTGCATCGAGGAACCGGAAACCTACCTCCATCCCAAGGCGCAACTGGGCCTGTTTCACTTCCTGCGCGAGGAGGCCAAAAGCAAACGGCTTTTTGTGGCGACACATTCCACCGCCATCGCCGCCTCCTGTCCGCTCTCCTCCCTGTTTATTGTGGAGCGGGACGCGGAACAATCGACAGTGGCGGCGTCGGTCACGCCGGACGAGGCCTTTGAGGTCATCGAACAATTGGGCGTCAAGCCGTCGTTCAGCTTCGAGGCCGAAGCGATTGTCTTTGTGGAGGAGGCCGACCACGTGCCGATCTTCGAGGCCTGGGCCAGGAAATTCGACTTCCGCGTCAAGGTGCAATTCCTGGATGCCGAGGGGGCCTGCACGCTGAATTATTACGCCAACGCCCGCATCGCGTTGAGCAATTTCGTCCATACGCTGGTCTTCGCCGTCTTCGGCAATGGCAGCGAGATGTCCAGCCGGACACGGCAAACGATTGTCGAACGATTGCAGATCCCACCCGAGCAGGTCGTGACGACGGATTTTCCGGAACTGGAAGGCTACTTGCTGGACCCGAGAGCGCTTCTGCGGGCCTTTCCGGCCATCACGCTGTCTGCCGCCGAACTGGAAACGCGCCTGGATCCGGCGCGCACGATGCCGGACCAGAAGAAGGCATTGAGCGAATTGTTGTCGCAATTCCGCATTGGCGAGTATGACAGCCGCCTGGGGGCGCGAATCGCGGAGGCGATGGAGGAAATCCCGGCGTGCGTGCGCGAGTTGTTCGAGCAAATCGCCGCCAGTTCCAAGCCGTATTGGAGGATTTGAAAGGGCGCAAGAGGGCGGGGAGCCATCGGGCAGTCCGTGCGGGCGGTGGGGCGGAAGCAAAGGGCAGCAAACGGTCGCAAATAGCAGCAATTGCTGGGGTTTTTGAGGATTTTGGGGTTGGGATCATGGGAATAGGGCAGCGGAATGTTTGGCAGGGGAATGACGAATAACTTGACTCACCTGCTATGACCTTGACTCGCCTTGACTGACCTTGACTTTGGGGCGTTGGGAAAGGGGGCCGATTAGGATTAAGGATTACGATTAAGATTATGATTATGAGCAGGTTATGAAGCGGCTCCGCCGCCGATTACGGCGCGGCAAGCTGGCCTTGACTTGGCTTGACCCGGCTTGACTGACCTTGACTCGCCTTGACTTGAAACGAGGCGGTGGCGTCACTTCCCGATATTTCAAAGAACCCGCCTTGGCTAAGGCTTCGGCGCGGCAGGCAAGCAGGCCCGCCGACATTCAACGTCCCACATTATGATGGGAATGTCAAGGGTTTTTGAAGTTTTTTTAGGGTTGGGCGCGAAAAGTTGGGAAAACCGCAAAAATGAACCGGCGGGAAACACTGGAAGGCGTTGATGGGAAGGGGGTTAAATCACAAATGGGGAAAAGCTGGAAATGGACGAGCCTTTTCCATTTGGTCTGCGCAGCGCTCGGGTCTATCTTAGATTCTTCGCAACTCCCAGGCGAAGCGTTGCGCTTCCAGCCGGTTTTCCAGGCCGAGCTTGGCAAAAATGCGCTCGGTGTGCTTGTGGATCGTGCGGGTGCTGATACCGAGAATGGCCGCAATTTGCGGGTTGGTCTTGGCTTCAGAAATCCAGAAAAGCACTTGCCCCTCGCGCTTGGTAAGGCCCAAGGCGCGCGCCGTTGCCGGCTCGATGCCAAGGCGCTCGCGCACCATCGCAATGACAAGGGAACCGTCCTTGGTATTTGCGCAATAGACGATGAGCCGAAATCCCGCCACCGCATGGGTTTGCAATTGGGTAAGACTCGGACGTACGGCTGAGGCGAATCGCTTGCTTTGCTCCAGCCACATCTTCAATTTCAATGGAAGTTCCCCTGTACTTTCAAGGAATTCCGGGAAGAATTCTGTCAACCAGGCCCGCGCCAATTCACTCAACCAGGAAATCCTTCCCCCGGCGTCGGCGAGAATCACCGCCCGGCGCATCGCGCCGAGTCCGTCCCCCACCTTTTCCAGTGGGGTTGACGGTGATGCCGTTGTTTGTTTGGGGAGCATGATCCCAGCACCAATCGCTTTTGTACCACATCGCCCCCGCGTACGCAAGTACGCTTATAGACGGACTTCACGCCGTGTGTTCAATTGGGATGGCCTGAACAAATGTTGTCATTGTTCAGGCAAAATATGTGTAATGGAAGGCGGCGGTTGCTGTCGAATGAAACAACCGATTCTGAAACCGAGAGTTCGAGCAGTTAAGAGATTACTGATGAAAAGTAAAATCAGGGAAGGATTAAGATTATGAATACAAAGATAAGAAGGAGCCGTGGCCTGTATTTGAGCTTTTTGGCGCTGGCGGCGGGTTCCACTCTCGGACAGGCACAGACATCCTCGACGACAGCGACAGACATTGCGGATTCCGGTGATTACATCTGCGTCCAACGCGGGCCGCACTCAAAGATTTGGGAAAGCACGGTTTTGAGTACCAACGAGATGGGGGTCGTGTTCACCAACGTTCACTCTTACACGGAGTTGAGGACTGGGTTGTGCTATCTCACCAACGGACAGTATGTGGATTCGGTGGAGGAGATTGACCTGACCGCCACGGGGGCGCAGGCGGCGCAAGGGGCGCACAAGGTGTCGTGGGCAGCCAACGCCAATGCCTCCGGGGGCGCGGTGCAGTTGACGACGCCCGGCGGGCAGCAATTCTCCAGCAGCGTCTATGGGCTGTGTTATTGGGACGCCGCGTCGGGCACCAATGTCCTGATCGCGCCCGTTGAGAATTCTTTGGGCCTTGTCGTGGGCGCAAACCAGGTCATATACACAAATGCGTTTGACGGCCTAAATGCTGATATTGAAACCACTTACACACTAGATGGCTTTCAACAGAATATTGTCTTGCGGGAGCAGCCCCCATCCCCGTCAAATTATGGACTGAACCCTGCCACGACCTTTTTGAACGTCATTACGAGATTTCTCAAAGCGCCAACACCGCAGATAACCACCATCCAGACCGACGGCGTGAACGATGATGTGCTTTTGGACTTTGGCGATATGGTGATGGGCCAGGGAACCGCATTTCTGACGCCCGTGACCGGCAATGGACCGCAGCAGGTGGAGGTTTCCAAACAGTGGGTGCCTCTGACTGACGGGACGGTGGCTCTGACGGAAAGCGTGCCATACTCCGCCATCAGCAATCTGCTGCAAACCTTGCCGTTGCACTCGTCCATCAGTAAACCCGGCAGAAATGTCCGGCGCACCGCCTCGCTGAAATCGCTCTTGGAGCGACAGGCCGCAAGGTCAACTCGGTTGGGCCAGATCAGGGTGGCGCAAGCGGTTCCCGTGCGGCCGGGTTTTGTCATCGATTACACATTGCTCACCGGAAGTCTTACAAATTACATCTTTCAGGGAGATACGACATATTATATCAGCGGCGCGCTTACGTTATATGGAACGAATACGTTTGAGGGCGGTGCAGTAATCAAGTACACGAACGGGGCATCGATCGCGGCATCCGTAGGCGCACAGAACGCGAATATTCTTTTTGTGAACGGACCTTATCGTCCTATCGTGTTCACGGCCAAAGACGACAATTCGGTGGGCGATACGATTACGGGTTCGACCGGAAATCCTGTCAATTACTATGCCAACCCAGCCCTGAACGCCGGGGTCGTCTCCCTGGCGATAACAAATGTCCGGATTTCTTACGCCAGTCAAGCCATCACTATAAACCCCGGAAGTACGCAGTCGATTGTTGATTCACAGTTTATCAATTGCTCCAACGGGGTTTCTGTCGGCGACGCATCACAAGTCACAGTCAAAAATACCCTTTTCGCCTATGTTTACTGTCCCTTTAACAATATCGACGGTACAGGTAACACCATCAACGGCGAGAACCTCACGTGCAGCATAATCCAGTATATCGCCAACATTGGCTCCGGAGGCACAAATGGGCTAAGTGTCAATTTCACGAACTGCCTCTTCTCCCAGGTGACGAACCTGGCCAACCTAACATTCTCGTTCAATGGAAACTACAACGGCTTTTACAGCAGCCCAACCTTTGGCGGCAACATTATGAGCAGTAGCTCGTACCCCTTCCAAACTGTTGGAGCGGGCAGCTTTTATCTGGCCAACGGATCCGGCTTTCGCGATGCCGGAACGGCCAACGTGGATGGCGCAATTTTGGCCGATCTCGGCCAAAAAACCACCTATCCGCCGGTGCTTTATCCACCATCATGGTTCACGACCAATTATATTTTCTTCCCGCAGGCGCAACGGGATACTGACACTCCGGATTTGGGCTATCACTATTATCCGTTGGACTACCTTGTTTCAATCGCCATATCCAACGCCGCAGCGACCGTCCTCCCAGGAACAGCAGTGGGGACCTATGGGGTTCAATATGGTATCGCTCTCTACTCAACCGGAACCTTTAATTGCAGGGGAACGGCGACAAGCCCCAATTATCTTGTGCGGTATAATATCGTTCAAGAACAAGCGCTGACCAATACAGATTGGGAAACCACGACCTGGGCCGGGTCCTTTATGACCCCGTGGCAGGCGGACACATCGACGGCGCAATTTGCTTTTACTGAATGGTCAGCGTTAGGAGGAGCCGGTCAAATCGAGGGTGAAGGATACGCTTGCCCTGTGGGAATCGACAATTGCCAGTTCTTCAATGGGACGATTTTTGGGTGGGGGCCAACTCTTTCGAGCACCAACACTCTGTACCGCCGAGTCAACACGACTGTCAGTGACCGCGGCCTAGGAAGCGCGTCGAACTCGTTTTTCAACACCCTGTTTCTGGATGGAGAGGTGAAGATTGTCCACACCGAGAGTGGCACGTGGACATTTCGCGACAATTTATTCGATACTGTTCCGATCACCTTGCAATCGGGTTCCGTCATTGACGTTTGCAGCAACAATGCCTACGTGACGACGAACAACGGTGTTTTGCTGCCCACAAACAACGAAATCATCCTGTCCAATAGCCCAGCCTATCAGACCGGTGCGCTCGGGGTGAATTATTATCCCACGAACCTCTCGCTCATCCATGCCGGGAGCCAATCCGCGCCGGCGGCGGGACTTTACCATTATACCGTCACAACGAACAACGCCATCGAAGGGACGAACATTGTCAGCATTGGCTTCCATTACGTGGCGGTAACCAACGGGTTGCCGATCGATTCCAACGGTGACGGGATTCCGGACTACCTGGAGGACGCCAACGGGAACGGACTCGTGGATTCCGGGGAGATCGACTGGCAGGTGGCCGGGGATTTGGGGCTTACTGTCGTCATTACGCAACCAGTGAACAATTCAAAGGTCCCATAAACACCCAACAAATCCAACAACGAAATCGAAGGGAGATACCATGAGTGCGCAATCAATCGCTTTGAAAATGTTCCGACGGACGCCGGGTCTGGCCATCGCGCTGGCGGTCTTGTGCGTTTTGCAGGCGCGGGCCGACGTGCAACAGTCCAGCTATACGGACAAAGTCCGGCTCGGACGGTTTTTCGCGCCGCCGCTGGTTTGGGTTGGAGAGACCGCACCAAGCGAGATGGAGTCGCGGGAGTTGTGGGAGGCGCTGGGTGGGGAGGGAGAGATGAAAAAGCTGCCGGACATGGCGGCGAGCTTGGAGGGTTTCCTAAAGGCGCATCCGGCGTCGCCGTGGGGAGCATCGGTGGAGAATCATTTGGGAGAATATTACCGGGGGGCGGGCTATTTTTCGCTGGCGTTGAGCCAATGGGAAGCGGCGTGGAACGCGACCAAGGGGTTGGCAGACCATAAGGGCAAGTGGGAGGCAGACAAGGCGCTGACCGAGCGCCTGCAATTGCTGGCGAGCTTGGGCCGGACGGATACGATGAAGAGTCTGCTTGACGAGACGAAGGACCGGGCGATGGAGGGTGTCTTCCGGAATAACTACACCCAATTGCAACACGCTTACCGGCACATGCTCGAGCACCCCGATGATTCGTATCGGTGCGGGACCTTCGCGTTGAACGCTGTGGGAATGGCGCTTTACGGGACCAATCACTTCAAGGACATCGTCCGGCTGCCATCGCCGGAGAGCGGGTTTTCGATGGCGGAGTTGTTGGCGGTGGCGGCATCGAATCGTTTCGATTTGGTGGCTGTGGAGAGGTCGTCGGGCGACGAGTTGGTGGCACCGTCGGTGGTGCATTGGAAAGAGAATCATTACGCGGCAATCACGGAGAAAAGAGGGGACATGTTTCGGGTGGTGGACCCGACGTTCCGGTTGAGCCGGTGGCTGAGCGCGGACGCGATCAACCATGAGGCGAGCGGGCAATTTCTGGTTCCGGCGAAAAGCAGGCCGTCTGGCTGGCGAAGTTTGACGACGGCGGAGTGTGCGGGGATTTACGGAAAAGGATGGCCCGGCAACAACTGGGATCCGCCGCCAGGACCGCCAGGTCCGCCAAGTCCGCCAAGTCCCGCTCCCCCATGCACGAACGCCTGTGGTTGCGGAGGCGGTGGAGGTGGCGGAGGTGGAGGATTTGGCGGACCTGGCGGAAGTGGCGGCAGTGGCGGGGGTGGCGGATTTGGGCCGCTCGGGGAAAGTCCCGGCGGTTGCGGACAATGCACCGGAGGAATGCCAAACTGGACTGTAAGCGAGCCCAATGTAGCCCTTTGGATCACGGACGAACCATTGGCGTATCAAACGGCCGCCGGCGGACGAATGTCCTTTAGAATATACTATCATCAAGACCCAGCGAATGAGTATGCCCTGTCTTGTTACTATCCGAATTACGGCAGTTCCTTTACCGCAGGGTGGGAGGCATCGTGGGTATCCGCCCTTGAAGTGACCATGGATGGGGTGGTTCTTTATCCGCCGGGGGGTGGGTTGAGGATGTACACCAACTATACCGGCTGGTCGCAGGGGTTTCTCACCTTTGACGGGACGGCGCCAGAGTACTACTCCAACACACGTTTGCTGTCGATCACCAACGTCGCCGGCGCGGTCACCGAATATGATCTGCTCTACCCTTCCGGGGCAAAAGACGTCTATGGACTCTATACCGAATGGTATGGAAGCAACGTCTTTCTGCTGACAAAACAAATCGATGCGGCTGGGCGGGTGACGACGTTCGTTTATAACACGAATACATTTCTGCTTCAGTATGTCATTGATTGTGATGGAAACACGAACACGTTTTCCTACACGTGGAATCCTTACACGACCACGAGTAACCTGCTCAGTCAGATTACAAATCCGTTTGGGCGTTCGGTCCGGTTTTCGTACGACACAAATACCGAGCCCGATAGTGATTCTTATCATCCTTGTAACCTGACCAATATCGTGGATGCCCAAGGGTATTCGACGGCATTCAATTACACGGACCCGGCCGGAGGATTGGTGACGGGCATGGTGACACCCTACGGCACGACGTCGTTCGCGATCAGCAATTATTGGGCCAGCGGCGCTGACGTGGGGTACCAGTACTGCGTGGTCACGGAGCCTGATAATGGGCATGAGCTATTTCTGTATTGCATGGGAACGCAATTCAACGGCGCGCCGCCGGTTTATACGAACACCAGCAACGTGCCAACCAATCGGCCCACCAGCGGGCCAGGCAGCACGCTGGACAATCCAGACTGGAACAATCCCGGCGCGAACGACTACATGAATTTGGCCAATAGCTTTTACTGGAATCGGGAACAATTCGAGAATCTTTCGGCCAGTTTCCTGGCCAGCGGCCCATCGTGGAATTTTGACGACCTGACAACAAACTATCTGACAAGCAACGATTACGCCAATGGGCGCATGCGGCATTGGAATCAGGATGACCAAACCTCGCAAGGTTTCTCGCTCTCGATGGAGCGGCTACCCAGCCCGGACGGGGTGACCCCAGGGAAAATGACGTGGTGGGATTACCCTGGAAAACCGGACTTCAACCAGGAGGGAACGAGCGCCTTTCCCTCGATGGTGATCAAGGTGCTGCCGGACGGCTCGGAGTGGTATCAAATGTATCTGACCGACCAGTGGGGCAACCGCACTAACGTGATCAGCACGTATTCGTCGGGCGGATCGGTGCTGTTGCGCACCAACAAATACATCTATTCGACCAACAGGGTGGATTTGCTGCAATTCATCGCGGCGGACGGCGTCTCCACCAACCGCTACGGCTATACGAACCATCAGCTCTTGTTTTTCACCAATGCGATGGGAGATGTGACCTCCTACACCCGCAACACCAACCAGCAGTTAACCAGTGTGACGGAGCCTACCGGGTTGGTCACGACGAACATTTACAACGCCAGCAACCGGCTTTCGATGACGTACAGTTACACCAACGGGGTCTATTTTGGAACAAACAGCTACACCTATACCAATGACCTTGTCTATGCGCACACCGACGAGCGGAACCTGACGACGACGAATAGCTGGGACAACCTGGAGCGGTTGATCAAGGTCGCTTATCCGGACGGGACGAGCAGCGTTTACACATACAGCAACCTGGACCTGGTGCAAGTGGTGGATCGGCTCGGCAAAACGAATTCTTTCGCGTATGACGTGATCGAGAGGAAGATTTCGGCGACGGACGCCAACGGGCACACGACTTACTACGGATATTGCGATTGCGGCGGGGTGGCGTGGATCACCAACGCGCTGGGGCAAGTGACGGAGTTTGTGCATGACAACCAGGGCAACGTGACGGAAACGTTGTATCCGGACGGGTACGATCTTTTCGACACCTATAACTCGATCCGGCAGTTGGTAGTGCGGACGGACGGGGCGGGAGTGAGCCTGACGAACTGGTTCAACAACCAGGGGCTATTGCTGGCCGTCAGCAACGTGGCGGGGCAGGTCCTGGCGCGGGCGTACGACATTGACGACCGGGTGACCAACTCGGTTGATCAGAACGGCGTTGCCGTGGCGATGACGTACGACAAGCTGGGGCGGACGCTGACGCGGGCCTACCCGGGCGGCGGGGTGGAGCAGTTCGGGTATTCGCCCTTTGGGTTGACGGCCTACACGAACCAATTGACCAACGCCACGCATTACTTTTACAACGCCAAGCGGTGGAAAACCGCGGAGACCAACGCGCTCTCTAACGGGACGGAGTACGGGTACAGCCCCGCCGGGGATTTGACGAGCCTGACTGACCAGAAGGGCAACGTCACACAGTGGGGATACGACCTGTATGGGCGCGTGACCAACAAGGTCGATGCCACCGGCACAAACATTCTGAGCTACCAGTATGATGCCGACAGCCGGCTGACCAACCGCTGGAGCATCGCCAGGGGGAACACCGTTTACGGATATGACGCCGTCGGGAACTTGACCGGTGTTACCTACCCCAGCAACAGTGTTAGCTACCCCACCAACCATCCGTTGTCGTTTTCTTACGACAACATCAACGAGTTGACCAGCATGTCGGACGGGGTGGGGACGACGGCGTTTACGTACACGCCGGGCGGGCAGTTGGCGTCGGAGAGCGGGCCGTGGGCGAGCGACACGATCACCTACACCTACACCGAGCGGCGGCGAACGGGGCTGGATTTGCAGCAGCCCAACGCCTCGGATTGCCTGGAGAGCTACGGTTACGACCTGGCCGCGCGGATGACCGACGTCACCTCGCCCGCCGGGACGTTCGCGTACGCCTACAACGCCGGTCTGGCGGGGACGGCATCCGCCTCCTCGTTGGTCGCGAAGTTGGCGCTGCCCAACGGGGCTTTCATCACCAACACCTACGACAGCAATGCCCGGATGTTGGGGACGTGGCTCTACAGCAGCAGCGGCAGCAATTTGGATTCGAGCGTGTATGGGTACAATGTCGGCAACCAGCGGACCAACGTGACGCGGGGCGGCGAAAACACCGCCAGCTACGCGTATGACCCGATCGGGCAGGTCATCGCCGATCAGGCATCCGAAGTCAGCGGCGGGGCGGCGCGATCCAATGAACAGCTTCATTACGTTTATGATTCGGCGGGGAACCTCAGTTACCGGACGAACAATGCGCTGATTGAGAATTTCAAGGTCAATTCGGTGAACGAGTTGACGACCAACACCAACGGTGGCACATTGACGGTCGTGGGTACGACAACATCACCGGCCACCAATGTGACCGTGAACACCTCAAACGCGGCGGTATATTTGGACGCGACGTTCGCCGCGGCGGGCCTGCCACTGACGACGACCTACACAGCAGTCGCGCAGGACAGCTACGGACGGCGGGCCACCAATACGGTGACGGTCAATGTGGCCACGAACGTCGTCTTTCAGTACGACGGCAACGG
>JBEKSF010000136.1:0-16838 GCA_049517295.1 Verrucomicrobiota bacterium
GTCCGCAAATACGACGACGCGCAAAAGGAATCCCGGAAACCCGAAAACCAGCCCTTGACCGAGGACGAGAAGTGCCGTCGCATCTGCGCGGTCTTCGGCATGGAATACGACGAGGAGAAAAAACAAAGGGTCGCGACGATGGTCCGCCTCGACCGCGAAAGAGAACTCGCCGCCCAAGCCGAGGGTACCGCGACCGTCCCTATCACCCCCGCAAACCCATGAACCACCACGCCACCCCCAATATTCGCTGCTTTTTTGGCCGCCTCTTTTATGGACTGCGGTGGCAGAGCGCAGCGGCGACACCGCTTTCGATCACTCCGCATCAATGCGCCGTCGCGCCCTCCCAATGGGAAAAATGGAATGTGCCCGCAAAAAATTCCGCGCAAAGAATTCTGTTGACGGCTTTAGGGTGATGGCGCTATTAGAAGTGTCCTGATTCAATCTGGGCACAAGCCGTAGTGCTGGCTGAACCCGCGATTGCGAGCAGCATAATGTCAGATATGCCGCCAGATCAGTTGCTAATGCGTGGGATCGATCCCTTGCAGGGCAAGCGGTTTATGGTCCTCAAGCGGGATGGGCGGATCGACGAATTTAACGAGGCGCGCATCTTTCTCGCCATCGAAAGCGCCTTTAAAGCCCATTTCAGCGTCGGACGGGACACATCCCTGCCCGCGCCGGCGCAGGCAGTCGTCAAGAGTTGCGCCGAAAAAGTGGTCGAGCGCGTCCTCAGCCGTGCGGTCAGGGGCGAGGAGTTGGATGTCGAGCGGATTCAGGACGCGGTCGAGGATCAACTCATGCTGGCAGGGCACTTGGAGGTGGCGCGGCGCTACATTCTGTACCGCGAACAACGCCGCCAGGCGCGGGCCAGACGCGAGGGGCGGGGGGTAACTGACAGTGGGACGGACGGGGCCGCCCCGGCGGGTCCGCCGCGGGTGGGGACTTCGCCGCTGGAAAAGAATTCTCCCTCTGGCCGCTTGCGAGGCATCTACAGCCAGGCCGTGCCGAATCTGCGGCCAGGTGACACACTGGAGGAGGCGGGGCGCCGCCATTTCGACGGTTACCTCAATGAGGGGGATTATCTGCGCTGCCTGTCTCCGGGCTTGCTGGAATTTGACTCGGATTTGCTGGCCCGCGGCCTGCGCTGGGATCGGGACACGCGCTTCGCACCAGCGGGATTGGAAGCCTTGTATAACGATTACCTCCAGCACGAAAGCGGACGGCGCATTGAAACGCCCCAATACTTTTGGATGAGAATTGCCATGGGCCTGGCGTTGGGCGAGGGCGGGGACGCGGAGGCCCGCGCGCTGGAGTATTACGAGGCTCTGTCCACCTTCCGTTTCGTGCCTTCGGAGTGGATCTTGCGCGGGGCGGGCACGCCGCATCCTTATTTGAGCGCCAGTTGCGAGGTCTCCGCCGGCGCCGCCGCGGAGAACATCGCAGGCGCCTCCCGCGCCGGCATCATGACGGACGGGCACAGCGGCCCGACGCGTTCCTGGTTGCCCGTATGGGACCGCGACGTGTTCAATTTTCTGGCGCAGCCCCATACCGACGGCGGGTTTAACAGAGAGCTTTGGATTCCGGACGTTTTCATGAAACGGGTTCGCCAGCAGGGGCAGTGGACTTTGCTCGATGTCGCCGAGGCGGGCGAATTGCCCTGCCAGAGCGGTGCTTTCGAGCCGCGCTACCTGGCTCTCGAACAGAAAGCCGCTCGGGGTCAACTGCGGTCCTCGCAAAGGGTCAACGCTTTGGATTTGTGGCACGGCATCATGAATTCGCTCCTCCGAACCGGCCAGCCGTGGCTGGTTTTCACCGACGCCGTCAACATCCGTTCGACGCAGAATCAGGACGGCGCCGGATGCCAGGTGAGTCTGGGCGGCGAGATTCTGCTTCCGGGCTGGCCCGCAGCCGTTCCGGCTTGCCCTGTGGGAGCGATCAACCTGGCGGCCCATACTGCGGACAAGGGATTGGATGTGGCACTGTTGCGCGAAACCGTCCGGACGGCCGTGCGGATGTTGGACAACGCGGTTGACTTGAGTTTGCACGGCTCGAGTCTGGAGCGGGAGGCGAGCCTGAATCTGCGTCCGATAGGATTGGGCATCGTTGGTTTCCAGGATGCGCTGGACCGCCTGAATATCCCTTACGCGAACGCGCGCGCGGCCGCCTTGGCTGACTGGAGCATGGAGTTGGTCTCTTACTATGCGATCATGGCGTCGGCGCGACTGGCTCGGGACCGAGGGCCTTATCCTGGTTTCTCCGAGTCTCGATGGCGCGAGGGACTCCTGCCGCTGGACACCTTATCACTGCTCTGGAAGGAACGAGGCCTCCAGCCGGAGTCTGCCGTATCCCCAACTCAAGATTGGGATCTGATTCGCGCGCTCATTCGGCAACATGGTATGCGCAATTGCGCCACCACCGCCCTGTCGTCCCTGGCCGGGCCTGCGCGCCTGGTGGGCGTTGCTCCCTCCATTGAGCCGGAGCCGGCCTCGGGGGAGATCGGCCTCTTGTGGCAAATCCAATGCGCCGCGCAGTGTCAAAAGTGGATCGACATGGGCCAAAGGGTGTCCTTGTGCCTGTCGGAAGCCGACATTGCGAAACTGTCGCATCTTTACATGCTGGCGTGGGAAAAGGGGCTTAAGACCACACACCAATTCTGTCCGCTCCGCGGGATGCCATATACCGGCTCCGGCACCGTCAAACCGCCGGCGAAGATCGAATCCGAAGCGGTCCCGGCGGGTCGGTGAGGCGGCGCACGCCGACCGCGCCGTAAAGTGTATTGCCCGACAAGAGCAAACTGCCCTAACCTCATGCCAGATGCCGACGCTGCTTGAAAAGATCGAAGCCCATGCCGCCACGCGGCTGGTTCTGCCGGCCAATGCCGCTCCGCGGCAGGAATTGGCCCGTTACAAGAATTTCATCAAAATCGAAACCCACCGCCTCCGAATTCTCCATCGCGCCGGCGGAGACGGCCGCGAGATTTGCCGCGCCCGCTCCGCCATCATCGACTTGGTCCTGCGGCATATCCTGGAAGGAGTGAAGAATTCCTCGCCGTTGCTATCGCAAAATCCTTTGCCGGGCTTTGCCTTGGTGGGCACCGGCGGTTACGGGCGCGCGGAGCTTAACCCGCACAGCGACATCGACATTATGTTCCTCCATGAAAGCGACATGGTGGCGCAAGGAAGGCCGCGTCCCGCTCTGAGCGCCCTGCTGGATGGCATTCTCTATTCGCTCTGGGACCTGGGGCTTAAGATCGGCCATTCCGTGCGCTCGATTGACGACTGCGTCAGCATCGCCAACACCGACATGCAATCCAAGACCTCTCTCATCGAGGCGCGTCTCATTGCCGGGGACCCGGTTCTGTATGACCGCCTGAGCCGGACGGTTCTGGCCAAATGCGTGCTGGGCCATGAGAGCGAATACATCGAGGCCCGCGTGCGCGATCAGGAGGAGCGACGGACCAAGTATGGCAACTCGGCGTGCATGCTGGAACCGAACATCAAGAACGGCTGCGGCGGATTGCGGGATTATCAAAACCTCCTCTGGATGGCCTATTTCAAATACCGCACACGCACGATGGCCGACTTGGAACAACGCGGCTTGATCAGCGTCGCCGAAGGCAAACAATTGAATGCCGCCTACGGCTTCCTGCTGCGCGTGCGCAACGAGTTGCATTACCTTGTCAACCGCGCCGCCGACGTGATGGGGCGCAGCCTCCAGCCCTCGATTGCCGCCAATCTGGGCTGGCACGACCGATCGGCCGGCCGGCGCGTGGAGCTGTTCATGGGCGAGTTCTACCATCACAGTCGCAACATCGATCTGATCACACGGACCGTCGAGCGCCGGCTGGCCCTCTTTGCTCCGCCCAAGCGCCTCCTGTCCTTTGCCCGCGATATTTTCCGCTCCAAATCCGCCCGCAAAGGCGAGCCGGTGATCGACGGATTTAAATTTGTGGACGGGGAGATACGGCCGGCTTCCTCCGGCGTTTTTCGCGACAGCCCGCGGCGGTTGATGCGAGTGTTCCTCCATGCCCAGCAGCGCGGGCTGAAACTGCACCCCTCCACCGCCCAGCTCATCCGCCAGGAGTTGTCTCTTGTCAATAACTGGTTTCTCAACGATCCGCGCGTCCGCGCCACCTTCCTGGAAATTCTCGACCAGCGCGGCAGCGTCGCGCCCGTCCTGCGCGCCATGCACGAGGTCGGGTTGCTGGGCAAATTGCTGCCGGAGTTTGGCCGCCTGACCTGCCTGGTTCAGCACGAGTTTTACCACCAATACACCGCCGACGAACACACCTTGGTCTGCCTGGAAAAGCTGGACATGGTCTGGAACGCCAAAACGCCGCCCTACGCCGCCTACGCCGAGATTTCGCGCGAGGTGGAACACACGTTTCTTCTTTACCTGGCCCTGCTGCTGCATGACTCCGGCAAGGCCTTTCGCACCGGGCATCACGAGGAAATCGGCGGCACTGTCGCCCAAAGCGTCTCGCGCCGTCTGGGCCTGGACGGGGCCAAAACACACACCCTGCGCCTGGTCATCGAGAATCATCTGGCAATGGCCCAAATCTCGCAGCGGCGCGACCTGGACGATCCGGCGGTCATTCGCGGCTTTGCCCGCCAGATCCAGAGCGTCGAGAACCTGGTGCTGCTGACCCTCCACACCTTTGCCGATTCGATGGGCACGAGCGATCAACTCTGGAACGGCTTCAAAGACGCCGTCCTGTGGCGGCTTTACTACAAGACTCGCCAGATGTTGAGCGGCGGCAGTGAGTTCCAGGTCGCGGAGGCCCGCCAGCGTGAATTGCTCATCGAGGAGGTCCGGCGCCTTGCGCCACCGACGTTCGATCCGGCGGAAATCCAGGCCCATTTCAACAACATGCCCAGCCGCTATTGCCAGATCAACGACGCACAGGAGATTCTCCGCGACGTGGCCCAGGTCCATCGTTTCATCCACTTGCAATTGAGCGAGGGCGACGTCAACGCGCTCACGCCCATCGTGAGCTGGCACAACGAACCGGACCGCGGCTACACCACGGTGACCCTCTGCACGTGGGACCGGGAGCGGCTGTTCAGCAACATCACCGGCTGCCTCACCGCGGCGGGCTTCAACATCCTGAGCGCGGAAATTCTCACTCGGATGGACGGTGTTATCCTTGACTCATTTTGCGTGACGGACGCCCGGACCGGGCTTTTGGCCAACCGCGAGGAGCGGGATAAATTCGAGGGCCTGGTGCAGAAGATACTGACCGGCACCCCGGTGGATTTGCCCGCCCTCATTGCCAGGGCCAGGACAGCTCCGACGTTTTACAAATCATTGGAAGGCGAGCGGATTCCGACCATCGTGGAATTGGACAATACCACCTCCGACTTCCGCACCATAATCGATATCCAGGCTGAAGACCGGGTGGGATTGCTCTATGACATCTCGCGGGCGCTGGCCGACTTGAACGTCAACGTTTACCTGGCTAAAATCTCGACGGAAAAGGGCGCGGCCATCGACAGTTTCTACATCGCCGAACGCGGCGGCTCCAAGGTGCTCGATCCCGAGAGGCAGAAGGCGGTCAAACACAAGCTGCGCCACGCCGTCCAACCGGCGGGTTGAGCCGAGTCCGGCCCGGGGCTACGTCACGTCGCGCGTACCGACGGTGGTGGAGAGCACGCCCAGGGTTGTCCTCAAGATGTCCCACTGGATTTGCAAGGTCAGAATCTGGTTGCGCAACGCCTCGTTCTCCGCACGCAACTGCGCCATGCCGGCGAATCCCTTGGTGGATTTGGGGCGTCCAGCCAGCTTCTTTTTCCAGGTCGCCAACTCCGACGGGTCCGATGCGAACTCCAACTCGGCGGCGGTTTGTTGAAGGCTGTCGCCATTGCGGCCTTGAAACTCAACGGGAGCCTGATGAAAAGTCTCTTGGCAGCGCGTGTGATGTTCGTTTCTGTTTGGCATAGCAATTCTTTCGCTTTTAAGTCCCCAACCAGTGTGGGCTTGAATTTACCGATCTAATCAATTTGTAAGGTCAACACTTTAGCAAGCACCATGCCATGCGCAGAACTGCGAACCCCCCAGGAGGCCTTTGCGCTGGTCGCTGCGCTGCTCGCAAGTCTCACGGCACAAACGGGTTGCGATTTGCCTCCTTGAGATGGAACCGGGGGGTTGCGCAGACTCCTCCCACCAGATAGACCCATCCAATTACGAGATGGGCGATAAAAAAAAAGGACAGTCCAACCAAATCAATGGCTTGAGTGCCATAGAGGGCGACATCGGCGGCCAAGACTAGCGCGCCGGGCATCAGGGCAGCGGAGGCCAGTCGCCAGGCGCCGGTCCAGGACAAACTCCGATCGGCAAACCAAGCCAGAATCTTCACCGGGGCCACATAGATGGTCGCCAGCACCGCCCAAACCATGGGCAGCATGAGCGCCACACCCGCGCCCACGCCGGCCACTATCACAGGTTGCCAGGCTCCCCACCACGGCTCGAGGATCGAGCGCCTCAGGTTCAGCGTCGCGCCACCTCCATACTCGATCTCCCATCCCCAATCCGGACGATAGACCGAGTTGACACAAAAATCGGTTTGGCGCAGTTGGAATTGAAGGTCGGCCCCCTGGCCAATATCGAGGGCGGCATCGGGGGTGACGGCAATAGCCAGGAACTTGGACTCGCAGATAAGGGTTTGGGGCACGCCCTCCAGGCGGCCTTGCTCCAGCCGGGCGGTTTCGGGCATTCGTTGAATGGCCTGAACAATGACGGGGAAGTAGCGGCGCTGCACAAACCAAACGAGGGTGGTGCCGAAGACGACCGCAACCAGCAACTCAATGAGCATCAACCGGCCCAACCGGGGGTTGGCAAATGCCGCCACTCCGCCAAAAGTGAAAGGTTGCGCGGCGGTTGGTGGTGGAACGAAACCGTCTGCCGGCGCGCTCATGACGCCTTCTTGGAGCCGCTGTCTCCCGGCGCTTCGGGCGGCGCCACTATCAAAGGCAGTGGAAACCTCAGCTTCATCACGTCATCGACCAACACTTCGACATAATAAACGCCCGCGAATTCAAATTTGACCTGCGGCCAAATCGCAACTGTATTGGCGTTATGGGTGGCTTCTTTCAACAGGAATTGCATCTCGTTCTTGCGCAGGACGGTCGTCTGGTCCGGGGCGAGCAGGCGCACTGACTCGACGAATTGGCCAAAGCCCGCAGTCCAGCGGTTGAAGACGCACAACTTGGGGGCCATGACCGGCAATTGGGGAACGCGCACAAAACTTATCACCCCAATGAGAATGAAATTGCCGGTCACCTCCATGCGAACGTCTTCGCACAACAACGAGCATTGCAGGTCAGGCAGAATTCTGGATGGAGTCATGGTATTGTTAAGTGAATTGTTTATGGCGGAGGCGCCAGTCCCGCCACCCGTTCCGCCGCCTGGACGGTGTTTTGCAGCAGCATGGCAACGGTCATCGGCCCAACCCCACCCGGATTGGGCGTGATCATACTGGTCCTCGGACGCACCGCGTCAAAATCAACGTCCCCCACCAGGCGCCAGCCGTTCCTGGCGGCGGGGTCGGGCAGGCGGTTGACCCCCACGTCGATAACGACGGCGCCGGGTTTGACCATCTGGGCCTTGACAAAGTGCGCGCAACCGAGGGCGGCAATGAGAATGTCCGCCCGCCGACAGTGGGCCGCGAGGTCGCGTGTTTGGGAATGGCAAACGGTAACGGTGGCGCCGGCCCGCTTGTTTTTTTGCAGGAGGATCGCCGCCAGCGGTTTGCCCACAATGTTTCCCCGCCCCAGAATTACCACCTCGGCGCCCTCGATGACCACGCCGGAGCGAAGCAATAATTCATGTATCCCCGCCGGTGTGCAGGAGCGAAAACCGGTCGTGTCCCCCAGCAATAACTTGCCGACGTTGACCGGATGAAACCCGTCCACGTCCTTTTCCGGCGCGACGGCGCCATAGACGGCCGTTTCGGAAATGTGGGGCGGCAAGGGGGCTTGCACCAGAATGCCATCGACTGTCGGGTCGGCGTTCAGGCGGTCAATCAACGCCAGCAGGTCTTGCTGGCTGGTCATCTCCGGCAAGACGCGGGTGTCGGAGGCAACGCCCAGGCGCGCGCAGGCTTTTTCCTTCATCCCGACATAGAGGCGCGAGGCGGGGTCTTCGCCAAGGCGGACAAACACCAAGCGCGGGTGCCGGCCGCCGGCTTGGACACGGGCAACGCGCCGGGCGGTCTCCTGGTGAATTTGCTCAGCGATGGCGCGACCGTCGATGAGATGGCCTGTGGGGATCAAGGCGACAAGTCAACGGTCTGCACTTGCAGGAGCGGCGTGCGGGGCCAGCGTCGATCGATGAATTCCGGCCCGGTCACGGTGACGCGAGTGCCAACGTAGATTTTGAAGTTCTGTTGCGGTTGCGGCTGCAAGTAATCCATCACAAGCCCCGTTTTGATGTCATGCAACTCATAGTCCGCCGGCGCCTGGATGTTCCAGGCCTTGCTGACAAACCCCTCGCGCGTCACCACACGCGGCTCCGCGGTTTCGGGGATGGGGTTGGGTGCAGGGGGTGGCGGTGCGACCACCGGCGGCGGCGCGGCCATGGCGGCAGTCGCCTGGTGCAGGGCCGCCAGTTCCTGCTCCATCTGGCTCTGCGCAGTCGGGGCGGGCGCGACCGGGGCGGGCGTGGGAGGAGGGGCGGGCGCAGGTTCAGTGGCGGCCGCTACGGGCGGGGGTGGCGGAGCGACGACGACTACGGGCGGAGGTTGCGCGGGCGGTGGAGGGGCGGCGACTGGTTGCATGTCCAGGTACTCGGACGCCACGAAAGCATACGCATTGGTCGATGGTTCGATGGCGATCCAGCCTTTCTCGGTGCGCAGTTCATTGACGGGCGCGCCTTTCTCCAACCGGCCAACAACGCTGTAATTCTCACCCGGTCCGCCACGCAAGTTGACCCTGTGGACCTTGACCGACTTGGCTTCGGCATCCACGTAATCGGCATCCAGCCAGACCGTAACATTGGTGGGCATGGCAATTTTTGACCAGTTCGCCGGTTCGCCTTCCGGGGCGTGGCTCAAGGTGATTTCCTCCAAAACCGTGACGGACTGGCCCTTTTGCAAATGGGTCAAGACCTCGCCGGCGAAGGAGGCCTGGCCGCGCACATTGACCGCCTCGCCCTTGACAAGGGCGGCGGCTGGAGGATTGAGCACAATGGTCTTCTTGACTTTGGCCGCCTTTTTAGCCGGCGGCGCAGTGGCCGGCGCCGGGGAAGAAGTTGGGGTAACCGCCGGAGTGGGGGCGGGGCCGGTGTCTTGCGCCAAAACCGCTGCGGCGGTCAGCGACACGACCGCTAAGAAGAGAGCATATCGTTTCATAACAAGCCAAGTAGAGATTGAATCTCGGGTTGTGTCAACACTCGCCAGCGACCGGGGGGCAACTGGCCGAGCTTGATCGGCCCGATTTGCACCCGTTGGAGGCGCCGGACTGTCAGGTTGCGGGTTTGGAACAAACGGCGCACCTCCCGATTGCGGCCTTCGGTCAATTCCAACTCGACGACGCTGGCGGTATTATTGGCCGACAGCACGCGGGCGCGCCGGGCCTGCAATGTCTCGCCCGCGCTGACCACGCCCGCGGTGAAGTTTTTCAACATTTCAGGTGTGACCCGTCCCTGGACCTGGGCCACATATATCCTGGAGATGCGATAACGGGGATGGGTTAATTTCAAGCAAAAATCGCCGTCGTTTGTCAAGAAAATCAACCCTTCACTCTGGCAATCCAGCCGCCCGACCGTGAACAAATCCGTCCATTCCGGCGGCAGCAGGTCCCCGATCCTGTCGCGCGCCTGCCCGTCGGCGCGCGTGCAAACAAATCCGCGCGGCTTGTGCAGGGCGATATAGCGTTTGCTCCGCGCCTTGACCGGACGGCCGTCCACCGCCACGCGGTCGCGCGCCGGATCGACTTTGACGCCCAGTTGGGAGGCGACATTGCCGTTGACGGTGACTCGTCCGGCGGTGATCACCTGTTCACAAGAGCGCCGCGAGGCGATCCCAGCTTCGGCCAGGAACTTTTGCAATCGAACCACATCCACCGCCTTAGGCCTCGCCCTTGGTCTTGCGCAGGCCGGTGACGCGGTCGCCGACTTTCCATTGGCCGCGTTTTTGCAAAAGGGCCACCCGTTCAAACCGTTTAAGGACATTGCGTTTGGCGCCGGTGGTGCTGGCCGCCCGCAAACTTCGATGCTGTGACATAAGTATATCTCTGGATTATGCCGCCCGAAAGCGGGCCGGCGTTCATTAACCGCCGGGCAGTGTAAGGGCAAAGGCCCGCCAACGCAATGTTTCTCGACTGGTTTCAGCAGGGCCATTGACAGTGAAAGTCACCGAATAAGATCCGCTATAAATAGCGCTCAACCGGGTGTTTTGTCCGTTTCGAGCAAGCCGTAGATGGCGTGATCGACGAAGCGGTCGTGGAGCCATTCGGAGCCGCGCGCGATGCCTTCGAAGGCAAAGCCCAACCGCTGAGCCACCGCGCGGCTGCGATGGTTGTCCACCGCGCAACGGATGGTGAGGCGATGCAGCCCAAGGCCGCCAAACAAATGCCTGATCACGACCCTGCAACTGGCCGTCATGAGGCCGCGGCCCTGATGGGAGGCGGCCAGCCAATACTCCAGTGAGGTCGCTTTGTGGGGCCAATCAATGGGGTGGGTGTTAATCACTCCGCAGAGCGCGCCGTTTTCCCAAAGGCCGGCGTGAAACCCCTGGTTGAGGGCAAACTGCCTCAAACTCAAGGTGATATAGGCCGCTGTCGCGCCGACGGTGTGGCGCTGGTCCACCCAGTTCATCCACGAGTGCAAATGCGCGCGGTTGGCTTCGATCAGTTCAAACAACTCGCGCGCGTGGCGCGCCTCCAGCAGCGCCAAATCAATCCCTTCTCTGACAGTTGCCCGAAACATAAATCAAATGGTCACCCGCCCAAAGTGGCGGGATCGTTCACGTCGCCTTTGTTGAAATCAACATAGGCCTCCGTCAAGTCGGCGGCGTACATCAGGGCGCTGCCGCGGCCGAGGTTCAAATCGATGTGAAGATCGAAGGCGCTGCCGCCGGTGATGTCGCACAGCGCCCTGAAGGGCACGCGGCTGGGATGACCTCGGCGGAGCGCATACAGAATCCTGCTGTCTCCGGGCCGGGAGTAACCGACATCGATCCTGTCTTCGACCACTCTTGCGGCGGAATAACCCAGGGCGCAGAGAATCCGGCCCCAATTCGGGTCCCCGCCGCACCAACTGGTTTTCACCAGCGCGCTGTTGGCCACGGCCCGCGCGGCGGCGGCGGCTTGGGAGGCCGTCCTGGCCCCGCGGACCCGCACCGTCACAAACCGGGAAACGCCCTCGCCGTCAAGCACAATTTTTTTCGCCAGGTCCAGCGTGACATGATCCAGGGCGGCCTGGAAAGCCGCCAGATGGGGCGAGCGGGCAGTGAGCGCGGGATGGCCCGCGCGGCCATTGGCCAGCGCCAGCACCGTGTCGTTGGTGCTCATGTCGCCATCGACGGTGATGCGATTGAAGCTCCGGGCCACCGCGCGATTGAGCGCGGCCTGGAGCGTTTTGGCTTCCACAGCCGCGTCGGTCGTCAAGAAACAAAGCATCGTTGCGTGGAGCGGCGGAGGCGCGCCAGAGGGACTCATGCCCGGCTGGATCATCCCGGCCCCTTTGCACATCCCGCCGAGGCGGACGGACTTGGCGCCCAGTTTGAACTCGATGGCGACCTCCTTGGGGCGGGTGTCGCTGGTCATGATCGCTTCCAGGGCGTGGCGGGCGCCTTGCGGGGACGAATCGAGCAGAGCGGCGGCCCGGAGGATTCCCTTCTTGACGTTGGCCATAGGCAGCGGCACGCCGATGCGGCCGGTGGAGGCGACGAGGACCTCGGTTGGGGCTATGCCCAGGGCGGCGGCGGTAATCCGGGCCATTTCCCCGGCATCGCGCAGCCCCTGGGCGCCGGTGCAGGCATTTGCGTTGCCGGAATTGACGGCGACCGCACGGGCGTGACCGCGCCGGAGGCGCTCCATGCAAAGCCTGACCGGGGCGGCGCAGACCTGGTTGGTGGTGAAGGTTCCGGCCACGGTGGCAGGCGAATCTGAAACAAGCAGGGCCAAATCCCGTTTATCGGGCTTGTGCGAGCCTTTGCCCGTGCCGAGCCGTTTGATGTCGCAAAACACCCCCGCCGCCAAAAAACCGCGCGGCGCGACGACACCGCCTTCGACAGCATGGCACAGAAACTTATTCACCGAGGCACCGACAAAAGCGCAAATCGCGGGCGCTGTCAAGGCGGCGGTTAGTGACGCTGCTTCCTGGCAACACCTTGGGCGCTTGGAGCCGGTTTGAGTGTTTTGCGTTGGCGGCTAGAATTGAATTTGCAATCGGTAGAATGTCTTGGGCAATGCCGGAAGAGGGTTGGTGACGCTGATGGACAGGCCAGTCCCACCAATAGGGCCGCCCAGGGGCGACCAATTTGTCGATTGCAGGTTGGTGACGGACTCGATTTGATACAATTCGTTGGCCAGTGTGGAGAAGGTCAGAACGAAGTTTGTGCCTGTGCGGGTCACCTCCACTGGCGGGCGCCCCGCCACCGCAAGGGTGCCATTGAAGAAGGCGTCGGTATAGTTGCCCTGGGCGAAAGTGCCGCCGGCGGGGGCGCTGGGAACAATGTTGTAGTCGCCCACCGCGGCCGAGGCGGCGGCTCCCGCGCTGGTCAACGTGACTGAACCAATGGTTTCGGAGTTTTGCAAACCGGCCGAAGTAAATTCGGTGCCCGCAAAGGTGACCGTCTGGCCAGAAATCTTGTTGGTGTTGTCGGCGGTAATGGTCAAGGACGCCGGCTTGATGGTGAGCGAACCGTTGGTGTAAGTGATGATGTAATTCGTCAAACCGGCGTCGCCCAGCGCGTTGGTGATAACGATGGGGTAGGGCGAACCGCCGACCGCCGCAGTGGGCGGGGCGCCCAGGCTTGAGAGCGAGGCGCCGGTTACCGTGTCCCCGTTGACCAGACCGGTGGTGGTGAATTCAGTTCCGGCAAAGGAGATCGTCTGACCGTAGGTTTTGGTAACATTGCCGGCCGTGAGCGCAAGGGGTGCTTGCAGGACGTTGATTTGCACGGTTGCGGTGACATTAGTGTAAATGGGGTCAGCGGGCGCGAATGAGACCGACAGGGTTTGGTCGGAGCCAGAGGAAAGCACGGTATTCAAAGGCGGACTGTAGGCGAAAGCGCCTGTCACCGCCGATGAGTTCCATTTGGCCGTCGCGTCCAGTTGCGCGCCCGAAAGCGCCGTGCCGTACGTAATGGCGGCGGGAGCCGGCCAGACAATTTGCGGCGCCAATTGCAAGCGAAAAACCGTGCCGTCGCCACCCGCTTCGTTGGCCAGGTTGTTGACACCGCCGTTGGCGGTCGTTCCGTAAATGCCGCCGTCCTGTCCCTGGCACAGGAGGGAGTGCGGAGAGGCGCCGTCGTAGTTTCCGTTAAAGGAGAGAAGAGTGGTGAGAACGCCGCCAGGAGTGAATTGAAAGACGGTGCCAAAAGTTGCTCGAAACAGATTGGTGGGGTTCAGAGCGTCGCCGATGCCGCCGTCGGTGGCCGTGCCGTAGAAATTGCCGTCGGATGCCAGCGTCAGGCCTCCTTCGGGCAAGTAGCCGTTGGTGTTGTCAAACGAATAGAGGACAGTGAGCGCCCCGTTGGTTGTGATTTTGAATATGGTGCCCAAGCCGAAGGTCCCGCCACCGGTCGTGGTTCCGTAGAACTGTCCATCGGGGCCTTGGGTCAAAGGGGCGTTGGGGTTGATGCCCGCGTTGGTGTTGAAAGCATAGAGGGGCGTGACGGAGCCGGCGGGGCTAACAGCCAGGACGGTGCCGAAGCCGTTGCTGCCGCTGGTGGAAGTGGTTCCGTAAAACACTCCGTTGGTTCCCTGGACCAAGCCGGCCAGCGGGACAAGGCCGGTATTGGTCGTCAAGACGAAGTACCAATTTGTCAGGCCATTGGTGTTCATTTTGAAGATCGCGCCGCCTTGGGCTCCGGTTCCGTTGGTGGTGGTGGCGCCATAAAGATAGCCGTCGCTGCCCACGCACAATTGCCCCTCTGGAATCCCGCCGACGCTGTCATCCCCCAGGAACGGGTAAATAGGGGTCAGCACGCCGTTGGTGGTGATGCGAAAGACGGTGCCGAAGCCGAATTGACCGCCGGTTTCCGAAACGCCGTACAGGTTTCCGTCGGGCGTCTGCACCAACCCCGCGGCCGGCGCCTGGCCGTCGTTTTTGCCCGTGAAGGAATAGGACCAGATGAAACTACCGTTAGTGCTGATTTTGAAGGCCGTCCCGTCCCCGCCGGTGGTGATATTGTTGGTTCCGCCCCGCAACGTGGTGCCATACAGATAACCGTCGCTGCCTTGGGTCACGCCGGCCTGCGGAAAGCTGCCGGTGACAAATTGGTTGAACGAGGCCAGCGTGGCGAAGTTCATGTTGCTCGCCTGAGTGGGGATATTGCTGATCACCAGCGACACCGGAGCGGAGGTGGAGATGCCGGTGGAGTTGCTCAAGACGTCCACATAAGTGCCGGTATTGGTCGCTTGAACGGCGATGATGTCCAATAAACCGTTGGTGGCGCCGGGGAGGAGTTTGTTATTGACGTACCATTGCTGGGCAAGGGCGCCGGAGTTTGCGACGAAGAACGACGCATTAAAGCCGGGTGGCACGGTTTGGGGCTGTGGCTCCGCCAGAATCAGCGGTTGCGCCCGGAGCGAGGCGGTCCAAAGGCAAAGAGCCATCAATGCCGGAGTGACAGACAGATTGACCATTATATGTTTACGCATAGATTCAGTTCAAAAAAGCCGGCGACATGGCGCGGCGGTTTTCTTTTCCGGTGGCCCACGAACCAGACGGCGCAACAGGCCACCCCCCCGTTTTTTTAATAACTAAACGGTTTTCACGAATTTGAAAAGCACCATTTCAAAGCAACTCTCATTCCATTAACGGGCCATCCGGGCAAAAAAACTCTCCCGCGCCCACTTTCGCGAACGCGGGAGAGCCTGTGCAGCGGAGGCGGCTTATCCAGCCGCGTTGCTCTCGTCAACAACGACGTAGCGGCTGCCCTCCCCGCTCCAGACGCGGAGCAGGGTTATCTTGTTGTTACTGGCGTGCTCGGTCAATCGGACCGCGTCCTCCGCGGATTGCACCGAGTGGTGATTGATTTCCTCGATCACGTCGCCGGGCTTCAGGCCGGCATTGGCGGCGGCGGAATTGGGGGCCACTTCCGAGATGACGGCGCCTTTGACGTGGTCAGGGATGTTGAATTGCTGGCGCGTCTGAGTGTCAAGGTCTCCCACGCCCACCCCGTGGAGGGCGTCGGCGTCTTGGGAACCGTTGGAATTGTTGCTGGCCAACGCCGCGCTGCCGGGCAATTCCTTCAACTGGACGTCGAGGGTCTGGGCCGAACCGTTGCGCAGGATTTCCAGCGGGACCTTGTCACCGGGCGGGGTTTCCGCGACTTCAAGTTTGAGGTGGCGGCTGTCAACTACCTTATGGCCGTTGAATTGGACAATCACATCGCCGCTCTTCAGTCCGGCTTTGTCCGCCGGGCCGTTGGGCACGATGTCGCCCACCAGAGCACCTTGGTCGTTCTTGAGCTTGAACTCTTTGGCCAGGGAGGGAGTCACGTCCTGAATCATCACGCCCAGATAGCCGCGGGTGACCTTGCCGTGCTCAATGAGGCTGACCATAATGCCGCGGGCCAAATCAGTCGGAATGGCAAAGCCGATGCCTTGGTTGCCGCCGCTGCGGCTGTAAATGGCGGTGTTGATGCCAATCAAGCGTCCATCAGCATCGACCAGAGCGCCGCCCGAGTTGCCGGGATTGATCGCCGCGTCAGTCTGGATGAAGTCCTCGTAGTCCAGACCCATAGTGGCGCGGCCCGTGGCGCTGACGATGCCCATGGTAACGGACTGGCCGATGGCAAAGGGATTGCCGACGGCCAGGACCAGGTCGCCCACCTCACATTGGCCGCTGTCGGCAAAGGCAATGGCCGGCAGATCGTGGGCGTTGATTTTGATCACGGCGAGGTCGGATTTGGGGTCTTTGCCGACGACCTTGGCGGTGAATTCGCGCCCATCGTTGAGCGTCACTTTGACCTCGTTGGCACTATCGACGACGTGATTGTTGGTCAGGATGTATCCGTCCTTGGTCACGATGACGCCGGAGCCGACGCCGTGTTCTGTCGGTGAGAAGGATTTGCGGCGGCCACCCGGGAATTGGTTGCCAAAGAATTGGCGGAAGAAGGGATCGTCGGGCAGGCCGAAATCGGTATCGGTTTCCTTGCCCGGGATGATCACCTCGACCTTGACGACACTGGGAACGACTTTTTTGACGATCGGGGCGAAACTGGTGTTGAGTTTGACGTCATGGGCCAGGGGCCGATCATCGACAACAAGGCCAATGGTTTTGGCCTTAGATTCCTGCTCACTGGCATGAACGCTATAAACGACCGCGTAGCTGCCAGCCAGGAGCGCGCCGCCCAACAGGAGGGCAGCCGGTATTTTGAGAATGTAATTTGTTTTCATAGTTCTAGTTTCCGTTGCACTTGCATACACCACACAATCGCCTGGCCGGATGACGGGCAGCTTTCCCGAACATTACAAATTGGTAAGGCTGGGCCTGACAGCGGCGACGGAGCGAAGGGGGGTGTCCATGACGTTTTTGGATTCCCCTCTGAACTCGAAAGCGGTGTCGCCGCTGCGCTCTGCCACCGCAGTCCATAAAAGAGGCGGCCAAAAAAGCAGCGAATATTGGGGGTGGCGTGGTGGTTCATGGGTTTGCGGGGGTGATAGGGACGG
>JBEKSF010000137.1:0-17276 GCA_049517295.1 Verrucomicrobiota bacterium
CGGATAAGACTTGATGAGTTTCCCATCCGTGCAATCCGGGCAATCCGCGGTAAAAAATCCTCGTGAAAATGAGCGATTCTGACGGAGTGTAGTACAGGGCGCACTCACCATTTGCTTGCGCGGTGGAGGCTCAGAGACTATCAGCATCTTGCAATGAGAATAGTTTTCCCTCTTGCGGCGTCACTGCTGCTCGCGGCGGTGGCGTCTGCCCAGATGCCGCCAACGCGCGGCAGATCAGCCCCGGATTGGATGATTGATCCGACGCCGTTCAAGGCCCGTGTAATGGAGAACAAGGAGGGGGTTGAATTGAATAATGGGCTTATCCGCCGCGTGTTCCGGCTCAAACCCAATGCGGCCGCGGTCGCCTTCGATAACTTGATGAGCGGACAGTCCATCCTGCGCTCGGTGCGGGCGGAGGCGCGGCTGGAATTGGACGGCGTCAAATATGACGTCGGCGGCCTTGCGGGCCAGCCCATCCAGAATTACCTGGACCCGGCGTGGCTTGACACGATGAAAACCGAGCCGTCCGCATTTCGATTCACCGGGTTGAAGGCGGGCAAAACCGAGGCGCGGTTCCGGTGGAAGAAACGGTTGGAGTGGATGCCCAGCGACGTGCCGTGGCCGCCGCCGGGAGTGTCGCTGACGCTTGAGTTCGAGGCGCCGGAGGGGTTGCCCGCTCCGGCCAGTATGGTGAAGGTTGAGATACATTACGAACTCTACGACGGCCTGCCGCTGCTCTCCAAGTGGCTGGTCGTGCGCAACGGGTCGGAAAAACCGGTGCGGCTGAACACGTTTGTGTCCGAAATTCTCGCGGCGGTTGAGGCGGAATCGATTGTGGATGACTCGTCTCAGTGGCAGCTTCCCGATCTGATGGTGGAGACTGATTACACCTTTGGCGGGATGTCGGCGCCCAATCACAGCGTCGCGGCGCATTGGATGGCGGACCCGCTGTACCGGACTCAAGTCAACTACAAACTCCAGACCCCCTGCCTTCTGGAATGCCGCCCGCCGCTGGGACCGGACCAAATCATCGGCCCCGGCGCGCGGTTTGAGAGCTTCCGCGTATTTGAACTGGCGTGTGATTCCAGTGATCGTGAGCGCAAGGGGTTGGCGCTGCGGCGGATGTACCGCGCGCTGGCGCCCTGGGTGACGGAGAATCCCGTGCTGATGCACGTTCGCGACGCGCAGCCCGACGCGGTGAAACTGGCGATTGACCAATGCGCCGAAACGGGCTTTGAGCTGGCGATCTTGAGCTTCGGCAGCGGCTTTGACTTCGAGAGCCGCGATGCCCATTACCAGCGGCAAATCAAGGAGTTGGCCGATTACGCGCGTTCCAAAGGCATTGCCTTGGGAGGCTATTCGCTTCTGGCAAGCCGCAGCGCCGGGAGTCCGGACGACAATACGCAAGGCCCGCCGGCGCGATTTGGAGTGATGCCGTGCCTGGGGTCGCGCTGGGGGAAGGACTACCTGGCCCAGTTGAAGAGTTTCATTACCAACGCCGGGCTGGGGGCGCTGGAGCACGATGGCTCCTATCCAGGGGATTTGTGCGCGGCGACCAATCATCCCGGCCATCGCGGACTAAATGACTCGCAGTGGGCGCAGTGGAAGGCGATCACGGAGTTTTACGAATGGTGCCGAAGCAACGGCGTTTACCTGAATATTCCCGACTGGTATTTCCTCAATGGAGGCAGCAAAACCGCCATGGGCTACCGCGAGGACGGCTGGTCCTTGCCGCGGCCTTATCAGGAAATCATCGAGCGCCAGGACATTTTCGACGGCACCTGGGAAAAGACGCCGAGCATGGGCTGGATGTTTGTGCCACTGAGCGAGTATCAGGGCGGCGGCGCGGCGGCGACCATCGAGCCGCTACAAGACCATCTGCCGCATTACGAACAGCGCCTGGCGGACCTTTTCGGGGCCGGCGTGATGGCGTGCTGGCGGGGTCCGCGCCTTTACGACAGCGGGCAAACCGAAGCGATTGTCAAGAAGTGGGTGGACTTCTACAAACGACATCGAGCGATTCTGAACTCAGACATCCTTCATCTGCGGCGGGCCGACGGCCGCGATCTGGATTACATCCTGCACGTCAACCCGGCGCTTAAGGAGAAGGGGTTGTTAATGGTCTATAACCCGCTCGATCGGCAAGCCGGCAAAAGATTGAATGTGCCCCTCTACTACACCGGCCTGGCTAAGAAAGCCAGGGTGCGGGAGCGGGACGGCAGTCAGAAGGTGTTTAAGCTGAGGCGCGATTATTCGATCGAGCTGCCCGTGTCGATTCCGGCGCGCGGCGTTTCCTGGTTTGTCATCGAGTGATTGTTGGTTCCTCGACGTTAATAATGGGTAAACGGGTCGGGAAGCGGGAGGGCGGAGCGCTGCGACGCCTTATAATTTGGGGCTCGCGGCGCTCGCCCCTCCCGAAATCGAGGAAGCCAATTGTTTTTTTTGAGTCTGCGCAATTCCGGCCCGGCCTGTGTTCTTGAATCGGGCACCAAATGAGGTTAGCTTCCGGCGGCAATTTATTGTGATCCTGAGGCGTGTATTGAAATCATGGCGGGCAAGCGCGGCGGGCTGGCTGCTGGCGATGGCGCTCGCGATGCCGCTGTCGCCGGCGCGAGCGCAATCGCCGGCTCCTTCGGTTTTGCGCGAAGAGGATGCGACACCGGCGTTTCCATCGCCGCCCATGCCGCGGCCCGTGGCTGTCAGCCGGGAGGAATTGCCCGCTGCTTTCACGAAACCCGCGCCCGCTTCGTTGGAGGATCTAAGGGTCATGCAACGGCACGTCGAAGGGTTGGTGGCGCGGGTTTCGCCGGCGGTGGTGGCGGTGGAAGTCGGCTATGGGAGCGGGAGCGGGGTGGTCATCACGGGCGACGGACTGGTGCTGACGGCCGGGCACGTGTGCGGGTGGCCGAGACGCGATGTCCTTTTTACTTTTGCGGACGGCAAAAATGCGCGAGGCAAGACATTGGGAGTCGATGACGACAATGACACGGGGCTGATGCGGATCACTGACCCCGGCCCGTGGCCCCATGCGGAGACGGGCGACCTCAAGCAGGCGGCATTGGGTGACTGGACGCTGGCCCTGGGTCATCCCGGCGGCTTTGACCTGAAACGGTCGCTGGTGGTGCGATTGGGGCGGATAGTGCGGATGATGCCGGGAGTGCTGCAAACCGATTGCACGCTCAGCCCCGGCGATTCCGGCGGCCCGCTGTTCGACATGTTCGGGCGGGTGATCGGCATTCACACGGCGATCAGCAGCTCGGTGGCGGAGAATTTTCACGTGCCGGTGACGGAGTTTTACGATTCCTGGAGCCAGCTTGCGACGGGCAAAACCCCGGACTTCCCGGCAGCGCGGCCATTGGCTTACGCCGGGGCGACCGCCGTGGATGACGCGGCCGGCTGCCGGCTCAGCGCCATCGAGAAGAACGGGCCGGCATTCAAAGCGGGCCTGAAAGTGGGCGACCTGGTGCTCAAGATCGAAGGGCGGAAAATCCTGCTGGCCGCAACGTTCAATCGCTGGGTGGCGGAGTCCGGCCCCGGCGAGGTTTTGAGCGTGGAAATCAAACGCGGCGCGCGACTGCTCACGGTGGACATGAAATTGCAGAGCGAGCCGGACGGCAATTGAAAGAGACGATGAAGAAAGCGCCTTTCCGTTTCGCCCGCCGACTCCTGGCCTGCGCGCTGGCGCTGGGCTGGGTGGCAGAGAGGGCCGCGGCGCAGGATTTCTCTTTTCCGGCGGGCCTGCCGCGGGACCGTTTCACCAGCGGAGAGGAAACGCTCCACGCGTTTGCTCCGGTTTCGGCGGCGACACGTTATTCGATCGTCGAAGTCAACGTGGACGGGGACGCCGTGGCATTGGGGGCGGTGGTTGATAGCAACGGGCTGGCGCTGACCAAAGCAAGCGAATTGAAGCAGGGCAAATTGACCTGCTGGCTGGCCAACGGCAAGGAAGTCCCCGCCCGATTGCTGGCGGCGGATGAGGAGGACGACGTTGCCCTGTTGCGAGTCGAGGCGAAGGGGCTGAAGCCGATCCAATGGTCCGACGAGGACGTTGCGGTGGGGCAATGGGCGATCACACCCGGGCTGGATGCAACGCCGCAAGCGGTGGGCATCATCAGCGCGCTGCCGCGCCGCATCCGGCCCGTGCGCGCTTTCATTGGCGTTCAATTCGACTTCAACACGAGCCTTCCAAAAGTGGAAGCGCTGCTGCCCGGATTGGGGGCGGAGAAGGCCGGGTTGAAGCCGGGAGACATCATTGCGGCAGTGAACGACAGGGCGGTCACAAATCGGGAGCAGATTGTCGAAGTGCTGGGCGATTTTGGCGACGGGCAAACGGTGAGGTTGCGGGTGCGGCGTGGCGACAAGCAATTCGACACCGAGGTCAAGATGACATCGCCCACAACCGGCCCGTTGAGTTTCAGTTCCTATGCCCGCCAACAGAACAACCGCATGGCGGGAGAGGTCAGCCGGCGCGCGCGGGGCTTCGAGCAGGCGATCGAGCACGACACGGTATTGCAGCCGTGGCTTTGCGGCGGCCCTCTGGTTAATCTGGATGGCAAAGCCGTCGGCCTGAACATCGCGCGGGCCAGCCGTGTGGCCACCTACGCGCTGCCGGCCCGCCTGGTGCGGCGGATTTTGGACACGCTCAAATCGGCGCCCCAAGCCGGCGCCGGAGCGGGAGAATGAGGGGAGAGACGCCCGGCGCGCGTGTTTGGTATGATTGACTGTCGTTTGCCTTGAAATCAGCGTCATGACGAAGAATTGCACAGGCGCCAAGGTTCTGCTGATCAGCGCGAATCGTTGCACGATACCCGACCCGGTCTTTCCACTGGGGCTTGCCTGTTTGAATGCGGCCCTGCGGCAAGCCGGCTGCGACACGCAATGGGCCGACAGCCTGGCGAGCGGGGAAGGGATCGAAGAGGCCCTCAGCCGCTACCAGCCAGATTTTATCGGCGTTTCGCTGCGCAACATAGACGACGTGCTGATTAGCAAACAGGAAACGTTCTTCGAGGATGTGGCATTGCTGGTGGCGAAGATTCGGCAAAAGAGCGACCGCCCGGTTGTGCTGGGCGGGAGCGGATTCAGTATTTTCCCGGAGCGCCTGCTGGAGCTGGCCGGAGCAGACTTGGGGATATGCGGCGAAGGCGAGGCGGGGTTTGTTTCGTTAATCAGCGCGCTGCAAGACAGGCGGGACGCCACGGGCATTCCCGGCCTGGTCTATCGACACAACGGGGGAATCGCGATCAATGCCCCTGAGCGTTGTTTTTTGGAGCAGGAGGTCCAGGAGATTGACAGACCGGCCTCAATCACGGCGCACTATTTGAGGGCCAGCGGCATGTTGAACATTCAAACCCAGCGCGGGTGCGGCTTGCGCTGCTGTTACTGCACTTACCCGGTAATTGAAGGGAGACAGCACCGGGGCCGTCCGGCCGAGACGGTGGCAGCCGAATTTGCGCAACTGCAACGCGCGGGCGCGCGGTATGTGTTCGTGGTGGATTCGGTGTTCAATTCTTCCGCCGCTCACGTGACAGAAATTTGCGAAGCCATTTTGCGGCAAAAGGTGAAGATGTCATGGGGCTGTTTCCTGCGTCCGCGTGGACTGACGCCGGAATTGATGAAGCTGATGGCGCGGGCCGGCCTTAGCCACATCGAGTTTGGGTCCGACAGTTTCTGCGACGAAGTGCTGGCGGACTACCATAAGGATTTGACATTCGAGGATATTCTTTACTCGAGCGAGCTGGCGCATCGTGAACGGGTTGATTACTGTCACTTTCTGATTTGCGGGGGTCCGGGCGAAACGAGGCGGACGCTGGAGAAGGGATTTGAGCAGTCGCAGCGGCTGAGGGGAGCGGTAATCATGGCCGTGGCGGGCATGAGGATTTATCCGGGAACGGAATTGTTCGAGCGCGCCGTGGCGGAAGGGCGCATTGATCGGGCCGCCGATTTGCTGGCGCCGACCTTCTACCTGTCACCCGGCCTCACGGCGGAGTTGATATTCGAGCGGCTCAGGGAATTCGCGAGCCGTTCATCGAACTGGATTGTCGGCGACCCTGTGCCTGCATACACGAGCGTCATTGGACGCCTGCGCCAGCGCGGCATGGTAGGCCCGCTATGGAGTTACTTCTCCATCATCCAACGCCTGTGGCCCCAGGGCGGAGTTCGGCCGGCGGCGACAGAGGGGGAATGAACAGGCGCAAAAATCCCTCGACAAAACGCGGGTTATTGGCTATTTGCGAGAGACACCGCCAGAGTTGACGCGGGATAATAGTCAATAATGCAAGCACTGGTTAAGAGCAAAGCGGAGCGCGGCCTTTGGCTGCAAGAGGTGCCGGAGCCGAAGGTTGGGCCAAACGATGTGTTGATTCGCGTGGACCGCACGGGGATTTGCGGCACCGATCTGCACATCTATAAATGGGACCGTTGGGCGCAGAAAACGATCCCGGTGCCGATGGTGGTGGGACACGAATTCGTTGGGGAAATCGTTGAGGCCGGCTCGAACGTGAAAGATTTTTTTCCAGGGCAAATGGTCAGCGGGGAGGGGCACGTCGTATGCGGGCATTGCCGCAATTGTCTGGCCGGGCGGCGGCATCTGTGCGCGGACACCAAGGGCATCGGCGTCAATCGACCGGGGGCGTTTGCGGAGTACCTGGCGCTGCCGATGACCAACGTGTGGCTCCACAACGGTGTGGATCCCGACATCGCGGCCATTTTCGATCCCTTCGGCAACGCGGCGCACACGGCGCTATCGTTTCCGGTGCTCGGCGAAGACGTACTGATAACCGGGGCGGGACCGATCGGCATCATGGCCGCCGCCATTGCGCGGCACGCGGGCGCGCGCTACGTGGTCATAACCGACGTAAACGAGTATCGGCTGGAACTGGCGCGCAAAATGGGCGTGACGCTGGCGGTGAATACGGCGAAAGAGAATTTGAAAGACGTTCAAAAAAAACTCGGCATGAAGGAAGGGTTCGACGTCGGATTGGAAATGTCGGGGCATCCCGGGGCGTTTCACGACATGATAGACAACATGTGCCACGGGGGCAAGATCGCGATGCTGGGGATACCGTCGGAGCCAATGGCGATAGATTGGAACAAGGTGGTATTCAGCATGCTGACAATCAAAGGGATTTATGGGCGCGAAATGTACGAAACGTGGTATAAGATGACCGTGATGCTGCAGAGCGGGCTGGACATCCGCCCCGTCATCACCCATCGCCTGCACTACACCGAATTTGAAAAGGGCATTGCCGCGATGGAGAGCGGCCAATCCGGGAAAGTGATTTTGAATTGGAGATAAGGTGCCGGGCGCGAATCCAACGATGTTCAACTCATTTCAAAAACAGGTTCAAGCGCAACTTGATGAGATCCGCGCCGCGGGCACCTACAAAAACGAGCGTGTTATCATCACGCCGCAGGGCGCAACCATCCGTGTCTCCGACGGCAAGGAGGTGCTCAACCTGTGCGCGAACAATTACCTTGGGCTGGCGCAGCACCCGGCCATCGCCGCCGCGGCGAAGGAAGCGATTGACCGATGGGGTTACGGCATGGCCAGCGTGAGGTTTATTTGCGGCACCCAGGGCGTTCACAAAGAACTGGAAGCCAAACTGAGCGGATTCCTTGGCACCGAAGACACGATCCTTTACTCGTCGTGCTTCGACGCCAACGGAGGTTTGTTCGAGACGTTGCTTGGGCCGGAGGACGCGGTCATTTCGGACGAACTGAATCATGCCAGCATCATCGACGGCATCCGTCTTTGCAAAGCGCAACGCTTCCGTTATCCGAACAACAACATGGGCGAACTGGAGGCGAAATTGAAGGAGGCGGTCCACTGCCGGTTCAAGCTGATCGCCACTGACGGCGTCTTCTCGATGGATGGCTGCATCGCGAACCTTGGCGCGATTTGCGATCTGGCCGGGAAATACAACGCGCTGGTGATGGTCGATGATTCCCACGCGGTCGGATTCATGGGGCGGCGAGGGCGCGGGACGCACGAGCACAACAACGTCATGGGCCGGGTGGACGTGCTGACCGGCACGATGGGCAAGGCGCTGGGCGGGGCCAGCGGCGGTTACACCAGCGGGCGGAGGGAGATCATCGAACTGCTGCGGCAGCGATCGCGTCCGTATCTTTTTTCCAACACGCTTGCGCCGGCCATCGCGGGCGCGACGCTGAAAGCGCTGGAATTGCTCAGCGGCTCCACCGAGTTGCGCGACAAGCTGGAGTCAAACACAAAGTTTTTCCGGCAAGAAATGGCGAAAGTCGGGTTAGTCATTCTGCCCGGCACGCATCCGATTTGCCCGATCATGATCGGAGAGGCCGCGCTGGCGGCCCGATTCGCGGATGCGATGCTGGAGAAGGGGGTTTACGTGATTGGCTTTTCGTTTCCGGTTGTCCCCAAGGGCAAAGCGCGCATCCGGGCGCAGATTTCGGCGGCGCACTCGCGCCAGGACCTGGAGCACGGCATCCGGGCCTTCGCCGAAGTGAAGCGCGAATTGGGAATGTGAACCTATCGACAAATCCATGAGAACAAATTACGCAGTCGGATTGGCGGCTCAAGTTCTGGTATTGATGCTGGCGTCACCGATGGCTCCGGGCGCTGAATCAGGTTCAAAAAGTCATCCGCGGCTATCCGATTTCGTGCGGCCGATGGTCGGCACACAGGGGGAGGGCAACACGTATCCCGGGCCGTCGGCGCCCTTCGGCATGATTCAGATCAGCCCCGATACGGACAAGACCAATTGGGACACCGCGCCGGGCTACCAATACACCGACCCAACGATTTTGGGCTTCAGTCTGACGCACCTCAGCGGCACGGGCATTCCCGACCTGGGGGATTTTCTGTTCATGCCGCAAGTGGGGAAGACAGAATGTGTTTCCGGGATGAAAGATCATCCGGAAGAGGGCTATCAATCAAGATTCTCCCATGATGACGAGGCGGCCTCGGCCGGTTACTACAAAGTGAAGCTCCAGAAGTGGGGTGTGACCACCGAACTGACCGCCGGCGAGCGGGCGGGGATTCTGCGGTTCACTTTTCCGGAAAGCGACAAGGCGAGCCTGATGATTGACCTTGCCCACGTCCTGAGCGGCGGCCGGTGGAAGGTGGCCCAGTCGCACGTGCGGATAGAAAACGACCGGACCGTCACCGGCTTCCACCTGGTCAATGGCTGGGCCAAGGAACGTTACCTTTATTTCGCGGCGCGGTTTTCGCGGCCCTTCGACGACACGGAAATCATCAGCGCCGGCAAGCCGGTGATTTACAACACGTATCGATTTCGCAGCCACAAGGAGGCGGCGGGCACGAACCTGCAATTCTTCGCCAAGTACAAGACGCGCGCCAACGAGGTCATTGAGGTCAAAGCGGCGGTGTCCGCCGTGAGCGCCGCCAACGCGCTGGAGAATCTGGATTCGGAGATTGCCGATTGGGATTTTGAAAAGGTGGTGGAGGCGACGCGGGCGAAGTGGGACCGGGAGTTGAGCCGGATTGAAATCGAAGGCACGCAGGAGGAGAAGGAGACGTTTTACACAGCGCTGTATCACGCCTTTCTGGCACCCAGCCTTTACGAGGACGTGAACGGCGAGTATCGCGGGTTGGATCAGAACATCCACCGGGCGAAGGGCTTTTCCGAGTACACGGTTTTTTCGCTTTGGGACACTTTTCGGGCGACGCATCCGCTTTTTGCGCTGATCCAGCCGCAGCGGGATTCAGACATGATCAATACGATGCTGGCGCATTACGACCAGAGCGTGGACCACCTGCTGCCGGTATGGGAACTGCAAGGCAACGAAACCTGGTGCATGATCGGCTACCATGCCGTGCCGGTGATCGTGGACGGATACTTGAAGGGCGTGAAAGGCTTCGACGCCGAGCGGGCCTTCGAGGCCATCAAAACAACGGCCATGAATCCGGATTACGACAGCCTGAACTCATATCGCGAACTGGGCTGGATTCCCTTCGAGCGGGAGGATGAAAGCGTCTCCAAGACGCTGGAGTACGCGTTCGACGACTACTGCGTTGCGCAGATGGCCAAGGCGCTGGGCAGGACGAAAGACTACGATTACTTCATGAAGCGCGCCGGCAATTACAAGAACGTCTATGACCCGTCCACCGGCTGGATGCGGCCACGGGACGCCAAAGGCAATTGGAAGACGCCGTTCAACCCGCACCTTTACAACGAAGGCACGGACGCGGATTTCACCGAAGGCACCAGTACACAGTATTCGTGGTATGCGCCGCAGGACGTGCCGGGTTTGATCGAGTTGATGGGCGGGAGGGAAAAATTCGCCGCCAAGCTCGATTCGCTGTTCACCTACCAGGAAGCGAACCAAAAGGCCGGCGCGGAAGACATCCAGGGCCGCATTGGCGAATACTGGCACGGCAACGAGCCGAGCCATCACATCATTTATCTCTACAGTTGGGCCTGCCAGCCGTGGAAAGCGGCGCAGCGATTGCATGAAGTGGTGAAGACGCAATATGGCAACAAGCCCAATTCCCTCAGCGGCAACGACGACTGCGGCCAGATGTCGGCGTGGTACTTGTTCACCTGCATGGGATTTTATCCGGTTTGTCCCGCCAGCGGCTATTATGTGATCGGCGCGCCCCAGATCAGGAAAGCGGCGATGCATCTTTCCAAAGGGAAGGTTTTCACCATGACCGCCGAGAACCTTTCCGAGCAGAACATTTACGTTCAATCCGTCCGTTTAAATGGCAAAGACTGGAATTCCCCGTTCCTGCCGTACAAGGAATTGAGAAACGGCGGAAGGATTGTATTCACGATGGGGCCGCAGCCCAACAAGGAATGGGGCCGCCAAGCCGCCGCACCCGAGTAAAACGGATCCACAAAAAACTATGAAACACCACCTAATAATCATCGGCGTGGCGATGGCGCTGCTGGCAGGGATACCAGCGCGAGCGGAAATCAAAATCATTGTTGACCGCAACGATAATGATCTTGCCGGGCCGGAATTCAGATTCAAGAACGTCCCCATGCCGTCCGTAAATAACGCGGCAACCGGGGCCAAGTTTGTCATCGTCTCCGGCGCGGTTGATGTGAACAGCGGCGGACTCGACGCGCTCAACGACGGCAAACTTCCGACCGAAGAAGACGAGCCGGACGCGAATTTTTTCTTTGACGCCGGGACGCACGGCGGGCGGCTTCTAGCGGACCTGGGGAGCGTGAGGGACATCAAAGAGGTCAACACCTACTCCTGGCACCCAGGGGCGCGCGGTCCCCAAGTTTACAAACTTTACGCCAGTGACGGCACATCCGGAGGGTTCGATGCAAAGCCGCCGCAAGAGATCGACCCGGAAAAATACGGCTGGAAACTGGTGGCCAGCGTCAATACCAAGCCGAAGGGCGAGGATGCCGGCGGCCAATACGGCGTGAGCATTTGCGACACCAGCGGCTGGCTTGGGAAGTATCGTTATCTGCTATTTGACATTTCTTCCACCGAGAACCGCGACAATTTCGGGAACACGTTTTACAGCGAGATCGACGTGATCGGGAAAGGCGACGTTGCCGGAGCTGGAACGACCGCCGCCACCAACACGCTGGCGGCCCCGGAAGCATCGTGGAGAGGAATTGCCACAAACGCGGAAGGCAAAACGCTGGCGACGATCACGGTCGATACCACGCAAGCCCCGGACATGGCGGCATGGGGCCGGCACGCCGGCGAACTGTGCGCGGAATGGTATCCGAAAATCTGCCAGTGGCTGGAGAGCGAGGATTTCACGCCGCCCAAAACGGTGCGGCTCCGGATTCGCGACGGACGCGGCGTGGCGGGCACGAGCGGGGCCACGATTACTTTCAATGCCAATTATTTCAGGCGGCACAGCAGCGACTATGGTGCGGCGATCCACGAACTGACTCACGTGGTGCAGGCCTATCCCTCCTTTCGTGGAAGCAACGCCAATCCGGGGTGGGTAGTCGAAGGCATGGCTGATTACATCCGGTTTTCCAAATTCGAGCCGGAAGCCCCCCGCCCACGCTTTCGCCCCGACCGCGACAAATACGACAGCGGCTACAGAGTCACCGCGTTTTTCCTGGAATGGATCGAACAAAACTACGACAAGCAATTCGTCAAAGAAGTGAACGCCGCCTGTCGCGCGGGAAAGTTCCAGATGGAGCTCTTCAAGCAACACACCGGAAAAACCGCGGACGAACTCTGGCAGGAATACTCGAATTGGCTGGCGCAAAAACCGGCGGCGGTTCCAGGGAAATGAGGCCCGCCACTGCGCCGCCGCGACGGGCCTGTTTGTTCTGGCGACAAGTTGAGGAGGCACCAAACCCGTGTATAATCGCCAGCCTGATGAAACAGCACTTTTTCCAGGCGGCCGGGTTCCCGGTTTTGATCTCCTTGCTTCTGACATTATCGGCCCAAGGCGCACGGCAACGGCAGTTGCAAGGGCACGTGCCGGCGGCGGTGGCGGGATTGCAAGCGGTGGACCGATTGCCGGCGACAAACCATCTCCGGCTCTCGATCGGACTGCCGCTGCGCAACCGGCCGGCGCTGACGAATCTGTTGGAAGAACTTTACAAACCGGGCAGCCCGCAGTTTCACAAGTATTTGAGCGTCGAAGAGTTTACCAGCCGGTTCGGTCCGTCGGCGGAGGACTACCAGAAGGCCGGTGATTTTGCCAGGGCACACGGTTTGACGGTGACACGGACGCATCCCAATCGGATGGTCCTAGAGGTCGAAGCCCCGGTGGCGGCCATCGAAGCGGCTTTTCAAGTTCACTTGCGCGTTTATGAGCATCCGACGGAGCGGAGACGATTCTATGCGCCGGACGCCGAGCCTACAGTGGACGCGGATGTGCCGGTGCAGGACGTGATGGGGCTGGACAATTATGTGCTGCCGCATCCGATGAACATGCGGGTCAAACCGCTTGCGGCGGGCGGGAACCCGGGGGTGGTCGCCTTCGCCGAGCAAGGTTCGGGGCCGGGCGGCACGTTCATCGGAAACGATTTTCGCGCCGCGTATGTGGCGGGAGTGACGAACAGGGGCGACGGGCAAATGATCGGGCTGATGGAATTTGGGCCGTATTATACCAATGACGTTCACACGTATGAAACCACCGCCAACCTGTCCACGAACATCGTTGTCAGAAACATTTTTCTAGACGGGGTCACTCTGCCGCCCAGCGCGGGGACCGACGCCGGGGAACAGGCCCTGGATATTGAAATGTCCATTTCGATGGCGCCTGCGGCGACGGTCCTCTACTACGGGGGCGAAGTGGTGAACGACATCCTCAATCGCATCGCCACGGACAACCTGGCCCGGCAAATCAGTTGTTCCTTCGGCTTCGGCATCGATTCGACCTCGGAGCAGATTTACCAGGAATTTGTGGCGCAGGGGCAGAATTATTTTCAGGCCTCGGGCGACGCCGGAGCCTACTCCGGCGCGATCGATCCGCCCGCGGCGGAGCCTTACGTGACCATCTGCGGCGGCACGGCGCTGTCCACAGTGACGCCGGGAGGAGCGTGGCAATCGGAAAGCGCCTGGGTCGGCAGCGGCGGGGGAATCAGCACGGCCTACGCCATCCCTTCCTGGCAGCAGGGGATCAGCATGGCGGCCAACGGAGGATCGACGACAATGAGGAACTTTCCCGACGTGGCGATGATGGCGGACACGGTGATTTTCATAGCCGCCAATAACGGGACAGGCGCGGTCGGAGGAACCAGCGCATCGACGCCGCTATGGGCGGGATTTGACGCGTTGGTGAACCAGCAGGCGGCGGCATTGGGCCTGCCGGCGGCGGGTTTTCTGAATCCGGCGCTGTATGCGCTGGGCAAATCGGCGTCGTACGGCAAGTGTTTTCACGACATCACGACTGGCAACACGACCAATTTCAGCAATCCGACCCGGTTTTTCGCCCGAGTCGGCTATGACCTCTGCACCGGATGGGGAACCCCTATTGGGAGCAATCTCATCAGCGCGCTGGCGGCGGCGGGGGGGACGAATCTGATGTTGTACGCCTCGCCTGCCGCGATGGAGCTGACGCAGGGCGGTTCGGGCGCTGTTCTCATTACGATCCAGCCGGTGAACGGTTTCACCGGCGCGGCGGAGCTTTCGATTACCAACCTGCCCGTTGGAGTGACTGCGTCATTGAGTTCGTCCAACACCGCCAGCACAAGTCTATTGACGCTGTCAGCGTCAGCCGGCGCGACGCCAGGCAGCGCGACGGCGACCATCACCGCGACAGCGGGAGCGTTGACACAGACATCCTTGGTTTACCTGAGCATCGTCGCGGCGACACCGGGCACGACGGAGGTCAATCTGGCGTCCGTCTATAACGTGACGGCGACGGTGAGCGATGGAAGAACATTCGGCAACGGAGCCGACGGGGGCGGGCATGCCTACTCGGCGTCGCTGCTTGGGCCGGCGTTGAGTTGGAATGGATGCCTGTTCAACACCGGGTCCGCCAACGCAAACGACGCGGTGCAGTGTTTGGGGCAAACCATAGCGCTGCCAGAGGGCAACTATTGTTCGATTCAAATCCTGGGCACGGCGGTCGATGGCACGCAGACAGGCCAGACGTTTACGGTGACATACACCGACGGCAGCAAGGCAACTTTTACCCAGAGCTTGAGTGATTGGACCGCGGCGCTGGGATATCCCGGCGAAAGCGTGGTGGCGAGCATGGCCTACCGCGATATCAACAATGGCACCGAGGACACGGTGAGCCATGCCAATGTCTATGGCTATTCATTCGGACTCAACAACACCAAGACGGTGCAAAGCCTCAAGCTGCCGTATAATTCCGACGTGCTGGTGATGGGAATGACACTGGCCAATGACTTCCCGCTCTATGCCATGCCCGTGGCGTGGACGATTACGGGCGGTGGCAGCGCCGTCAGCTTGATCACCGCGCAGCCGGTCGGTGTTTCGGGCGGCAATGTGGCGCTATCACTTGCGGGTTTGGCGCCGGGCATGAGCGCGTCTTTCAATCCTTCCAGCGCGCCGTCCAATTCGTTGCTGACCTTCACCACCAGTGTTTCGACCTTTCCTGCCTCGACGACCATCACCATCACCGGCGCGCTCAACGGCATCAGCCATACGATAACGATGCCGGTGACCGTCATCGGCCCGATTCCGGGGAGCGCGGTGGCCAGTCTGGCATCCGACTGCAATGTCGAGGCAATCGTTACCGATGGCGCGACCTTTGGCGGGGGTCTGGATGGCAACGGCAATGCCTATTCGGCAACTCTATTGGGAACGAAGGCAAGCTGGAACGGCTGCGTGTTCGCGACGGGGCCGGCCAATGCGTGCGACGCGATCCAATGCGCCGGGCAAACCGTCGCGCTGCCGCAAAGGCAATCGACATCGTTGCTAATGCTGGCCACGGCTGTCAATGCCGCCCAGCTTGGGCAGGTCTTTACGGTTAACTATACCGATGGCACGAGCGCGATATTCACGCAAAACATGAGCGACTGGAGGGCGGCGGGCAATTATGGCGGCGAATCCATCGCCTTCGCCATGAGTTGGTCGGACACCAATTCGGGAGCGTCGAATACCAACGCGCCTGTGAACCTCTACGGGTATTCCTTTCCGCTCAATGACTCGCGCACCATCCAAAGCGTCACGCTGCCGGACAACCCGGACGTGGTGGTGTTGGGCCTGGCGGTGGCGAACGCGCCGACGGCGGTGGCGCTGTCCGGCGCGTTCAATCGGGCGGGCATATACACGGACGGGACCTCGTTTACGGGCGGGGGATTGGATAATGATGGCAGCGCCTACTCAGCCAACCTGCTGGGATCATCGCAGGCCTGGAGCAGCGTGGTTTTCAATTTCGGGGCGTCCAACGCCGTGGATGCGGTCAAATGCACGGGTCAGCAGATTGCGCTGCCGACCAACCGTTATACCGGCCTCCTGCTCCTGGGCGCGGCGGTCAACGGCAACCAAGCAGCTCAAACCTTTGTGGTCAGCTACGCTGACGGAACCACCGCCACGCTGAAACAGAGCATAAGCGATTGGGCGAATCCGCAGAATTACCCCGGCGAAGCGACTGTCGCGGCCATGAACCACCGCGACACGTCGTCGGGAGGAATCGACGGGACGACGGTGAACCTATACGGCTACTGGCTGCCGCTGAACAACACCAAGGTGGCGCGCAGCATCACGCTGCCGAACAACAACAACGTCGAAGTGCTGGCGATGAGCCTGGTCAATACGCCGTTGCCGGCGCCGCTGGCCGCGGCTTTCAACCGCGCCGGGATTTACACCGACGGCTCCACGTTCCCATCGACCAACGGACTGGACGGGGGGGGCTATTCCTATTCGGCCAACGCGCTGGGTTCGTTCGAGTTGTGGAATGCGGCGCTATTTGAAATCGGGCCGCCCAATGTGTCCAACATCGTCAGCGGCGCCGGCCAGGTCGTGGCGTTGCCACCCGGACAGTATGGATCATTGATGTTGCTGGGGGCCGGAGTCGATGGCAACCAGTCATCGCAGGTTTTTCGGGTCACTTATACCAACGGCGCCCAAAGCGCTTTTACACAAAGCATGAGTGATTGGGCAAGCCCGCAGCATTACGCGGGAGAGACGATCGTCGCCGCGATGGGCTATCGCAATCAAGCCGGCGGGGGCAGGGCCGGGCCAACGGCAACCTGGTCATCGCCGCCATCACCTTGAGCAACGTGACGATAGCCACACCGGAAGCGCCCGCCATCGTCACCCAGCCGGGGGATGTCACAGTGACCAATGGCTATCCCGCCAACTTCGCCGTGGAGGCAACCGGTTCGCCGCCGTTGACGTATCAGTGGCAATGGGATGGGACCAACCTGCCCAACGGAGGGGGCATTTCCGGCGCCACGACGGACGATCTGGCCCTGACCGCGGCAGCCGAGACGAACGCCGGCAGCTATACTGTTATTGTCGGCAATAACTATGGCAGTGTCACCAGCATGGTGGCATCCCTGACGGTGGTGATTCCGCCGATTGTATTTCAAACGGCGATGGTTATCAGCAACACCGTTTCGTTCTCTTGGAGCGCGGCGCCCGGACTGAATTATCAAACCCAGTACACGACCGATCTGTCTTCCTCCAATTGGATCGACCTGGGCAGCGTTGTGGGGGCAACCAATGGGACGCTCTCGACCTCTGACCAGCTTGGGCCGGACCCGCAAAGGTTTTACCGTGTGGTTTTAGTCCCGTCGAATTAGCCGGCTTTTCCCACCATGAAAGAGGCTGCCGGGAAGGATGATTCCCGGCAGCCTTGTGTTTGGACATTTTGGGAGAGGCGACGTGCGTGAAACGGGTTAAACTCGATTAAACCGGCAGCG
>JBEKSF010000138.1:0-16015 GCA_049517295.1 Verrucomicrobiota bacterium
TGTCAAAGAACCCGCCGTCGCCAGGCTTTGGCGCGGCAGGCAAGCGAGCCCGCCACTTTTTAATGTCCCATATAATAATGGGACTTCCAAGTCCTTTTTTGAAGATTTTTTGGATGGGCCGGAAAGGCGGGGATGGAGGCGGTTGCTGTAAATGGAAGATGTTGAGGGATAGGTGGTTAGGGTGCGCTGACTCGGTAAAACCTCCGGGGATAGTTTGTCCACGCGGGATCGTTGAAGTAGCCCAGGCCGTTGGAACAGGCGTTGGTTTGCAGCGGAGTCCAGGCAGATTGGGCGAGGTCGGTGCAGCATTCCACCACGACAGAGCGGTTTGAGATCCAGGAGATGGCAAAAGAGAAGCCATTGGTTTGAGCGCCAAAGACCGGGCTGTTGGTCAGGATGAGCGGGTTTTGCATCAACAGCTCTTCGCAGGGAATTCCCGAGACGGAGGAAAACTTTGCCCAGCCTGTCGTGCCGGGCAAATAATAGGCCGTGAGATGGTCGCTGCCGGAGAACTGGAATGAACTGATAGCAGGGGCGTTGCCCTGGAAATAAACCGCGGTGAGGCTGGTGCATTCATCGAACGCCGACTCCTCGAGATTGGTGACACCCTTATCGATTGTGACGCTCACCAAGTTGGTTGCGCAATAGAAGGCGTTGTAGGCGATGGAGGTGACGGTGCCGGGAAACGTGTAGGACATTGATTGCTTGCTCGCCGGATATTGAAGGAGCAAGGTCTGGCTCTTGTCGAACAGGACGCCGTCCTGGCTGCTGTAAGCCGGGTTGGCTGGGTTGACCCAGATGTTGGTCAAGCCCAGGCCGTCGAAAGCGCTGGCCCCTATGCTGATGACGCCGCTGCCGATGGAGATGGAGGTCAGAAAGTTGTCGTCGGCGAAGGCCTGGATGCCAATAGTTGTCACGCTATCGGGGATGGCAAGAGTGGCTATTGGGTCCCAGTCGAACGCGAAGTTCCCAATGTTGGTGACGCTGTCGGGAATGGTCAGGCTGGCCAGGTTATCCTGGTAGAACGCCGCCGATCCGATGCTGGCGACGCCGTTGGGGATGCTGACGCTGGCCAGCTTGGAGCAGTAGCTAAACGTTTCGGCGCCGATGTTGGTGAGGCCGGTGCCGAGGACGACATTGGTCAGGCTGTCGCAGCCATAGAAGGGCTCCAGGCCGAGGTTTGTGACGCTGTCGGGGATGGTCAGGCTGGTGAGGGCGGTTCCAGTAAACGCGGAGTCTCCGATGCTGCCCAGGCCGTTGGGAAGGGTGAGTGAGGCCAGGCTGGCGCAGCCGGAAAAGACGCTGTTCCCGATGGTGGTGAGGCCGGTGGGAAGCATCAGGGTGACCAGGTTGGTGCTGTCGTAAAAGGCATAATCTTCCAGGGTGGCGACGCTGTCGGGGACGGAGTAGGAGGTGGCGGTGATTCCTTGAGGGTATTGGATGAGGGTGGCTTGGCTTTGATCGAACAACACCCCCGCGGAGCTGCTGTAGGCGGGATTGCCAAGGCTGACGTTTATGGCGGAGAGGTTCGCGCATTGAAAAAAAGCCCCGACGCCAAGGGAGGTCAAACTGTCGGGGATGTTGACGCTGAGGAGGCCATCGTTGGAGAAGGCATATTGTCCGACTGTGGCGAGGGACTCCGGCAGGACGACGTTGGTCAGGTCGAAGCAACTGTCGAAAGCGTACTCTCCGATGTTTGTCACGAAATCCGGGAGGGTGACACTGGTCAGGCTGGAGCAGCTCTCGAAGGCCCAATCGCCGATGCTGATGAGCGCCTCCCCCAGTGCGAGGTTGGTAAGGCTGTAATCGTAGGAAAACGCGTAGTCCCCGATGTTGGTGACGCCGTTGAGGATGGTCGCATTGGTCAGAAGATCGCAGTTCTGGAATGCGAAGTCCTGAATTTCGACGACAGTCGCGGGGATCGTGACACCGGACAGGTCTTCGCAATCCTGGAAGGCATACTCCCCGATGATGGTGACAGGGTAGCCGTTGGTGGGGCTGGGAAGGGTCACTGTCCCGAGGAGACAACTGGGTGCGATGATCTCGATGGCGCTGTTGTTGGTGAAAAGGGTGAGCTGGTCCGAAGCGTGTCCCGTGAGGGCAAAAAGCAGCGCCAGCCAAAAGGTGGAGCGAGGGATTGTTTTCATAGTTTTTTTCCGGTTTGGGACATTTGGCGCAAATGAAGGAGGCGCCCTTTGATTTGGCAACAATCTGGTTGGGAAAAGGGCAGGGACCCCGGTTGCTTGCTGCATGAAGCTACAGTAGCAAGCGAATCGGCAGGCGGCTCTTGCTTCATCTTCATAGGCTCGTGGGGTGAAAAACTGATTAACGATTTCCGGCTTCCCACCGAGGTTTGTTGACATTACACAATCAGTCTTTTTTCTGTCAATCCACCGTTCTTGCTGACGTTAAGACAAATAAAAGCCTTCATTCAGTGTCATTGCGAGATCTTTTGGCGAATTCCGTGTGAGGAGGGTCGTCTGTTGGGAAAAGAAGCCTCTTGCTTGCATCAAAAACCCTGATATGAATTTAGCACTTCAGAGTGGCTGGTTGATTCGACCCCAACCGGCTGGTTTTGAAGTGTTGCGGGTTAAGTGGTTATGAAAACTAAACGCGCGCACTCGGAAGAGCAATTTGGAGAGCAGAGGGACTTTTGGTGGCGGCCGGATTTTCTGCGTGTTATGGCAGAGCGCTGGCGGCTGTCCGATGCTTCCTCGCTGGTGGATGTTGGTTGCGGGCTGGGCCACTGGTCCATGTTGCTGTATCCATTCCTGAAGGCGAATGCGACGCTGGTCGCGATAGACCCAGAGACTAAATGGATCAAGGAAGCTCCTGCCCGGTTTTTTGCCCGGTTCCCATCTGTCAATAGAGAGCGGTTCACGTTCAAAAGAGGCGACGCCAAGGCGCTGCCGTTGCCATCGGACACATACGACGTGGTGACTTGCCAAACCGTTCTCATGCACCTGGGTGATCCCTTTGGAGCGTTGCGTGAGATGGTGAGAATTGCCAAACCCGGCGGCATCATTATTGCGGCCGAACCGAACAACCTGTTCAACATCATGGCGTTCTCATCCATTACGGCGGATGAACCTGTTGACTCGATTGTGCAGCGGTTTGAATTCTGGCTGAGATATCATCGCGGAAGGAAATTGGCCGGCGCGGGAGACCACACAATCGGTGACTTGCTACCTGGGATGTTTGGCAGGCTGGGATTAAGAGACATTGCGGTAACGCTTTCGGACAGAGCAGCTCCGTTGATTCCACCTTATGAAAGTCAGGAGCAAAGGGTGCTGATCAAGCAGGCGAAGGAATGGAAGAAGACGGAGAGCGGGCCGTATGACGCAAAAACATTGCTCCAATATGCGGCCGCAGGAGGGGCCGGCAAAGAGTTGTTGGAAAATGGAATACGCCTGATCATCGGACTGATGAATGAAGAACTGACCGGAATCGAAAAGAAAACATTCCACACGGCGGGCGGGGGCATGCACTATCTGGTTTCTGGCCGGAAGCCGTTGCCGAAGGGAAAACAATCAGGGTGAAATAATTCGATAAAACTGCTGGGGGATGTTGGTCGCCGCGCAGTTGGTGAAATGAAATACCGGCGCGGACCCGGCGGTGAAATTGGTCAGCGAAATCCAATTGGTTGAAGCGAGATTGGTGGTGGCCTGGAGGGTGTAACTTTGGCCGCTGCGCAACGCGGCATTTAAGACAACATCCTTGGTTTTGCCACAGGCGGGAGGCCCGGAGAACATCAGAGGGGCGGGCGCGCACATTCCGTTCGTGCCGGCCCGATAGATCGCTTCGATTTCAGAAAAGGCCAAGGCGCGATTGTAGATGCGAATATCATCAAGCAAACCGCAGAAATTAAAACCACCCTCAGCCTGTCCGATTGTCAATGGCGCATCCGGAGACGGGATTACAACCGAGTTCGTGTCACTTGATACGAGGAGACCATCAATGTAAAAGAGGAATGTGCTTCCATCGCGGGTTAAGGCGATGTGATACCATTGGCCCAAAGTCGGTGTGAAGCTGGCCGAGCCGATATACGAAGCATCACAAGTCGGCGTGTTGACGTGCAGTTGAAGTGTCGACCCATTGAGCCAGAAAATCCATTTGTAAGTGCATCCTCCGCCTTCGTCGTTGGCAAGAAACGCGGGTGAGCCGCCGGTTGCGGAGAAATTGGCCCACAAATCAATGGAGAAGGCATTGGTCCCAAAACCCCATGCGGGGCTGTTTGGAACGGAAACGTATTGATTCACCCCGTTAAAGCTAAACGCGCCTCCCACCTCGCCGGGCGCAAAAGTTGTTCCGTTTTCCAGCGTGCCGTTGTTCGTGCCCGCCACGTCATCGGCGTTGAGGTCGGCCGGCCACCAGGAAACCAATCCTGATGGGGCGCAGACGGCGCAGTTGGTGTTGTTATAAACGTATAAATTCGCGCAACCCACCACCAGTGGGTCGGGCGCGGCTGGAGCAATCGCGGTGTTCGTCATTCCTGACAAAAAGTAAAGTGCCTCACCGACGATATCTTGCGGTCCGTTTTGAGCCGGAGGAATTGTAACAGTATAAGTAAAATTCATAGGATTGGGAAACGGGCCGTCGAAGATTATCTGGCTGTCGCTGACTTGCGGATTACCGTCGCCGGCGGCAGCCGTTACTGACCAACCTAGCGGCAAAGCCGGTTGCCAGACCAGGAAATACATTGATTGGTCAGAAGGGTATTCGACCTGACATGATACAGCCAAGGTTCCAGGCGACTGGTAATAAACCGGACCGCTCTGACTGGCGAGGAGAGGGAGGACGCCGAATTGCCATGAATTGGTATAGCTATGGGGAGGGGAGGCATTGTCGGTGTAAACGATCGTCACCGTGTTGTTGGTCCCGGGCAAGAGCAGGAAAGGGTGGGCCGTGTTGACGGCTGTGGCCGTCGTCACTTTGTTGGTCCGGGTTGTCCTCACAGTTGCGGACGAGCCATTGATCCACATTTGCACCGAAGCGACTTGGGCCGGATTGCCGTCCACCAGGAAGGCGGTGATGTTTGTGTTTGCGCCGACTCCGCTGGCGCCGTTGACGGGGATGACGCCGGAAACGTAGATTGGGCTGTTTCCGGCCGCCACGTAGCTATAGACCGCGTTCGTGCCTTGGGAAGAGTCATTGATCAGGACACGCTGGCCCGCCGGAGTGACTGTAAACCACTCGCAGTCGGCTGCCCAGCCGCCTTGCTCATAGAGCAGGCGGAAGGGATATACCCCTGGCTGCGGGACAAGAAAAGAGAAGGTGCTCCATCCCCCCTCGCCGAGCAACTGGCCGAAAATATCCCCGGGGGCTTGGCCGGATTTAACGCTAAAGCTGTCATCGCTGTTGACCCCCATTTGCCACGTTCCGGCTGCGGGAAAGTCGAGCCACGTTTCGACGAGCATGGAGAAATTATTTCCGTCCGTAGTGGGCGAACCGCTCTCGTCTGGATAACTTCCGAAGATAATGCCGGGGAATTCCTGTTTGGGATACGTCGGAGAGTTAAAATCGCCCCACTGGTCGGTGGGTCCGTAGAGGTCCCAGTTTATATAATTCGTGTAGATGAAGTACCACCCCTGTGGGCCCGAAACGGCATTCTCTGTTTGTCCGTTCTGGCTGTTGGGCCAATTGGTCAAGGTGGCGTAGTTCGTTCCCATCAAACCGAGGATTTGCTCATCGGTCCAGACGGCGACATCGTTCGGCTGGCTTGCGGAGGTATGCCAGGGATAAACGATGAAACCGGAATTGGTGGCGCTGACCTCGACGGTGGGGTTCGCGTTCAACGGGTTCAGGGTGAGATAGCCGCCGAGGCTCGACGCTGCCGCCACCGCAAATTGCCATGAATTGGTATAGCCGCGGGGAGGGGAGGCATTGTCGGTGTAAACGATCGTCACCGTATTGTTGGTTCCGGGCAAAAGCAGCAAAGGAGTGCCGGTGTTGACCGCCGTGGCAGTTGTCACGTTATTGCTCCGGGTCGCACTCACTGTTGCGGGCGAACCATTGACCCACATTTGCACCGAGGCGACTTGGGCGGGGTTGCCGTCCACCAGGAAGGCGGTGATGTCGGAGTTTGCGCCGACGGCGGCGGCGCCGTTGACAGGGATGACGCCGGAAACGTAAATCGGGCTGTTATCAGCCGAGACGTAGCTGTAGATCGCGTTGGTGCCTTGAGAGGAGTCATTGATCAGGACACGCTGGCCCGCCGGAGTTATTGTAAACCACTCGCAGTTGGCGCTGCCGCCGCCCTGCTCATAAAGCAGGCGGAAGGGATACAACCCCGGCTGCGGAATAAAGAGAGAGAAAGTGGTGTCCGTCGCACTGCGTCCGCCTTCGAATTCGCCGAGGGTCTGGCCGAAAACGTCCCCCGGAGCCTGGCCGGATTTGACGCTAAAGCCGTCGTCGCTGTTGACCCCCATTTGCCAGGTTCCGGCTGCGGGAAAATCCAGCCAGGTCTCGACGAGCATTGAGAAATTATTGCAGTCGGTGGTGGGGAAGTTGCTGTCGTCTGGGTAGCTTCCACTGATGATACCGGGGAATTCCTGTTTGGGATAGCCCGTCACTCCGTCCCAAGAGGTGAAATCGCCCCATCCGTCGGTGGGTCCTTGAATGTCCCAATTTATGTAATTGGTATAGACGAAGAACGGCCCTTGGGGGCCTGGAGTGGCATTCTCGGTTTGTCCATTCTGGCTGTTTGGCCAAGCCGACAAGATGGCGATATTCGGCCCCATCAAACCGAGGATTTGCTCCTCAGTCCAGACGGCGACATCGTTCGGCTCGCCCACGGAGGTGTGCCAGGGATAAACGATGAAACCGGGATTGGTGGCGCTGGCATTGGCGGCGGGATTGGCGTTGCCGGCGCTCAAAGCCGGCTCATTTGTGAAGCTCCAAGCGTGAGTGGTAAGATTGCCCTTGGAGTCCGCAAACACGAGTTCGAGGGTGTTGCCCAGAGGGAACGGCAAGCTTGTAGCGCAGTTATAGGCAATCGTGGTCAAGTTCCCGATTGGCTTGCCATTGGGCAAGGCGCTTGGGGATTGCGAAATGGCGGGGGAAACCACCACGCCGTTCAGTTTCAGGACGATTGAATTGGTGTTCACGGTGGCGGGAACGCCGTCTTGCAGCATGACGAGGATCTGCGAACCGAGAGCGACCTGGGTCTGACCCGGCGCGGGTGAAACCACGACGGCATAAGGTTCGGCATAGACCTCGGGGGCTGGATAAGCCAATAGGCAGTTGGGATTGTTAGTGTCGTTGACAAGGATTTTCACGCCATCGACCACCGTGAAAAGTTCGCAATTGGCGCCACCGGTGCCTTGTTCATAATCCAGCCGCAAGGCATAAAACCCATTTGTGGGAACGGTCACCTCCATCAGCGTGTCCGACCAGCCTCGGACACCATTGAACTGCCCAATGTTGGTGCGGCTGAAGGCATCGTTTGGATTGGCTTCGCTGGAAAGAGTCAGCAGGAAACCGTCATCGCTATCGACGCCGAACTCAGTCACGCCTGCCTGAAGGTAAACGTAGGCGGTGAAGGCGACTGCGAATTCAGTGGTGCCCGGATAGAGTTGGGAAAAACCTGGAATTCCGGGAAACGGGCTTTTCGGCCAGCCGGAGACGCCATTCGACGAGGTGAAATCCCCGTCTTGAGCAGTGGCACCGTCAATGTCCATGTTGATGTAACCCGGAACAAAGAAGAATCCGTTGGCGTCGGCACCCAATAAATTGGCGACATTTACGCAATACAGACCGGTGAGTGGATCGATGAACAGGCCGGCTGAGGGCAGACCGGCGCCGTCTGTATTGTTGGTGCTCACCGGGCCGAAGGCCGCTTCCATGCTGGCGATGCTGTTCATGACTGCGCCGTTGTTTAAGCCTTGATCCGCCCCCGCATAATCTATTTGCGAGCAGCGTGCGATGAAGCCGGGTTGGCTGGGGGTGGTGTTGCCGATGGTTGGCGGCAAGGCAATCGAGAGGGTGGCAAGAACGCTGGTCACGCTGCCGGAGGGGTCTGTGACGACGACGCAGTAATTGCCTGTATTAGGGAGTTGGACGTTTGTAATCGTCAGGCTTGCGGCGATTGCACCTGGCAAGTTCGTCCCATTGAACCGCCACTGATAGCTGATCGGCGCGTTGCCCAAGGCTGAAACGCTAAAAGTGGCGGCGCCGCCCAAGTCAACGAAGAGCTGATTTTGAGGTTGCGCGGTGATCACCGGCGGGCCGGAGCCTGGAACAAGGGAAAAATCCACCCCCCAGACGTTTCCACTGTTGGTGCCGCCGTTAATCGATCTGCCCGTTGAACAGTTGGTGAATGCGGCGGCGAAATTGGTGACATTTACAGTGACCGTGTATTGTGAGCCGGAAGGAATCGCGACGAAGGCATAGATTCCGTTCGTATCGGTTGTCGCGGTGTATGATCCGCCACCCGAGCGGCTGGCGGTGACGGTGGCGTTGGACACAGGCGCATTGCCGGCTGTGATGCGGCCGCTGATGATTTCGCCCGATCCATTGGGATAGATGTTGTAAATGAAACCCCACAAGTTAGTGAAGGTATCGACAATCGGCAGAGCATACCAGGCGTTGTCCCCGCCTCCCCATCCCATGTTAATGTGGTTGTAAAGTGTTGATAAATTGTATCCATAGCCGTCAGATACAACTTCGTGCCCGTTAAGGGCCACGCCCACTGGCAGCCGGGCATCCAGATTGGCGTTCACCATCGTCACCAGCGGAGGGTCAAACAGCGAGTCGTTGGCCGGCGCACCAAAGACGGCGTTGCTATACATATAGGTTCCCACAAGGGCGACTTGGGGTTGATTGACGCCCGCGCCGGACCCGCCTGGACCGTAGCCCATCTGTTCGGAGACGCCACAGTCGTACATCAAGGCGCCAATAGCTTGACACTGCGCAACCGTTGGGTTGACTGGATTCGCGGGCATGTTGCTCCACGCATAGGGTCCGCCGGTTCCGTCGCCGCCACGTAACCGGGCAGTTTCGTTCGTGCCGTCAACTGAGATTGGGAAGGAGTTTGTTCCCACCCCGGCCTTTGGATATTGGAAATAGCCCAGCAACTGCGCCAGACAGGTCGCGACACAACCACACGGCCAATTTGACGTGGATCCCGCGGCATAAGGCGGCGTATAGTAGTTGTAGCATGCCATGCCATTGTTGGCGGTGCCCTGGTTCCAAAGTGTCTGGACAAACGGCGCAATTCTCATGTCCGAGACGGCTGAAAGGGTGGAAGGTGGCGCGGAGTTCGTATCGCCGTCGGATAGCGGTTGGAGCGCGCGCCATTTGCCTCGCGCCTTCAGGAAGCGTTCGCCTGGCGCAGTTGTTTGCAAAGCGCGGGCGCAGGCCACCCTCGCCGGGACGTCAGCACTGACGATCGCTCCGAGAGGATTATTCGAGGAGGGATCAAAGCGGCCACGGCTGACAAAGGCGATAATGGGTTCAACCAGATCGTCACCCGATACGATAACGAAACCGGATGGATCAAGATAGACAACGTGATAAAGGACATTGCCGAAATTATCCTTAAAGGTTTCCACATTCTTAACCTTGTTTCCAAGAGGCTCCCCAAAGGGGGCACGATCCATTTGAAGCCAGGAGGTGACCGCAGCGGCCGCTTTTTCGGAACCGATTTGAGCCGCGAACAGCGCCGATGGAAGTCCGAGAGAAATTGCGAGCAATGCGATGGCTTTGAGGGATTTCATTTGATTGCGCGACAAAGTTAAGATGGCGCGCCGCCAGGGGGCGCAGATTTGGTTGTGACCGCGAGCAGCCATTGCCTGATCGTTCGCCAAAACTGGTGGCAAAGCAACCGAAAAAAGCGGTCGAAAAGGCGGCCAACATTTCGATTCTCAGTTTTTCATCGCCTGTGCTAGGATCGCGCCCATGCCGCAGCGCGAAGACAAGGCGGAAGAAATCACGGATCGGCTGGTCAAGAATTTTTTGCGGCATCTCGCCGCGCGGGGCGGCTCGGTTTACACCGAGCGGAATTATCGGCAGGCCCTGCTGGAATTCGCGGCGTGGTCGAAGGAACGGAACGGAGCGGCGCCAAATTGGGCGGTGTTGGGGCGGGATGATTTCCGCGACTTTCTCCGCTTTCTTGGCCGCAACCGCGTCAGCCGCGCCGCCGTGCGCCTTCGTTTTTCGGCCCTGCGATCGTTTTACAAGTTTCTCATTCGCGAAGGGGTCGTGGCGGCGTCGCCGGTCAGGAATCTGTCGCTGCCAAAATTGGAGAGGCGCAATCCGCTGTTTGTGACGGTGAAGCAATTCGAGGACCTGGCGGCCGCGCCCGCCGCCGAACTACAGCGCGTTGCGCCAACGCAGGAGGCCGACGCGGCCGTCTATTTTCGCGACGCGGCGATTCTGGAGGTGATCTATTCGTGCGGCTTGCGGGTCAGCGAGTTGTGCCAGCTTTGCGCGGGGGATATCGATTGGTCTCAGCAATTGGTGCGCGTTCGCGGGAAAGGCAAAAAGGAACGGCTCGTCCCGATCGGCCAGCCGGCCCTTGACGGCATCCAAACCTACTGGAAACACACCCGCTATGCGGCGTCCGGCGAAATGCCGGTGTTCTTCGCCTACGCAAAAAAGGTTTCGCCGCTAAGCCCGCGCACGGTGCAGTTGCGGTTGAAGAAGTATCTGCGGGCGGCCGGACTGGACCCGAAGTTGACGCCGCACAAATTGCGGCACAGTTTTGCCACCCACCTGCTGGACGCGGGGGCGGACTTGCGAAGTGTGCAGGAATTGCTGGGCCACGCCCATCTGGCCACGACACAGGTCTATACGCACGTCACCACCGAGCGGCTGAAACGCGCGTACGACGAAGCCCATCCGCGCGCGTGACCTATTGTGTGCGCGTCTGGTAAGTCCGCGAATAACCGGTGGCCGGGATGCTGATGGTGTAGCCGCGGCCCGAGGCATCGACGGAGCATTTGATGTAATTGCCGGCGCATTTCTCCTCCAGGTTGGCGATGTATTGGTCGTCGGTGTTGAATTCCGGCCCGCCGCGAAGGTCGCGATGGACTTGATACATCGTCTGAAGGGAGGGCAGGCTGCGCAAGGTGGCCAGGGTGGCCTTGGCGCCGCCTTTGCGCGGCCCGTTGTTCATGACCGTGACGACCGGAGCCAGGCTGCGAAGCAGCACCGGGTTGCTGCTCAGATCGACTCCGTGATGATCGACTTGACACACATCGACCTGGCCAATTGAGTTGACCGGGCAAACCATCTCGCCTTCCATGTTCCAGGTCAAATCCCCGCCGTCGTAGAATTTAAACGGACCGAACTGGACGAGCGAAACCGCGCTGTTGGCGTTGTCGGTGGTGTCCAGCGGCCTTTGCGTGGCATCCCCGCAGACGGGATTTGTGCCGCCGGCGGCGGGCGGATGAAAGAAGTGCTTGCGCGCACCCATGAATGTAAAGCTCAACGGGGCGGCCCCGCCGGCTTGTTTCAACGGCAACGTAGCGCCAGGCTGGATTTGCTCCCTGCTTTCCGCCTTGAATTGCCGGTACGGCTCGATGGATTTGAGGAAGCGGTCGGCCGGGCCGCCATCCGGATCGTGATCGGGGATGCCGTTGTCCAGCACCGTGCCGATGGGGATAAGGCGCGAGAGGGCGGCCGCGCCGCCAAAATGGTCGATATGAAAATGCGTCACGACCAGGTAATCGATGCGGCTCACGCCGGCGTTGGTGGCGGCGTCGCGGATGCGGGCCGCGCTGGGACCCCAGGGCCAGCCGGTGTCAATCAAAATGGACTCTTTGGCCGGGGTGATCAGCAAGGTGCCGCCGCCGCCTTCGACGTCGATCCAGTAAATATCCAGAGTGGGCGCGGCGGCGCGGAGGAGGGGGGCGGACAGGAGGAAACAGATCAGCGCCAGAAGGCGGAAGGCGATTGCGCGGGTTTTCATTTGAACAGGATCGTGCCAAAGCACCGCGGCAAATGGAAATTAAATTCATCCACCGCCGCCCACGACGCCCAATGCGGATGGGAACCGTCATCGGCGCATTTGTAGAAATTGCCGCGCCATTGGCTCCCTGGAAGTTCCCCCAGCAAGCCGGCGTAAATCTCCAACACGGAGAAGGGGACAAAGAAATTGAGGTGCCAGCGCACCGGTTCGGCGATCTCCGGGTCGATGATTTTGGGCAGGGATGAGCGCACCTGGATTCCGCCGCCAAGGTCCGCCGGCAGGCGTGTGAGTTTTTTGAACCCGCCCGGCACGCGTTCGTGGTTCTCGATGAAGCAGCAGAGATGCGCCCCGCCCGCGTTCATTTCCAAGTTGAAGTAGCCCGTGTCGGGCCGCGGTTGCATGAAGAACTCGACGCAACTGTCCTTCCACACCTCGTCCATGTAATTGGTGCGGATCGAGCGCACGAATTGATCCTCAACGTGGAAAATTCCGCGGATGCCCTCCGCGTCATAGAGCAAGCGAACACTGGTGCGCGGGCGGTGCGCGCTGCCTTCGGGCCGGAAATTCTTTAACTCCGCCGTTTCCGCGTCCTTCCAGGCCTCGTCCTCCCAGCCGGCGCCAAGGTTTGGTCGGCGCCGCGTCGGGAAAACTGTGTAGTTCATGCGATCAGGAGGAAACGCCGTCGATGACGGGCCGCTTCAAAGATGGCTTCAGCGGTTGCGCGCCTTCGGGTCGAGGTTCTGCTGGAGGTCCTCTTCCGTCACGGCACTTTCGACGCCATTTGGCGGGACATCCGCTTTGGCTATCCACAGAATGGCGTTGAGGACGACTTTGCGGAAATTGTCGTTGCCCCAGTTGTTGTGGTAGTGCGCGCCGGTGAACCCAAAACCGCGTCCGCCGTTCGGTCGTTCGTAAGCCCACGCGACGATGGCCGGTTCGTGATTTTTGACTGCCTCCCGCACGGCGGGGTTTCCTGAATGCGGACCGTCCGGCCGGTCCATGGTGGTGTCGGGCGCAATGGCAGCCAGAATGGGGGTGATGCCTTTCATTCCCTCGCGGAAACGCATGTGGAAATACCACTCGTCCTTGATTGAGAACGGCTTGACGCCGCGCGTGATCGGGTGCTCCGGCAAGGTGGCAAAATCGGCCGTCCACGTGGGATTGACCGACCAGTCGATTTCGTAAGCGCCGCCGATCCAGTCGAGAAACTCCTTTTCGCCTTTGTCTTTAGTGACCTCGACGGTCCAATGAATGGCGGCCAGGCCGACGCCCTTGTCCATGAGCGCGCCAATCTGTTGCAGGTGGCCGTTTTGCAGGAGCGCATGTTGGCCGCCGCCATCCATGGAGAGCACGACGGCATCGGCGCCGTCAAAAGCGGCGGCATCCTTTGGCCAACCATTGGAATAAACCACCGTTTCGATGCCGGGCATGCCGCGGAGGCATTTTTGCAGGAGCAGGCAACCGGCCCTGTATTCATGCTCGCCAGGGCCATGACTGGGTGTGCCGGCGACAAAGACGATTTTCTTGTTCGCGCCCGACGCGGCGAGCGTCAGGGCAACGACGGAGAGGATCAGGGCCAGTTTCATGGCCAGAGGATGCCGGGGATTGACTTTGAAGGCAATCCTCAACGAGGGGGCAAGGAACCGCTAAAAACACAATTCCAGCGAAGAATTGCGCAAAAAATGCAAAGCATCCCACTCTTCAACCCATATCATTCCCCAAAACATGCAAAGTTCACAACAAACCCAATTCACGTTGTCCCAAGCCGACATCCCCAAACAATGGTATAACCTGCTGGCGGATTTCCCCGAACCGCTGCCGCCACCCCTGCATCCTGGCACCAAACAACCGGTAACACCGGATATGCTGACGCGGATTTTTCCGGAGAACCTCGTGCAGCAGGAGATGTGTCCCGACCGCTGGGTGGAAATCCCGGAACCTGTGCGGGAGATCTACGCCCTGTGGCGGCCCACGCCGCTGTTGCGGGCCGTGCGGCTGGAACGGGCGCTGCAAACGCCGGCGCATATTTATTACAAATACGAAGGCACCAGCCCCGCCGGCAGCCATAAGCCTAACACGGCGGTGGCCCAGGCCTATTTCAACAAGGTTGCAGGCACCAAACGGCTGGCAACCGAAACGGGCGCGGGTCAGTGGGGATCCTCGCTGGCGCTCGCCTGCAGATTCTTCGGGCTGGACTGCAATATCTATATGGTGAAGATCAGCTACCAGCAGAAGCCCTATCGCCGGCTGCTCATGCATACGTGGGGGGCCACGGTGCATCCGAGTCCCAGCGACCAAACCAGTTACGGCCGCAAGCTTCTGGCCGAAGACCCGCACTGCCCCGGCAGCCTCGGCATTGCGATCAGCGAAGCGGTGGAAGACACGGTGACGCACGCTGATACGAAGTACGCGCTGGGAAGCGTCCTCAACCACGTCTGCCTCCACCAAACGGTAATTGGCCAGGAAGCCATTCGGCAGATGGAGATGGCAGGCGAGGAGCCGGACTGCATTTATGCCTGCGCGGGCGGCGGGAGCAATTTCTCGGGGCTGGCATTCCCGTACCTGCACAGAAAGATCAAGGAGAAGAAGAAGTACCGCATAGTCGCCGTGGAGCCGTCGGCCTGCCCGTCGATGACGAAAGGCGAGCTACGGTACGATTTTGGAGACACGGCCGAGACGACGCCGCTGGTGATGATGTACACGCTGGGACACAAGTTCATGCCTCCGCCGATACACGCCGGTGGGCTGCGTTACCACGGGATGTCGCCAATGGTCAGCCACGCCCTGAAATTGGGGTTGATCGAGGCCGAGGCGATTCATCAGACCAAAGTCTTCGAGGCCGCGGTCATGTTTGCCCGAAACGAGGGCGTCGTGCCCGCGCCCGAATCCGCCCATGCGATTGCGGCCGTGATCGCCGAGGCGACGCGCGCGCGCGAGGCGGGCAAGAAGCAGGTGCTTCTATTCAACCTTTCCGGCCACGGGCTGCTTGACTTAAGCGCGTACGAGACCTACCTGTCCGGAAAAATGCAAGACGTTTAGCGAAACCATCAACCCCATCAACTATATGAGAACCCAAACGATACGTTACCTGCTGGCCGCCGCCTTGGCCGCGTGGCCCGGCCTGCTCCCAGCCCAACCTACCGCCCATTACGAGCCGGGCATAGAAGGCATCAAAGGCCCATCGCTGCCGCCGCCGGGCTTTTACATACGCGACTACAATGTCATCTACACCGCCGATGAACTCAACGACCCATCGGGGCACAATCTCCACGTGCAGAACCTCAACGCCTTGATCTATGCGAACGTGCCGCGCGCGATATGGATTACCCCCGAGAAGCTCCTTGGCGGAAACGTCGGCGTGGATGCGCTTCTGCCGCTGGTCTATACGAGCCTGAAGGTTCCGCCAGCCCACTTCGACCAGAGCACCTTTGGCGTCGGAGACTTCTTCGCTGAAGGCACGCTTTCGTGGCATCCAAAACAGTTCGACTTCAGCGTCGGGGCCGGCTCGTGGGCGCCCACCGGCGATTCGGCCAAAGGGCTAACGACCCGCGCGGGAAAGGGGTATTGGACGCCGATGTTCACCGCCGGCGCCACGTGGTATCCCGATGCGGCCAAGACCTGGGCGATATCGGCATTGAGCCGTTATGAGATCAATACCCAGGACAGAGATACGCACATCACAACCGGCGATGCCTACACACTGGAGTGGGGTATCAGCAAGTCGGTGATCAAGACGATTGATCTTGGCCTCGTCGGCTACTATCAGGACCAGATCACCGCCGACACGCACCTGCCCGCGGGTGCGTCCTCGGGATATAATAGCGTGGCTGCGGTCGGCCCGGAAATCAACGTCGCCTTCCCGTCATGCATGCTTTTTGCGTCCCTTCGTTACAATTACGAGTTCATGGCCGAGAACCGGCTGCAAGGCCACACCATCGCGCTGACGCTGACGAAGAAGTTCTAGCGGCTTCTACCTAAATCAAGCCGCGCCAAGGGTGGCGCGCAGGAATCGCAATCCCTTGACGGACCCTACAGCAACCAACGCAGACATGATGACATGAACAAGATGACCCTGGTGAAACCCCTCCGCGACGCAGCGCAACA
>JBEKSF010000139.1:0-19639 GCA_049517295.1 Verrucomicrobiota bacterium
CAAAAAAGTGGCGGCGCTGCTTCCGCCGGGTCCGCAACCAATTATCAAGGCATCGTAGATCGGGTCTGCCACAGGGAAGGAATTTCGGCCAAGGGCGGCGGCATGGCAAGCCGGAAGCGACGGGGTGCCGCGTAGTTTTCAAACCAGGAATTTTTTGTAGTTAGCAAACCAGGACAAATTCAATTTGGGCGATTTGTAAAGAGGAGCGCGGGTTTCTCTTTCTTATCGGGTGGCGCGGCCAGGACGGAGTGATGGCCGGTGGGATGGAGGCACAAAATCACCTTTGCACCCGGTGAATGTTCGATGCTGAAGCGCTGGGGGCCGATGGGAACACGGCCATCGGGGCCGACTTTGATCGTGGTGCGAACACTCCAAACATAAGGCCACCAAGGACATCGGGAGATTGGGCGCAAGACGGAACGTTTTTCTTTCTGGGCGCGGTTCCAAGCCTGTTGAGGAGTCATGCGCAGTTCGCGGTGGGTTTCGTGGAGGTTGCGATGAAGCCGCAAGGCGTCGATGTGGGGGTTGGCGTTTTCGATCTCGGTGATGTGTTCGCTGGCGAAATAGGGCGGGAGCCGGCCCTGCCAGAATTGGTGCTCGCGCTCGATTTTTCCCTTGGCTTGGGGCGTTGGGGCATAAAGGAAACTAATGTCGTAGAACTTGAGAGACCAGCCCAGTTGGGTGAGCGCGTCGGGATTTTGGGTGAAAAACATGGCGTGATAATCGACGTAGATTTGCAAGGGCCGTCCGTAGGCCAGGAACGCGGCGGGGAGGAAATCCAAGTAGGAGAGCAGCAGTTCGCGCTCATAGAGTTTGGAGCCGACGAACACGAGTAGGGTCAGATAGGGTCAGTCCTATAATTGTGATATGTTTCATGGAACCTCATGGTTCTGCCTGCATCAGCTTTGCTTTCAGTTTTTCCAGTTTCCGGCCCGGCCTTCTTCTCATCCGGCTCACCGCTTGGCTCACCCGACTGTAATGCCCCATCCCCAGCCGCTGGCTCACCCACCGCAACGACACCGTCGTGCGCTCCCGCAGCCACCACGCCAAGGCTACCTTCTCCCCCGTCCACTTGGGCTTATGCTCTGCCTCTTTGATCCCCAGCAGCCTCAAACCCCTTTGCAACAGCTCCTCCGCCGCCTTCTCGTCGTGCGCCCGCCGCGCCGGCCCGCTGTGCGATTCCCGCCGCCGCCCCCCAGCCGCCCGCTTCACATACTGGCCCAACCTCTCCAGGAAGCCTTCCCCGCCCACATACCAGCCCCGCCTCAGTTCCTTCCATTTCTCCTCCCATTCCTTCCGCCCGGCCTTCATCCCCAACTCCAGCACCCGCCCTTCCATATACGCCTCATAACCTTTGACGGCCCCTTTGGCCAGTCCCAGTTCCTCCATCACCGGCTCCCGGCACAGCCAGGACGGGCCCTTGCCCGCCCGGCTCACATACGCCGGATAACTGCTCCAGCGATACTTCTTCAACGGCTCCTTGCCGATGCTAATCAATCCCGCCCGCGCGGGATTCAAATGAATGTAAGTGCTAACCACGCCAAAATAACCCCTTCCCTCCACCGGCACCGCCTTGTAGCGGCCCTGGAACAAATGCCCGCATAATTGATGGCGACAATTATAGCGCTGGGTATAAGTGCCTTGCAGCCATTTCATCCCGGCCACCAGATTCGCCTCCGGCGTTTCCAGCAGCAAATGATAATGATTGGCCATCAACACATAAGCGTAAATGCGCCAACCCGTTTTCTGGCAGGCTTCGCCCAGGGTCTCCAGAAAACGGACATAATCCTTGTCATCACGAAAAATGACCCGGCGCTGATTCCCCCGCGCCATCACATGATAAAGCGCTCCCGCAAACTCGATTCGAAGCGGTCTTGCCATTCAGTGCCCCCACCATAGGCGACGACCCCCGCCCAGGTCAAGGATCAACTGTCACAATTATAGGACTGACCCTAAGACCTTTCCGGTGGACGAAAACCCCGGCATGGGACAGCAGGGCCTTTATTATTATTTACTCCTGATGACCAAGGCGCTTGCCATCTATGGGGTCGATCAGTTGCCCGTCAACGGCGGCCAGACGCTGGACTGGCGCCGGCAGGTCGCCATGAAACTGATGAATTTGCAAAAAGCCGACGGCTCGTGGGCCAACGAAAATGCCCGCTGGTGGGAACACGATCCCTCCCTGGTCACGTCTTATTCGCTCATCTCGCTTGAAATCCTCTATCGCGGGTTGTAAGCAACGCGCTACCCAAACGGAGGAACCGTCACCGTGACGGAATGGTGGGTCTGTCAAATTTCGTCCCCCTAGGCAGGCAGGCCAGGGCTTGCGCGACTGGCGGCGATTGGCAGCAAGTGCAAAAAAGGCTTGCAAAAAGCCGAAAACTCCCCAAAATTACCCACAATGGTGCGACAGACCCGAAAATCCGCCCTTTTGGGACAAGCTCTAGCTAAGTCTCGTCTTTTGTCGCATTTTGCTATGTTTTGTCGCCTTTTGTGCGGTATATTGGCTTGTAAAATCGCAAAAGTTCGACCATTCTTCTTACGAGAAATGTCTGCAAAACTCAAGTTTCTTCTACCAAGGAATTCGGACTTTGGGCGTTCCTTTTGCCGAATCGCAAGAGGAACGGGCAGGGCAATACCGTCCTTTTTCCTGCTTTGTGCCATGAGCTTGCATGGTCAGTCTAATTCTTGGAGCTTTGTCGCACACGGAAAGCTTGTGATTACGGCTTATCGGCGTGATGGGAGCGCGATGACAAACCTGCCTCCACGCTTCAGTGATTTTACCATTGAGCGACTGAACGACAGATGGGGATTAAGCACCGTACAAAACAAAATAATCTTCACTGGCGGCACCGATGGAACAGCGAGTTATGAAATCACAGTTGATCCAGATTCGAGTTATAAGGTTGGAAGATCGAGATTGATCGCAGCAACTATTGATCCAGGCACCTACTGTACATCTGCTAGTCCTTATGAAAATATAATTTGGCTCGCTTTTTCGATGGCCCAAGACGCAACGAATCCTTTTCCAGCGCCCTGGCTTATGGCTAGACGTGACCCGGTTGCACATATTTTCTCCTTTGAATGCGATCGTCGAATGAGTTCTGGTTTACCTGAGCACGCTCAATTCGTGGCAAGAGCCTCAAAAATTGCCGCCGCAGGCCAGAACGAGCAACTGTACAAAAAAAGTGAAGCTAGGCTCGATGATCCGGAGATTGCTTTAAAACCGTTCAAGGAAGCGTTTATTGGCGCGGACTATGTGATTAACGAGAAAACAAATTTTCAAGGGATAGATTTGCCACTAAGGTTTCGATTAACTAGATTTAATCCGAGGTACCCGCCCTCAGCCCCATTTGAAATATGTGAAGGAACGATAACTAAGATCGAAAGCTCTACGAGCGACAATTTGGTTCCTCAAAGCCCAAGTGACGCAGTCCTGTCGCTTGTCGACTACAGATTTCATGACTCTAACTTGACTTATATTAGTTATTATGCCACCAATGAGTGGCCGCGCGAAACAGAACCAAGGGTTTTAGACGCTTTCAATGCCTCGAAGGCGGCAGCCGCCAAAAGGGTGATTGAGCAGGAAGCAGTTGTCAGTCCTAACTTTTTGCACTTTTTTCATTGACGGCGGCTAGCGGGCGGAGGAGTCTTGAACCGTGCCCCGCAAACGCAAACAGCGAAGCAGCCATGGGGTCAGTCCCGACCCTAAGACCTTGATGGCCGCTTGCAGGGCGGGCAGGACGCCCATGTCGCGAAAAATCGTCATGTTGCAGGGCAACAAGGATTCGCCGATGTGAAAGCGGGGGAAGACCTCCTTTTCGAGAACGAGGACGCGTTTGCCGGCGCGCCCCAAAAAAGTGGCGGCGCTGCTTCCGCCGGGTCCGCAACCAATTATCAAGGCATCGTAGATCGGGTCTGCCACAGGGAAGGAATTTCGGCCAAGGGCGGCGGCATGGCAAGCCGGAAGCCGCCGATTTAAAGGTGAGCGTCCGGCAGGAGTTGAATGACCGGCAGCGCCGTTGCGGTTAAATGACGTGATCAGGCGCATGCTTGCGAACAAGCCGGTCATCGGTGATGCAATCCCTGGAAGAATCCAAACCGGCGGAGAGAAATAACACAGCGGCACGTGATACTATGGAGATAAGCGATCGTTTCAAGAAACTGCTGGATTCCCTGCGCAAGGAGATAGGCGCGGCTAAGCCGGGTTCCGACCAGGGTCAATTTCCGATCCTTGATCTGCTGGGCAATCTGCGGGACCAAACCGCCGGGCAACCCCAACTGGCGGAACCGCACGTTGAATGCGCGAGCGCCTGGGATAAATTGGTCGGCATCGTCGAATCCGGCCAGCCCTTTACGATTGACCAAATCCACTGGCTGAACACGGTGGCGGCGCGGGTGGAGAAACTGTTGGCGGGCGAGAGTCCTTGCGGCGTCGCGGCGACGGCGGCCCCAGCCCCGGCAAAAGCCCAAGCGGCGGCCCCGATGGAGATGCCCGCGGAGGAGGCGGAACTGCCACTGACTTTAAACATCGCCGAGGACGGGGACTTGCTTCGAGAGTTCATTAACGAGTCGCGCGAACACTTGGACAATATCGAACAGAGCGTTTTGGCGCTGGAGACCCGCCCCGGGGACGCGGAGATGTTGAACACGATATTCCGGGCGTTTCATACGTTCAAAGGGAGCGCCGGATTTCTGAATCTTGTTCCCATCAACCGGCTGGCCCACGTCCTGGAATCATTGCTCGACCTGGCCCGCCAGAAAAAGATGGACATCAACCGGCCGGTCATTGATTTGATTCTGCGGGGACGCGATGTGTTGAAGCAGTTTCTTGATGAGATTGAAGGGCAGTTCAGCGGGCAGCGGCCGGCGGCGACGATTTTGATACCCACAGCCGCATTAAAGGCGGAGGTTCAAGCGATCATGAATCAAGGGCCGTGCCAGAAGACGCCCGAGCCGGAAATCACATCCTCAAAACCGATCCCGCCTTGCGGGCCGGCAGAAACGGCGGACGTGCCCGCCGCCGCCGCGCCACCCGAGAAAGCGCAGACCAAAGCAACGAACGTTACGGCGATGTCGAGGTCCGTGGAGCACACGGGAACCGTGAAAGTGGAGACGGGAAAACTGGATTCGCTGCTGGACCTGGTTGGTGAGATGGTCATCGCGCAGTCGATGGTAGGGCAGCATTTGAATCAAATGGCGAATCAGGATCCGCTATTCGCGCGCGACATGGCGCACTTGGGACGGATCACCAAGGATCTTCAACGAATCAGCATGTCGATGCGAATGATGCCCATAGGGAGCTTGTTTCAGAAGATGGCGCGGGTGGTCAGAGACATCGGGGCCAAACAGGGCAAGAAAGTGCAGTTGACAACCAGCGGAGAAGACACCGAGCTGGATCGGGGAGTGGTTGAGGAGCTGAACGATCCGCTGCTGCACATGATCCGCAACTCAATGGACCACGGTATCGAATCGGCGGACGCGCGCATCAGGAGCGGCAAACCGGCGGTGGGCACGATCCATCTGCGCGCCTGCCATCAGGGCGGAAATATCGTCATCGAAGTCGGCGACGATGGAGCGGGATTGAACAAGGAGCGGATACTGGCCAAGGCGATTGAGCGGGGACTGACCAGCGCCGATGCGCGGCACAGTGAGGAAGAGATATTTGGCTTCATTTTCGCGCCAGGATTTTCCACCGCCGAAACCGTCACAGACCTGTCCGGGCGGGGAGTGGGACTGGACGTGGTCAACCGCAATATTGAACACTTGCGGGGCCGGGTGGACATCGCATCGACATCGGGGCAGGGCGCGGTGTTCAAGATCACACTGCCGCTGACGCTGGCGATCATCGACGGTTTAATAGTGAAGGTGGGGGAAGAACGCTACATCATTCCCACGCTGTCGGTTCGCGAATCGTTCCGTGCGCGGGCGGAGGCGATAACGACAGTCCAGGGCCGGGCGGAGGTCGTCAACGTGCGCGGCCGCCTGATCCCGCTGTTGCGCCTGCACCAACTTTTCGGGATCACCGACGCGATCAAAGACCCGACAAAGGGGATAGTGGTGGTGGTCCAATCGGGCGCCCGTTATCAATGTCTGCTGGTGGACAGCCTGCTGCACAAACAGGAAGTGGTTATCAAGAACCTGAACCAGATGATGATCCACAAGAGCAAAGCCCTTGCCGGGGCGGCGATCCTGGGAGATGGCCGAGTGGGGCTAATCCTGGACGTGCATGGGCTTGGGCAGCAGGACAGGCAGCCTCTCTCCAAGGCGGCTTGAGGGAAGGGATTCTCCGGATCAATACGACGCCGGCGCGCCGGTCTTTAGATACACAGAGGGCTGGACTTGGGACAACGCGTGCCGGACGCCGGTCAAGCTTTCTGAATGACCCACCACCAAATGCGCGCCCAATTCCAGTTGGCCGGTCAATTTCTCGATCAAGATCTCCTGCGTGGGCCGGTCGAAGTAAATCATCACGTTACGGCAGAAAATGAGATGGAAGCCCTGCGCAAAGGGATAGTCGGGCTGGAGCAGATTCAACTGCTGGAACCGGACGCGTTGACGGAGTTGGTCGCGGACCCGAAAATGGCCCTCCCACAGGCCGACGCCACGCTGGAAAAAGCGGCGGCGGAGTTCGGGTTGGACGGGGGCGAGCTTTTGGGCCTCGTAGATGGCCTGGCCGGCGCGGTCGAGCATGCGGGTGGAAATATCCGTGGCGTCGATGGTCCAATTGTCCAGCGAGCCAAAGAATTCCGCCAGGACGATAGCCAGGGTGTAAGGCTCTTCGCCGGAGGAGCAGGCGGCGCTCCAGGCGCGGAAGGTTTGGCCGTTATTGTGGCACAGGCGCCATTGCGGCAAGAGGACCGACCGGAGCCAGTCGAAGTGTTTTTCCTCGCGGAAGAAATGGGTGTGGTTGGTGGAAATAACATCGACCAAATTGGCCAGTTCGCCGGCGCCGGCGGCCGATTTGAGCCACTGACAATACTCGTGGTAGGTGCCCATCTGGAGGGCGCGCAGACGTTTGGCGACGCGGCCACTGACCAATGCGTGCTTGTCCGCGCCGAGATTGATGCGGCTGCGCTCGTAAACCAGCCGCCGCAAGAACTCGTAGTCGGCGTCGTCCAACGTGTCTTGCTGCGAAATGACTGAGTCGGTCGATTTCACTCAACATCAGAGTTTGAGCACTGCGCCCAGGGAAACCAAATTCTGGTCATAATCGCGGTATTGTGAATTGGCCATGTCCTGGAGGTTGCGGCCAAGATTGGCGCCGTAGGCCAGATTGAAGCTGAGATGGGAGTTAGCAAGCCAAGTCAGTCCGGCGGAGGCCATGTAGAGCATGTCGTTGCGCAGGCTGGTATCCAGGTTGCCGCTGGTGTAGTCGGCTTCCCAGGCTCGCGCGCCGAGATCCAGCGTAAGCTTGTCGCATAGCTTGCGGTGATAGCTCAACTCGAATCTGCTGTCGAAGTAGGGGATTTTTCCGCAGATGGAAACCCATTGCATCTGCCTGTAGTAGAAGACCACCGTGTCCTTGGAGCTGGCCTCCGCCGTGACGCTGGCCTGCCCGTAGTATTTGACCGGATGCAGGTCGTTGACGGGGGCGGTGCGGTCGTAACTGCGAAAATCGGGGCCGCCCTGGAGCGACATCGAGAGCCATTTCCAGGGCTTGCCTTCGGCGCCAAACAGCAGGCGCTGGTAATCGCTGGTCGAACTGTAATCGGTCGGAGCGCCGCCGGAGAGCCAGGGCAGTTGCTCCTGATACTGGTGACCGTAGCGGTAACCGAGAGTCAACGCGATGCCCGGAGTGACTTTGTAGCCGAAATCGACGCCGCCGTTGGCGTCGTATCGGTCCGGGTAGTTTTGGTAGCCATCGGCGCCTGGATAATCGAGGAGTTTGGACATGACATCGTAAAACATAACCGAAGCGGTGGGGCGGACAAAAACTCTGTCCCAATCATATTGCAATGCGATCCTGCCCACCTCTTGAATCTGTTCGACGCGTTGGCCCTCGGCGACGGTTGCCCAGGCATTGAAATAGTCACCGCCGCCCGGGAAAGACGGTCCCATCCGGGTCCCGTCGATGTAAGCCAGCGTGTTGTCAGCGCTGAAGGAAAGATGGTCAGCCTGGCCTTTGACTGCGGCGGCGAAGCGGTGGGCATCGTAATTTTGCCACGGTTGGTCGTGATAAATGATAAAATCGGGCGCATAGGCCAGCGACAAAACACTGAGCGTTTTTTGCCCGTCAAGCAAAGGGACGAGATTGACGCCGACCTTGGGGGAGACGGTAGTAACCCATGAGGAGCGATTTTCCAAGGCTGCGACACTGCCGGGAGGGACAGCGTAGGCTGGCAGGTATTTTGGATCAACCCCCCCCATGAAAACATTGTCGTCGTAACCCTCCCTGACCCCCAGTGACAAATCGGTCAGCCAACTGGGTTTTTGCGACAGATCCGAGGCGGGCGCGGCAGGTTGATCGGCGGCGTGCGCGGCCAGTGCCAGCCAAACCAGTGCCGAAGAAGCGGCCACTCCAGAGAGGATGATTGATTTTTTTGTCATAGCTTTTTTGTCATGATTATGTGACTGACTTTCGTGTGACTGAATTGTTGTATCAACCGTCGTTGACGCCGGCTTCCAACGGGATCTGGCTCCGCTGGGCGGCGGTGATAGCGGCTGACGGTTTGGCGGACTTTCGGTCGTAGTGCGGGCTGTTGAAGAATTCGCACTTGAGGCAACTGTTAAGCTTTTGGGCGAAAGAGCCTTGCACCTTGCCGCCGCAGAGTGTGCCGGCCAAAGCCGCACAACTCTTCCCGTGGTTGGGATAGGCAGGGCAAACACCCAATTCTTTAGCTTTCGCTCCCCCTGCCTCACGGCCGCATCGTTTGAATTCCCAGCAGTTCAACTTTCGGTTCGGGGCCGCCGAGCGAGACAGGCGTCCGTTGTCGGACGTCGCAACTGAGGGGCGTTGTTGTATCGGAGCACCGGGCTGATTGGCCTGAGCATGGACGGTTGTGGGACTGCCCTTTTTTTGATTTCCGCCGACCAGGTCCGTCAATTCGGCGGCAGATTGTTTAATGGCATAGGCTTGGGAGTTGAGTTGCTGCGCGGCCGCGGCGCTTTGCTCGGCGCCGGCGGCGTTGCTTTGCGTCACCTTGTCCATCTGGCTGACCGCGGTGCTGATTTGCGTGACGCCCTGGCTTTGTTCGCGGGAAGAGTTGGAGACCTCGGCGGCCAGTTCATCGACTTGCCTGGCCTTGGCGACAATCTCCTCCAGTGCCTTGGCGACCTTGCCGCTGATTTGCACGCCGGAGGCGGTTTTGCCGATGGCATCTTCAATTTTGCAGGCGGTCTCCTTGGCGGCTTGGGCGCTGCGCTGGGCCAGGTTGCGGACTTCGTCGGCGACAACCGCGAAGCCCAGGCCGGCGTCGCCGGCGCGGGCGGCCTCGATGGCGGCATTCAAGGCGAGGATGTTGGTCTGGAAAGCGATTTCATCAATGGTCTTGATAATCTTGGCGATGTCGTCGCTGGAAACCTTAATGGCCTGCATGGCGGTGTTCATTTCCTTCATGTTGGCGGCGCTGTTTTCGGCGGCATCGCGGGTTTGCCTGGCCAAGTCGTTGGTCATTTGAGCATTTTCAGCGTTGCGTTTGGTCATGCTGGCCATTTGCTCCAAGGAGGCGCTGGTTTCCTCGATGGAGGCGGCCTGTTCGCTGGCGCCTTCGGCCAGCGATTGGCTTGCGGCGGAAACATGTTCGGCCGCCGATGCGGTCTGGGTGACACCGCTGTTGAGAGAATTGACGATGGTCATGATGGGGCGTGTGAGGCCCAGAGAAAGGAAATAGCTTGCGGCCAGACCGAGCAACCCGATGCACAGCGCGGTCAAAGAAACCCATTTGACCATGTTGTTCATGGCCTGTTCAACCTGACTGTTGATGGCTTGGAAGTCCTGTTCGTAAGCGCCGGCGGCAATGACCCAGTCCCAAGGCGCAAAATAGGTGAACACGGCAAATTTCTGCCGTGCGACGGAGTCGCCGGGATTTTTCCAGGAATAGGTTTGGTTGGTGAGGGAACCGTCTGAGGTTTTCCGGGCGGTGTTCACGATGGATTGGATAACCAACCGGCCGTCGGCGTCTTTTGCATCCCAAATGGATTCGCCGTCCCGTTTGCCCTGCTGGGAGACGAGGTAGGTGCCTTTGGAATCGAGGACAAAAACATAGCCGGTTTTGCCGACAATGATATTGGTGATGGCATCGTGGAATTCCCTGGTGATCTGGCTCATGCTCACGCCGACGTAAAGCATGCCAATGACGCGCTTTTTGGGCGCATCCCAAATGGGCTCATAAGCGGCGTCGTGGTATTCGTCCACGACGAAAGCGCGTCCGTGGTAGGTTTGGCCGTTGAGCACCGCCGCCACGACTGGATTGGGGGAGCCGTCGGCATTCTCATGGGGAATGTAGGTGCCCACCGCGCGCGCGCCGTCTTGGCCCATCACACTGGTATCCACCCGGAGCATGTCACCTTCCTCATTCATGCGCTGAAAAATGGTGCAATGGTCGCCGGTCAGATGCTTGACTTGGTCCACAATGGGCGAGGTCCGATTGGCGGTGGTGTTCTGTCCCAGCCACGTGGCGCCCACGAGCAATTCGGGCAGCCGAACTGGTTTGATCTCCCGTGTGAATTGATTGACGGCGTTCCACTGGACGGAATTGGTGTCGAAAGAGATTTGTCCGGCGTGAAGGAGGGTTTCGCGGGCGATTGCAAGATCATGAGTCAGGCGGTTTTGCTTTTCCTTTTCGGAGCAGAGGCAATCGTAGTAGAGGGTTTGGACGATCTTGCCGGATTCGGCGTGTGCCTGCTCGCGCACCAGCGTTTCCATTTGGAGGGCGAGACGTTGGCGCTGGACCAGCACCGTTGCCAGAAACGTCACGGTGGAGAGAACGACCAGTGTCAGACTTATCGCGGTGATTTTAACGCTGATTTTCATGAGAGGGACAACGGAGCTAAAAGTCCTTGAAATCGCCTTCCAAGGGGATTGTCGCGCGAGTGCCCGCGGCGAGTGCCGCCGGCGTCAAAGGCGCTTTTGCCATGCCATTGCCGCCGCGGGCACGGCCTTTGGCATCAGCGGTGTGAGGGGGGGCGACGGCGGGCGAATTGGGCTGTGAAAAGGACGCGACCGGGCGCGCGCGGCTTGGCTCTGCCGCGACGGATTTTTCGTTCTGCCCAACAAGGATTAGGAGTTGAGCCACGGAATGTTTCATCGTTTCAGCTTGAGCGCTCAACTCCTGGGAGGCGCTGGCGCTCTCCTCCGCGGCGGCGGCGTTGCTTTGCGTCACCTTGTCCATCTGGCCGACGGCAATATTGACCTGGGAGATGCCCTGGCTTTGCTCTTTGACCGCTGCGGCGATCTCGTCCACGGCGGCGCCGATCTTGCCGGAGATGTCGAGGTTTTGCTTGAAGGCTTGCTGAGTTGAGAGAGTAAGCTGGCTGCCTTTGCGGGCGGTTGCGGTGGCGTTTTCGATCAAAGTGCTGGTTTCCTTGGCGGCCTGGGCGCAACGCTGGGCCAGGTTGCGCACTTCATCGGCGACGACGGCGAAGCCCATTCCGGCTTCACCCGCGCGTGCGGCTTCCACGGCGGCATTCAAAGCCAGGATATTGGTTTGGAAGGCGATCTCCTCGATGGTTTTGATGACCTTGCCGGTTTCCTCGCTGGCGCGGTTGATTTGCTGAATAGAGGCAGCGGTCTCGGTCAGGAGTTTATCGACGTTGCCGACCACGGTGCGGGCCTCGCCCATCCATCCCTGGCATTTGAGGGCCAGTTCGGCGTTGTTCTTGGACATGCTGGACATCTCTTCAAGCGACGCACTGGTTTCCTCCAACGAGGCGGCCTGTTCGCCGGCGCCTTCGGCCAGCGACTGGCTGGTGGAGGAAACCTGGCCGGCTGCGGAGGCGACTTGACTCGATCCCTCGTCCAAGACGGTGGCGACCAAGTTTAGAGTTTTGCCCGTGCCCCGGATAATGACAAAGGCGACTGATACGCCGATAATCAACGCCAGGCTCAGCCCGATTAAGATGCTCAATTGCGAAGTCTGCACGGCGGACTGAATCTCTTTTGTGCCCGCATCGGCGTCCGCCTTGATGAACTCCACCAAGCTTTGCAGGTCAGCGAGGTACTGGTTGCCGAGGGGATCCATCTGCGTCCTGGCCACTTGATAGGCCTGCGCGTTATTATTGGCTTGACGGCTCAACTCCAGGACCACCTGACGAACTTTGATCCAGTCCGCGCGCGCGGCAGTGGTCCGATCGAGCAGATTGCGTCCCTTTTCACTGGTGACCAGCGCGCCCAGTTCCTCATACACTTTGGTATTGTCGGCGCTGACGGCCGCCAGGTCGGCGTCCAGCCGCTCTTTGTCTTCCTTGCTCTGGCTGCCAACGTGTTTGTAGATGATCTGGTTGTAATCGATGATGTTTTTTTGGGCGCGAAGCACCAATTGAACCGAAGGGAACGATTGGCTGGCTATGCGGGCGGAGTGGTTGGCGATGGCACTGAGCCGCGTGTAAGCAAACGCGCCCAAGGCGAGGGCGACAATGATCACACTCGCAAAGCCGGCGGTAATTCTTTTTCCAATGGTCCAGTTTTTCATGAGTTTAATTCAATTAAAGAAGATGGCCGTTATTCGGTTTTGGCCGCGGTGGGTGAGGCAGGGGGAAGTTTGATGTTTTTCAATGTGTCAGCTCCGACAACGCCGTCAATATCCAGCAACGTCTTGACGGCGCCCTTGATCTTGGCCATGCCGAGGATGAATTCGGTGGATACGTCTCCGCAGAAGCTGGGCGTCTCCTCAATGTCTGCCGCGGCGATGTTGACGACCTCCTCGACACCGTCCACAACCAGGCCCATCGGGGTGGATTTGCCGCCTGACAATTTCACTTGCACAACGACAATGCAGGTCTGATTGGTGCTTTCGGCCCGATCAAAGCCGAACCGAAGTCGCAGGTCGAGGACCGGGATGATTCTGCCGCGCAGATTGATGACGCCGCGAACATAATTGGGCATTTGCGGCACCGCAGTGATGCTGGTGAGCCGGATGATTTCGCGCACTTTCAGCACGTCAATGCCGTAGCTCTCATTGGCCAGGGCAAAGGTCAGGTATTTGCCGGCGAGAGAGCGTGTTTCGGCGGTGGTGTTTCGATCATTTTCAAACACATCTTGCATGCTTAGTTCATCGGAGGTTTTTAATGCCGGCTTAATGGACGGATATTGGGAAAGCCCGACTGTTTCTTGCGGTGGCGGTCATTGAGCCTGACACGGACGCCCAAGTATTCTCAGCCGGCTGTTTTTGGATTGAGAATGTATATGGTTGGTGGAAAGCCACTTAGCCAAGGACTGCGCGACACGCGGCCAGGGAAAGCAAGGCAGCATTTCACGCGCGAATTGGCTGTGGTGCAAACTTCCTCAAGTCTCGTTTTGTTGTGTCGATAAGAAAGGGGGCAGCCACGTTTGGACCGTGCGATTTGCCCTGTTGATGGCAACAACTGACAGTGCCCAATACGAATTGAAGCGCCAACTGGCTTATGAATGAAGTTGATCAGAAAACATGAGACCGATCTCAGTGGTTAAGCCAAGTGATGCCACAAACCATCCACAACGATGAAATGTTGCCAAGCCGCCCGAATGCGCGGTTGTTCGAACCGGGCAATTCCGCCGCACTAAGCCCAAGATATGCCACACACCACGTGGGTCATTCCGCCGCCAGAGAAAACGCTTGTCGTGGGCGTTGCGGAGATGGTGGCGAGCAACGATCCGGGCGCCGAACTGGTGACCTATTCGCTGGGATCGTGTCTGGGAGTCACCATTTACGATCCGGCCAAGAAAGTGGGCGGGCTGTTGCACCTGATGTTGCCGGACTCGTCGATAGATGGCGCCAAGGCGATGACGGTGCCGTTCATGTTTGTGGACACGGGCGTGCCGCGGTTGTTTCAGGCCGTTTACAGCCTTGGCGGCGATCGCCGCAGACTGATCATCAAAGTGGCCGGCGGGGCGCAGTTCCTCGACCCCAAGGGCGTCTTCAATATCGGCGAACGGAATTACGCGGCATTGACCGGCTTATTGGGGCGCAACGGCTGCACGCTTCATGCCCAAGACGTTGGCGGGGTGCGTTCGCGCACGCTACGTATGGAATTGAGCAGCGGACGGATAACGATCCGGTGCCCTGGATCTGAACCCTATACCCTATGAGCCCAAAGGAAATGGTCGCGCAGGCAAAAGACCTGCCACTCGTCTCGCCGGCGGCGCTGAAGCTGGTCCGCCTGCTCGGTCGGCCCTCCGTCAGCAACGAAGACGTGGTCGAAGCCCTCAAGTGCGACTCGGTGCTGACGGGCAAACTTCTGGGCGCCTGCAATTCGCCCTACTTTGGATTTGAAGAGCCGGTGACGTCGGTGGATCAGGCTGTTCTGATTCTAGGTCACCAGCAGATTCTTTATGTCGTGATGAACCTGGTTCTCGGGAGCGCCATGGGCATCGCGCTGCCGGGCTATGCCATCGAAGCCAACGAACTGTGGCGCCACGCGCTGACGACCGCGATGACGGCCGAAGTCATCCTCAGCGGCGGCGCCGAAGTCGGCGTGGAACCGTCCGTGGCCTTCACGGCGGGATTGCTGCACGACATTGGCAAGCTGGTGCTCACGCAATTTCTGACGCCGGAATCGCAATCGGCTATATGCAGGCTCATTGAGCAGGAAGGGCTTTCCCGCGCCGAAGCGGAAAAAGAGGTGCTTGGCGCAAACCATTGTGAAGCGGGTGCCTGGCTGCTGCAAACCTGGGGGGTGCCGGAAGAAATCGTCCAAGCCGTCGCCGATCATCACCAACCGTCGCTGCATCCGCGTCCGGGGTTGTCCGCAGTGACCCACATGGCCAATTGCATCGCCCATCTGGCAGGCTCGGCGCCCGGGTGGGAGGCCTATGCCTTGCGGGCGGACAATCAAGTGGCCGAGGCTTTGAACATCACGTCCGACAAGTTGGAGAGCCTGGTAATCACCGCCCGCGACTCATTCCAGCGAGCCGAGCAATTCATGAACACGGTATGATCGCCCCCAGACGCATTCGAGTATTGGTCGTCGATGACTCCGCAGTGGTGCGGCGGGCGATATCCGACGCGTTGAGCCGGGACCCGGAGATCGAGGTGGTAGGCACGGCGTGCGATCCGTACGTGGCGCGCGACAAGATTTTGCAGCTTCAACCCGATGTGCTGACGCTGGACATCGAGATGCCGCGGATGGACGGTTTGACGTTTCTGCGCATTCTTCAAAAGCACCGCCCGATGCCCGTGGTCATTGTCAGTTCGATGACACAGGCTGGATCAAAGGCGGCAGTCGATGCCCTGGCGGCCGGGGCGGTGGATGTGATCGCCAAGCCCACTTCGGCGTGGAGTCTGGGCCACCAGCGCGATGCGCTTGTTCAATGCGTCAAAGGGGCGGCGCGGGCGCGGTTGGTGAACCTGGTGTCCGCGCCAGCCAGCGAGCGAAGCGCCGCCCAAGGGGTGGATTGCGCAAGTTTTGATTCGCGCCAGATAGTAGTTATCGGCGCATCGACCGGCGGCACCGAGGCCATCAAGAGCGTGCTTACGCGGCTGCCGGGCGGGTTGCCCGGGATTTGCATCGTCCAGCATATTCCACCTTGTTTTTCCAAGGCCTTCGCCGAGCGGCTCAATGATTGTTGCGCCATGGAAGTGCGCGAAGCGGCGCACGGCGATGACGTCAGGCCGGGCGTGGCGCTGATTGCGCCCGGCGATTACCACATGGCGCTCGCGCCCAATGGCGGCGGATACCGCGTTTTTCTCAATCAGGATCCTCCCCGCCATTACACCCGGCCATCGGTGGATGTGTTGTTCGATTCGGCCGCCGGATGCGCCCGATCGCATGCCGTTTCGGTGCTGCTGACGGGCATGGGGTCCGACGGCGCGCCGGGGATGAAGGCACTGAAAGAAAGCGGCGCGGCAACCATCGCTCAAAACGAAGAGACATGCGTGGTGTACGGCATGCCGCGCGCGGCGGTGGAATTGGGAGTTGTCGATTACGTGCTTCCCCTGGGCGGTATTCCAGATGGCATTCTCCGCGCTCTGTGCGATGGCGCGGCCTCTTGCCGAAGCCGGAGACCGGCAGGATTGAGCAGCGCGACGAATTCCGAAACAGTCAAACCCAACCTTCAATCAAATCATTGCTAAACCCATGAGCCAATCACTCCAATCCGTCAACATTTCCCAGTTTGTCACCCGTCATATGATCGAGGTGTTTGAAACGATGCTCTCCAAGAAGGCGGTTCCAGTGGCGGCAGTCATGCCGCCGCACTGTCTGGAACGAGTCAGCGGCTCGGTCGGTTTTGCCGGCGACAGCGTCAATGGGGCCGTTTACCTGCACATGTCCGCGAACTTTGCCGCTCGCGCAACGGCGGCGATACTTGGTTTGCCGCCCGAACAAATCACGGGCGTAGCCGAGGTCAACGATGTCGTCGGTGAGGTGACCAATATGGTGGCGGGCGGATTGAAATCGGCGCTATGCGATGCAGGCGCACCTTGCGCCGTGAGCACGCCCGCCATAATCCGCGGCACCTCCTTCGTGGTGGAACCGATCCCGAACGTCGAACGCTTCTGCGTGACCTTTGATTGCGAAGGGGAGCGGTTCATGGCGGAAGTCCACATTAAGTACAGCAAATTGGATGCGAATTATGAGTAAAATACTAAGCGTAGATGACAGCCGCACGATCCGGTTCGTGGTGGCCAAGGCATTCCGGCCATACGACTGCACGGTGTGCGAGGCCTCCAACGGTGAAGAAGGCCTGGCGGCGGCGGCGCGCGAGAAGCCGGACCTGATCCTCCTGGATGTGACGATGCCGGTCATGGATGGGGTGACGATGCTGACAAAATTGAAGGAGGACGCGGAGTTAAAAAGCATCCCGGTGATCATGCTCACGGCGGAGTCGGGCCGTGACAACATCATTTACATTGCGCGCCTGGGCGTCCGGGACTATCTTGTAAAGCCGTTTAAAGAAGAGCAACTCATCGAGAAAGTCAGCCGGGTGATCCCCCTGCAGAAAATCGCGGCGACGGCTTGATGCGGCGCGCCGAGCGGAGAAGGAATCGAACATGCAAGACAAGACCAACTATCAGGAACTGGCGCGAAGGTTCGGTCTTGAGGCAGCGTCCCAGAGCGTCCTTCAACTCACTCAGCTTGTCGCGCGGCAGGATTGCACGATAGAGGAAATCGCCAAGGTGATTTCCCGGGATGCGGGGCTGCAGAAACGGCTGTTGCGCGTGGCCAATCCGGAGGCCCAGAACGAATCGGAATACACGATCGACACGGTGGAAGGCGCGCTCATGCGCAACGGAATAGGTTGCGCTCTGCTGGTAGCCATGGGCACGCCCCTGGCTGGCGCCATTGTCAAAACCTTCCAGACCATGCTCTCGATCAAACTGGAAAGTGCCGATGTCCACAAAGTGCCGCCGTTTGGGTCGGAGCTTCTGCTGGGCGCCATTGGTTTTCGCGGAAAAGCCGAGGGGTCCGTTTACCTGCGCTTGAGCCTGGATTCCGGGAAGGTGATAGCCGCGCGCATATTTGGTCTCCAGCCATCGGACTCAGTGGCCTCAAACGAAATCGACGACGCCGTTGGAGAAGTGCTGAATATCATTGCGGGCAACTTCAAGTCCAACCTGTGTGACGCCGGCCTTGACTGTCGTCTGGAAACGCCTCAAGTCACCCGCACCCGTCAGTTCAGCGTGCCCAAGGGACCCCGGGATGGTTTGGAACGAATGGCGTTTTGCGCCGCGCAACTGGTGCTCTGTGTGGATGTCACCGTCAATCCATGGAATGGTTGATGCCAGGTTGTGCGGCCACCGCATGTTGAAACTGTGCCGACACGTTGTCCTGACATTGGCCGCTGGTCTGTTTCTCGCAACGGAAACCGGGGCGGCGCAACTTCCTTATGGACCGGCGTCCGATGAAGATTTGGGACTGCCGCCAGACTTGGCTCCATCCCCGCCTCGGGATGTGCCCCGTGACATTCCGGGCCGGCGCATTCCCGAACTGACGGTTTTTTCCGAATTAACTTCCGCGGCGCTTGCGGATAAAGCCCTTCCGCTGCCGCAAGCAAACACGCTGGCCCACCTCAACTATCAAAATCGGCGCATCGGGCGCCTGGCACTGAGTTCGGGCGCGGTCAGTTTTTTTAATCCGGAAACCATTTTGGTCAAATTCCGCGGCCGGCCATTGGTCAGCGCCTTGCGTGTTGAGCCGATGCGTGAATGGGAGGCGGTGGAGGTACTGCGACGGCGCGCGGACGTCGAATTTGCGGAATTGGACACCTTTGAGCGCCGCCAATTCTGGCCGAACGATCCGTTGATAGGCAACCAATGGCATCATCAGGTCATTGGCAGCGCGCAGGCCTGGAATTACGGTTTGGGTACAACCAATGTGAGCATCGCCATCGTGGACAGTCCTTTCCAAATGAACCATCCGGATTTGGCGGGCAACACCGTCTCCGGTTGGGACGTGGTGTCCAACCGGGCGGTGACATCCAGCGCCGGGATCGTTCACTCGACCCTGTGCGCCGGGATGGCGGCGGCGGTGATCAACAACGGCGTGGGCGGGGCCGGCGCGGCCAATTGCCGCATTCTGCCCATTAACATCAACGGCGCGATCAGCGAAATGTACAACGCCACCCTTTGGGCGGCCACCAACGGGGTGCGCGTGGTCAACATCAGTTGGAGCGGCGCCACCAACGCCACGCTCGAAGCCGCCGGCGATTTCCTGGCCACCAACGCCGGCGGCATCCTGGTCATGTCCGCCATCGACGGCAGCGGCCTGCTCGATGGGCCGAACCAGCCAGACGTTTATTGCATTTCCATGACCGACGCGGCCGACAATTTCCAGGGAACGATGTTCGGCCCGTACATCGATTTTGCCGCGCCGGGCTACAACATCTATTCGACCACGACCAACGGCGGCTACGCCTACGCGACGGGCTGCAGTTTCGCGGCCCCGCTGTTCGCGGGAGTCGTGGCATGGATGTTCAGCATCAATCCCACGCTACAACCATCGGACGTGATCTCTATCTTGCAGACAACAGCCGCGAACCTCGGGCAACCGGGATGGAATGAGTATTACGGCTGGGGCCGGGTGGATTTCGGAGCGGCCGCGGCAGCCACTGTGGCCACTCTGCCGAATATTGTGACGATAGGTTGGACCAACAACCAAGTGTGGCTGTCGGCTAACTATCGTCCCGGCCTCAACTATTCCCTCTGGCGCGCAACGACTCTCACGGCGCCTGTCTGGGTTCAAATATCCGGCGCCGTTCAGGCCACCAATGCCAGTCAGATCATCATGGCGGACCCGTCGCCGGGGGCGGGAAGCTCATTCTATCGCGTTGAGGCTTCGTCACCTCAATCCCGTTGAAACCCAGGCTCTTTGCTCACGCGGTGGCATTCCAGTGAAACGGGTGTGAGACAAAATTCTTCGCCGACTGGTTTTTGCGAGACAGAAGTATATGCGACCCAACATACTCCTTTGGGGCCACGTTTGCCCTCTCTCCCCGCGTGCGGGGAGAGAGCCGGAGAGAGGGGACCCTTTTTCGTCACCTGAAGAATTTTGTCTCACACCC
>JBEKSF010000140.1:0-25534 GCA_049517295.1 Verrucomicrobiota bacterium
CGTGCTGGTGCCGATCTTAAAATTCCAGGATCTCTCTTTCCTCGTCTGGCCGGTTGTCCTGCTGGTCGATTTGATCGCCGTCACGCTCGCGGCACTGACGGCGGCGTTGCTGCCCGTGCTGGCCGTCCTCGTCCTCACCCTCGCCGCGACCGGCGTGTTGATTTTCAAAATCCCCGCCGACCTCACCGGCTTGCCCGCCTCATTCTTCCTCCTTGGCGCGTTTGCGGTGTTCTTCGCCGCCGCCGGCGTTTGGCTGGTGCGAAAACTCATGCCCGGCGCTTTCAACGCCGGCCTCGCGGCTTCAGCCGGCATCGGCGCGCCCGAATCCACTGCCGCGCTGCTGCCCGCCAGTTCCGCCGTGCTGCCGTTCCTGCTGCTCATCATGGCCACGTTGCGGCTGCCCCTCGCCAATCCCTCGCCGGTGTTCGGCCTCGCGCTGCTGCTCCTGGCGCTGCTGTTCGGCCTGACCAGGATACTCGCGCTCGACTGGATGCCGCTCACCGGCCTCGTCTGCGCTTTCGCCCTCCAATGCGCGTGGCACTTCAACCGCTTCGACATTTCCGATCCACATCTCATTTCGCCGCCGGCGCTGCTGGGCTGGTACCTGCTTTTTTTCGCCGTGTTCGCCCTCTTTCCGTTCGTGTTCCGGAAAACATTCGCCCGATCATCCATGCCGTGGGCCGCCGCCGCCCTCGCCGGGCCTGCGCAATTCCTCCTGGTTTACCGCCTTGTGAAGGTTTCCTGGCCGAATTCAGTAATGGGTTTGTTGCCCGCCGCCTTTGCCATTCCCGCGCTCCTGAGCCTGTTCGTGGTGCTGAAAAGAATTCCCGCCCAAAACAAATCGCGCCTGTCTCAAGTGGCGTGGTTCGGCGGCGTGGCGCTGTTCTTCATCACGCTGATTTTTCCCGTCCAGTTTGACCGCCAATGGATGACCATCGGCTGGGCGCTCGAAGGCGCCGCCTTGCTCTGGCTCTTCCACCGCGTGCCGCATCCCGGCCTGCGGCTGACTGGCGTTGGCCTGCTCATCGCCGCTTTCGTCCGCCTTGCCCTCAATCCGGCCGTGCTCCAATACCACCCCCGCGCCGCAACTCCCATTTTCAACTGGTATCTTTACACCTACGGCATCGCGACTGTGGCGCTGTTTGTTGGCGCGCGATTGCTCGCCCCGCCGCGCCACCTGATTTTCAACTCAAATGCCCGCGCCCTGCTGGGCGCCCTCGGCGCAGTCCTGGCGTTCTTGTTGCTCAACATCGAAATCGCCGATTATTTCAGCCTGCCCGGCTCGACGCTCACCTTCCAGTTTGCCGGCAACTTCGCCCGCGACATGACCTATTCCATCGCCTGGGCGCTCTTCGCCCTCGGACTGCTGGTCTATGGCATCCTGAAAAAAATCTCCTTTGCCCGTTACGCGGCGATGGCTCTGCTCTGCCTTACGCTGCTGAAACTGTTCTTCCACGACCTCGCGCAATTGGGTCAGCTCTACCGCATCGGCGCCTTCGTCGGCGTGGCGATCATTGCCATGCTCGCGTCATTTGCGTATCAGAAATTCTTTTCCGCAACCTCCAAACCTGCCGAAGCCAAAAACCAGATCAAATCGTGAAGTCCCGACAAAAAGCGTCACCCCGGCTTGATCTATTTGCCGCGCTTTGCCCCCGCCCCATTCACACGTCCGCCGTGTGCCGATGCACCAGGAAATGCAGCCACCGGCGCGTGACCGGACGCCGATGTATCCGCCCGATCGCCTCCCCATACAAGGCCAGTTGCGGCCGGTAAAGCTGGATTTTCTCCGGCAACTGCTCCGCCGGAAAATGGTCCGTCTTGAAATCCACCAGCCAGATCTCTTCCGGCAGGATCGCCGCAAGGTCGATCACCCCTTGCACCACGACAAACTCTTCCCCGCCCATGGCCGTCTGCGGCGCCAATTCTTTCACCCCAAACCGGGCCGTGAACGGCAGTTCCCGCCGCACCCACGGCAATCGCGCCAAAAGTTCCGCCCCGACAGCCGATTGCCAGAAAGCCGCCAGCGCCTCGAAATCCAGGCAGCCGATTTCCTCCGAACTCAGCCTCTTCTCCCGGCCCAATCGCGCGGCTTCCTCCCTCAAGCCCCCGACCGTCCCCGCCCGCTCCAGCGCAACCAATTCCAAAAAACGATGGTGGGCGGAGCCGATTTCCGCCGCCGTCAACCGTCCTCCCTTCCCGGTCCTCGGGTACGGCGGCGTGTCAAACATAAAATACGGCGCCGCCTCCTCCTCCTCTCCCTCCCCGGCCATCTCGCGGCGCAACACCGAGACCGACGACTTGGCTGGCCGTTGTGTCGCCGCCATCTGCGGGTATCGCCAATCCAGCCGGTCCCGAATCTCCGGCGTGATGTCCGGCCCCGCGGCCCCGTTCGCAACAGTCTCGTCCGCCACCCCCTCGGCCGCCGCGGCCTCGCTTTCAAGCCTCCAGCTCAGCAACGCGTTCCGGCCCGACTCCGTTAGGGAGCCCTGTCCGGCAAGCCAGGGGCCGATCCAATCCAAATAGTTGACGCTCCTCAGAAGGCCCGCCGTCCCCATCCCCCGCTTCGCCCGCTCCGGCCATTTCTCCTCCAGCTTCGATTGCGACGCCGTGCCGGCCAGGATCAGCCGGTGCATCGCCCGCGTCATGGCCACGTAGAGCAGGCGCATCTCCTCCCCCAGCGCTTCCCGCCTTTGCCGCCGCTGCGCCAGCCAATAAGCCAGGCTCGGATAGACCTGCGGCGTGTCCGGCACCTTGACCTGCGGACACAGCCCGAATTGTTCATCGACTATAATCCGCTCCCGCAGGTCCGAAAAATTGAACCTCTTGCCCAAATCCGCCACCACCACAATGGGGAACTCCAGCCCCTTGCTTTGATGTATGCTCATCAACCGCACCGCCTCCCCTTCCGGCGCCGCCGCCGGTTCGATCTGCGCCTCGCTCTCCTGCTGCGCTTCCACAAACCGCAAAAACCGCGGCAGGCTCTCCCCGCGCCCGGCGTCGAATTGCCGTGCCAAGTACAAAAACCGTTCGACGTTGGCGCGTTTCTGTTCGCCCCGCTCCTGCGCCAGCAGCCGCTCCGTGTAATGCGTCTGCTCAATCACGCTTTCCAGGCACTGCGACACCGCCCCGCGCCGCGCCTGCCGCCGCCAGTCCCGGTAGCGGCTCACAAACCTCCCCGCTTTGTCCCGCGCCCGCGCGCGCTCAGTGTCAATACTATCCCCAGCCCGCGTTTCCTCCCGATGCCAATCCACCAGCGCCGTCCAGAATCGCCCGTGCGGCCGCGCGATGCGGATGGCTGCCAGCTCGGCGGAAGTCAACCCCGCCAGCGGCGAGCGCAACACCGCCAAAAGCGGCAAATCCTGCAACGGATTGTCCAGCGCTTGCAGCAGCGCCAGCAAATCCCCCACCTCCAGGCTGTCGTAGAAGCCGCCGCGCGCCGCGCTCAGCGGGATGCCCAGGCCGTTGAACTCCTTCACGTACGCTTCAACCTTGTTCCGCGGCGAGCGCAGCAAAATCGCCATGTCGCTCCACTTCGCGGCCCGCGTCTGCCCGCCCTCTGTCACCGGCGTCTTCCACAACTCCCGCAGCCGCCGCCCGACCATCCGCGCCTCCTTCTCCGCGTCCGACGCGCTTTCATCGCCCTCCTCCTCCCCGCCCCGGCCCGGCGCCCGCAAGTGCAGTTCCACCGGCGGCGGCGACGCCGGATCGCGGGCCGCCGCGCCGCGCCCTTCCCGCCCCCCAAACCGCAGCCGCGCGCCCTCATCGTAGGCCACGCCCCCGATCTCCGGCCGCATGATCGCCCCAAAAAGCGCGTTGACAAAGTCAACTATCCCCTCGTCGCTGCGAAAATTATCCGACAACGTCACCACCCGCCCCGCCGATCCCGCCTTCTCCCACTCCGCCTGGCAGCGCACAAAAATGCCCGGATCGGCCAGCCGAAACCGGTAAATGCTTTGCTTGACATCCCCCACCAGAAACCGGTTGGCCTCGCCTCCCTCCCGCGCCAGCGCCTCGATGATCGCCGCCTGCGCCCCGTTGATGTCCTGGAATTCATCGACAAAGATCAGCCGCAGTTTCTCCCGCCATTGCCGCGCCACGGCGCTCGGCTGCCCGTTTTCCCACAGCAACCGCAACGCAAACTGCTCCAGGTCGTGAAAGTCGATTCCGCCCGTCGCCCGTTTGGCCTGGCCGAAAGCCCGCCCGAATCGCCCCGTTGCGTCCAGCAACGCGAGCATCGACGGCCGTACCCAGTTCCAATCTTCCAGCAGCGGGTCCACCGCCCCCTCCGCGCACACCGATTGCAGAAATTCCCCTTCCTCGAAAACCTCCTTGATCGGATCGCGCCACGGCCCTTTCGGCCTCGGCCAGTTCTTGTCCGCCTCGCCGATTTTTGCCAGGGCCGCCGCGTATTCCCGCCGCGACGGATTGGGCGGCAGTTCCGCCAGTGCGGCGGCGCATTGGGCGGCGTTTTTATTGGCGGGCGGCTCGCCTTGCAGCGCCGGGAGCCAGGCCCCGCGCCAACGATTCAATTCCTCCATCAGCCAGCCCCGCCATTCCTCCGGCTCCTCCCGTTGAAAGCGCGCCTGTTGCGCCGCAAACCACGCCGCCGGATCGCGCAGCGATTGCGCGTAACTGTGCAAACGGCGAATCAAGTTCCGCACCGGCTGGTCCCAATCCCCCCCTTGCGCCTGGATCAACTGCTGGATGGCCATCTCCGCCGGCGCCTCCGAGCCGTACACCTCCTCCAGCATCTCGTCCAGCGTTTGCCGCGCCAGCACCTGCGTTTCCTCATCCGACAACACCGTCAACCGCGGCTCTAGTCCCAATTCATAGAAGTGCTCGCCGACAAGGTGAAAACAAAAACTATGCAGCGTCGAAATGTGGGCCGTTTCCAGCAGCGCCAATTGTTCCGCCAGCCGCAGGGACGGTGCCGGCGCGTTTTCCAGTCCCGCCCGCAGCCGCAGCCGCATTTCCGCCGCCGCCGCCTGCGTGAACGTCACCATGAGAACCTCATCCACACTCCCGTGATTCTCCTCCTCCAGCAGCCACGCCAGGCAGCGATCCACCAGCGTGCGAGTTTTGCCCGCCCCGGCCCCGGCCACGACCAGCACATTGCCGCGGGCGGCGATGGCCTCCCGTTGTTGCTCTGTGGGCGGCGCGGTATTCAAAGCCCCAAAAGTATCCGCCAACGCGCCGTTGAAGTGAACATGAAAAAGCGCCCCCGCGGGATGTTCGGCGCCTTTGCCGGACTTCTCTGAGCCTCAAGAAAATCAAAGGATTCTTCGCTGTTTTCGGCGGAACGGCGGTTGCGACTTGCTGGTGCCATCCAGAGGTCCGATCTTCAATCCCAAGGGGGATTGGATAATTGTAACCCCCTCTCCCAGAGTGCTGAATCCGCTTTTATCCGATTTGAACGCGAAATACAAAAACGGCCGCCACCGGTGTCCATTGACTGATGAGCCGTAGAATTCAACCGCGCGGATTCTGGATTGCGCTGACTGTGTGGTTGGCTGCACTTCGAGTTGTTTGTCCCCCTTCGGTCTGCAGCCAGGAAATTTCCGCAAAACTCCTTCGGGAGGATTTCCAAATCATGCGGCACGCGTTGGAGCAAGCGCACGGAGGAATCTACCGTTACACCAGCAAGACGGACATGGACCGCACCTTCGACCGCGCTTATCGGAAAATTGATCACCCTATGACCGCTCTCGAGTTTTGGCGGCTGGCTGCCTCCGTGGTCGCGCACATCAAATGCGGTCATTCTTATCTTTTTTTCCCAAAAACCGTGCAAACGCAGTTGCTGACAACCCTCCCTCTTTTTCCATTGGTTACCAGGATATTCGATAACCGCCTTTATGGGTACCGGGACTTGGCGAATCCAGGAAGTTCTCTCGAAGGGGCCGAGCTTCTCTCGATCAACCACATGCCCGTAAAGAAGCTCCTCAAAAACCTCAGAACGGTTGTCAACGCAGATGGCAACACGCCCATTGCCACGGATTATTTTATTACTCCGTTCACCAATTTCAGATTTTATCTTTACGGTTTTGGCATCGAAAGTCCGTTTCGGGTGGAATATCGAGATAAAACAGGAAAGCGACGAAGCGCAACCTTGGCTGGGGTGGAACAATCCAAAGCGAACCAGGCTTGGAACGCACGAAATCCCGAATCGGCCACCGCTCCGAATGCGGATTTAAAATTTGTGGACTCCGGCAGAATTGCCGTTATCACAATTCGTCACTGGTATCGCTATGCCGATGAAAATCGCAAGCTGACGTTCTCAGATTTCCTGAAAACTTCGTTTGCGCAAATCCGCCAGAATGGAACGGCCAATCTGATCATTGATGTCAGGGACGACGATGGCGGCTTGGATCTGCCCGTCGTGGAACTCTTCGCCTACCTTTGGAATCAGCCGTTTCACGTTTATCGGGACATCACCTGCAATGCCCGCGAGTTCGATTTTTTCAAGTACGACCCGGATGCAAAGCCGATGCCGGACAAACTCGTCAAGGGGGCTGACGGCGAGCTTCATGTCGTAAAGCAAACGGGCCTGGACCTCCAGCAGCCGTTGCAGCCGCACTATGCCGGAAGAGTGTTCGCATTGATGAACGGCGGGAGCTTTTCGTCCAGCACCGAGTTCCTGACCCTGCTGCACTTTTACAAACGTGCCAAGTTCATCGGTGAAGAACCGGCTGGCGCCTATTATGGCTATACCTGCGGCCGGATGGTGAGTCCGATACTGCCAAACTCGAAACTGGAATTGGATTTCGGAATATTGACGTTCTATCTGGACGTGAGCGGGTACAAACATCCGGACCGTGGCGTCATGCCGGATTACCCGGTCGCTTATACCATCGCTGATTTGCTGGCCGGCAGAGACAAGGATATGGAATTGGCGCTCTCGCTGGCGCGGGAGAAGCAGCAATGACTTTCGTCTTTTGATTCGAGACGAAACCAGACTCTGCGAGAGTCATGGGGTCCTATAAACCAGTCGTTTCCGCCCCTCTGGCAACCAATCGGAAAAAACCTTCAAAAAGGCCTTGCAAGTCCCACTATAATATGGGACACTGAAAACCGGCGGGCCGGCTTGCCTGCCGCGCTGGAGCTTTAGCGAAGGCGGGTTCTTTGACATATCGGCAGGCGCCGGCCGCTCGCCCGCCATGCGGGCGGTCCCAAGGGATTCAGCATCAAGAACTGGTTGAGTTACGTTAACGTTAAAGTAAAATCCAACTCGCTGCTTTGTAACCGAAGGCGCGGGCGGGTCAACTCTTGGCCTTCTCTGCGCGCTCTGCGGCTCCGCGCGAGCTTGCCTTTTTTGGATTCATCCCCCAAAAATCCTCAAAAATGCCAATGATTGCTGCTATTTGCGACCCATTGCTGCGCCAAGGCCGCCGCTAACCCGCTTCGGGGGGCGGTCGCCGGCCCAGGTTGCTCCCTCATCAACGCCTTTTTAAACTTTGAACTCGGCTTGGCACGTCCTACCCTCCCGGTGAAAATGTTCAGAGCCGATGAATTGTTTGATCTGAGCCAGACCGAGCACGCCGCAGTGTTCGAGGGCTGCCAGTATGCCTGGGAGGCGCTGGCCCGGATCGCGCCCTATCTTGCCACTCATCTGCGCCCGCAATTGTCCAATCGCTGCGAAGGCACCGCCTACATCGGCGAGCGGGTGTTCATCGGCGAGGGCACGATGCTGGAGGACGGCGTGATGATCAAAGGCCCCGCCATCATCGGCAAAAACTGCCAGATCCGCCACAATGCCTACATCCGCGAGAACGTCATCATTGGCGACCATTGCGTCGTCGGCAATGCCAGCGAAGTCAAGAATTCCATCCTGTTCAACGGCGCCCAGGCCCCGCACTTCAATTACGTGGGCGATTCCATTATGGGCTGCAAGGCCCACCTGGGCGCAGGCGTCAAAATCTCCAATTTCAAGGTCTTCCCCGGCACCATCTCCGTGGAGATCGACGGACGGCCCTTTGACACCGGATTGCGGAAGTTTGGCGCGTTGCTGGGCGACGGCTGCGAGATCGGCTGCAACGCCGTCCTCAGCCCCGGCAGCATCATCGGGCGGGAATCGGTCATTTATCCGAATGTGGTCTGGCGCGGCATCCTGCCCCACAAGATGATTGTCAAGAATAAGAGCAAGTGGGAAGCCGCCCCCCGCCGGGCGCGCGCCGAGTGAACGCAAGGGGGCGCGCATGATCAGTCTTGTCGATGCCCAACCCGCCGGCGCCCCGGCCAGCCTCGTCGCGCAAGTGGAGGAGATGTTTTCGGCCCGCGGCCGGTTGTCCAGGTCTCCGAACTTCGAATACCGCCCGCAACAGCAGCAAATGGCCGTCGCCGTCGCGCGCGCCCTCGAGCAGGGCGAACATTTGATCGTCGAGGCCGGCACCGGCGTGGGCAAGAGCCTGGCATACTTGATTCCCGCCATATTCCACGCCTCCGCGCGCAATAAAAAGGCCATCATCTCCACCCACACCATCAATTTGCAGGAGCAACTGATCCAAAAAGACCTGCCGATGCTGGCCAAAATCCTGCCCGTCGAGTTCAAATTCACCATGCTCAAGGGCCGGGGCAACTATTTATGCACCCGGCGGCTCAAGAAGGTCATGCAGCAGGGCCAGCAGCTTTTTACCTCGCCGGAGATGGCTGAGTTGAAGCGCATTCACGAATGGTCCAAAAAAACCGACGACGGCAGCTTGTCGGATTTCGAGATCGAGCCGGCGGCCAACGTCTGGCAGCAGGTCTGCTCGGAGCGCGGGTTGTGCAGCCCCACCTTGTGCGGGCGCCAGTCGGACTTTGTGAAGGAAGGGGGCGACCCGTGCTTCTTCCAGCAGGCCCGCAGCCGGATACTGGCGGCCGACGTCCTGGTGCTCAATCACACATTGTTCTTTACCCTTTTGGGCACCCAGGAGGAGGAAGCCGGCGGCGGGGTAATGTTTAGAAACGACTTTGTTGTCTTCGACGAGGCCCACACCGTTGAGCGCGTGGCTTCAAGCCACATCGGCATCCGCATCTCCAGCGCCCAACTGCGCTACGGCTTGCAGCGGTTGTGGAATCCCAACACGCGCAAGGGCCTGCTGGCCGTCTTGCGCCGCGGAAAGGAGAACCTGGTGGAAGAGGCCCTCAAAGAGTCCGACAAGTTCTTTGCCGCGGTCGAGGAGGCCTGCGACGAAATCGCGGCCGCACGCCAACGCGACCAGGAGGCGCGGCAGTGGAGCGAGCTGCGCATCCGCCGTTGCGATCTGGTCCAGGACACCGTCACGCCTCCCCTCCAGCGCGTGCGCGAGGAGGTCAGCGCGCTGATCAAAACGGTCGATGACAAGGACACCGCGCAGGAACTGGCCGAGTGCAACCGGCGCCTGGCCGAATTGCGCGAGGAGATTGCCACTTTCCTGAGCCAGTCGGCCCCTGAACACGTTTATTGGGTCGAGCGCGCCGGTAAAACCCAGCGGCATCTGGCCCTCAACGCCGCCCCCATCCAGGTGGCCGATTATCTGCGGCAGCGGTTGTTCGGCGCCGGCACCTCGATCGTCATGACCAGCGCCACACTCGGCGTCAGAGTCGCGCAGGGTCCCGGCTCGTCCGGCGACGCGTCGGCGCCGCTTCTCTATTTCGCCCGGCAGGTCGGAGGCGAAAAGGCCAATTTGGTCCAAGCCGGCTCCCCCTTCGATTACGAGCGCCAGATGAGAATCTATGTGGTCCGCAAAATGCCCGATCCGCGCGAGCCGCAGTACCGTTCCAGCCTGGTTCATTGGATCGAACACTTTGTGCGCCTGACGCATGGCAAAGCCTTCGTCCTGTTCACCAATTTCAAACTCATGCTGGAGGTCGGCGAGGAGATGGCGTCCTTCTTCGATCAATTGGGCGTCGAATGCTTCATCCAGGGCACCGGCACGCCCCGATCGCTGATGCTGGAAAAATTCAAACGGGACGTCAATTCGGTCCTCTTCGGGGCCGACAGCTTTTGGCAGGGCGTCGATGTGCCGCCAGGGCATTGGAAGATTGATCCGCACCAAGACCGACACCGGCATCGTCGTCATCCTCGACAACCGGGTCGTGACCAAGAGGTATGGAAAAGCGTTCCTGGCCTCCACGCCAAAATGCCCGGTGGAGTTCGTGTAAGAGGCACGGGCGACTCGGCGGCAGGAACGCATTTGAATTTTCGGCCCGGAAGGCCTTATCTTGGATACATGACAAAGCTCAAGACAAAGGTTCCCGTTGACGAATGCCATTCACGCCTCCAGGCGACGACAGACGTGGAAGGTCTCTTATTGTCCTGGAACAGCGACGGCGACTCGCCGAAAGTCCACGGCGAATTTCGCGGAAGGGCGTTCCGCCTGCACACGCGCCGATTCTACGTCAATTCGTTTGTCCCATTCTTCTATGGCCGCCTGGAGCCGGCCGACGGCGGGACGGTGATTGAGGGGCGCTTCAAGATGAACCCCCTGATCCGGCTTCTGACGGTATTTTGGTTTTCCTTCATCGCGGTGTTTGCGGTGGGGACGATCATCGTGCCGGCCCGCCGAGTACCCGGACCGGGCGGCGGACGGATGACGTTGTTTGTCGCCCTGGTGTGTCTTGCCGTAGTGGGAGCCGGCGTAGTCCAGCTTGGCCGGTGGCTGGGGCGCCGCGAGGAGGGGGTCATTCTGAGCTTTCTCAAAAACTCGCTCGAAGCGACCGAAGAGTGAGTTGGCGGGGTGGGGCGCATGGGGCGGCTTTGGGATCGCGTTATTTTTGGAAATATCTTCTCGAAATGCGAATATCCCGCATCGGGCCGTCGTCCAATCCACTAGAGAATGCGCCAATATCACGCAAGCTTGGATTGCCTCCCGTCATCGGGAGCGCCGGGCGTTTTGGCCGCCTCGGTGGGCTTTCTTCTCCTGTGCCTGATTCCCGCAACTGCCGCCACTATCACCGTCCCGCCCGCCGCCGGCGGGGAGGGGATTCAAAGAGCGCTGGACAATACTGGAGGCGGGGGCGAAGTGGTTTTGCAGGCAGGGACTTATCTGGTCAACCGGCCGATTATCTTGCGGCATGATAGCCAAACCCTGCGCGGGGCGGGGTCCGCGACAGTTTTATATCTGGCGGACAAGGCTGATTGTCCGGTCGTGATCCTGGGCAACCCGGTGGACGATCCAAAAGGGCCGACGCGCGGTCTGCATCTTTCCTCCCTGCTGATTGATGGAAATCGAAAGAATCAGACCCACGAGCTTTGGCGGACACTCGCCTCCGGCGCGCAAGTTAATAACAACGGCGTCAATGTCTGGGATGCCGATGACGTGTCCGTCGAACATGTCGTCTGCTGCCGTTGCCGGTCCGGCGGAATGGTCTCGTCGTCGTGGACGCGGCGGCTGAAGGTGCGGGACTTTACCGCGTTTGACAACCAATATGACGGACTGGCGTGCTATTTGACCGAGGAGAGCCATTTCAGCCAGTTGAATCTGCATGACAATCTGGCGGCGGGCATTTCGCTGGACATGAGTTTCAACCGCAACGTGATCGACGGCGCCGTCCTGACGGGCAACGACCTTGGCGTTTTCATGCGCCAGTCGCGGAGCAATCTCTTCGACGGAGTGACCATTCAGAAGAGCCGGCATCACGGGGTTTTCATGGCCCAGTCCGGCGCCCCCGGCGCGTCCGGTTGGCGGCCGCTTCCGGGCACCGAATGCACCGGCAACCGTTTCGATCAATTGCAGATCAGCGACAGCGGCGGAAAGGCCTTTCTGGTCAACGATGACTCCTGCACCAATAATGTCATCGGTTCAGGCCGGTTTTTGGACAATCGGGGTGGCGGGTTGTTCCAAGCCCCCACCAACCCGGTGACGGCGCAAGCCTTGGTGGAAGACAACTCGCCGCCGCAGGCTAACGCCCGCACGCCGGTGTTGCATCAAACGGCGCATCAGGCCAAGCCGGACGGCCAGGAACCCACAACTCTGTAGCCGTTCTCAGTTGGTGAATTTGATCAGATTGGCGGTCACCACGGTGTGCCGCAACGGTTCAGCCACAAATACGCCCGGGGCGGCCACGGCCACCGACCCGCTCCTATACGTCGCCTCATTGGAAATGAGCGCCGCATCGGCGTGCTGGTCGCGCACCGCCTTGGCGATGTTGTCCTCGCTGTCCGTCGAGACAGCGCCGATAATCACATAATGGCGGGTGGGAAATTGGCCGGGCGGGTAAAGTGTGGCTTTGTCAACGACCTTGACATAGCCGCCGCCGCCGGTGGTCCAGTTCTGCTGCGCACCGACGTACGGCGAGAAAGTGTATCCCGGACCGCAGCCGCAAAGTGCCGCAAGCAGCATGACAGGCATTAAACGAAGTATCGTTTTCACACCGGCAATTTAACGCGGTTCGACTTTTATGGCAACCCCCAAGGCGCATTTCCGCGCGCGGATGTCACGCGATGAATGGTTAACATTAGCATTGTTCCCGAAGCTGGAACCGGCCACATTTCAAAGCATGTCAACTCAATCAGAAACTCCGGCTGCCTACAAGAAGCTCCGCCGGCGCGCGCGCGAAATTGCGCTGGCCACCAGCGCCTCCAACGCCCTGACGTGGGACCAGGAAACTTTCATGCCCGCAAAATCGCTGCCGTATCGGGCCGAACAACTGGCTTGGTTGAGCGGCCTGGCCCATCGCAAATTCATTCCCCGCCAAGTCGGCCAATGGATCTCGGCCTGCGAACAGCACGGCTTCGCGCCCGAATCGGCCGAAGCCGGCAATCTGCGCGAATGGCGGCGTCAATACGATCGCGCCACCAAGATTCCGGTGCGCCTGGTCGAAAAGTTGGAGCGCGTCCGCGCCCATGCGCGCGAGGCCTGGCGTCAGGCCCGGCGCCAATCCAACTTCGCCCTCTTCAAGCCGCACCTCGACAAGGTGCTGGCGCTGACAAAACAAATGGCCGACTGCTGGGGTTACGAGCACTCTCCCTACGACGCGTTGGTCGAAGGATACGAACCGGGCGCAACCGCCCCGCAATTGCGCCAACTCTTCGCCGAATTGCGCCCCGCCATTGCCTCCATCCTGACCCCCAGTGTCGCCAAGTCCGCCGCCGTGCCGGCCGATTTGCTGGACGGGCAGTACCCGACGCAGGCCCAGCGGGCCTTCAATCGCAAGGTGGCCGAAGCCATCGGTTTTGATTTCCAGGCGGGCCGTATCGACACGGCCACACACCCGTTTTGTTCCACCCTCGGCGCGGCCGATTGCCGATTAACCACGCGCTACAATGAATCCAATTTCCTCCAATCCCTTTACGGTGTGCTCCACGAAGCCGGCCACGGCCTCTACGAGCAGGGCCTTCCCACCGACGACTTTGGCACCCCCAACGGCACCGCTGTGTCGCTGGCCATTCACGAATCGCAATCGCGCCTGTGGGAAAACCACGTCGGCCGCGCCCCGGCGTTCTGGGAACACTGGCATCCGGTGGCCTGCGAGCATTTCCCAGCCTTGAAAAAACTTTCCCCCGCGCAGATCACCGCCGCAGTCAATCGCGTTTCCCCCTCCTTCATTCGCGTCGAGGCCGATCAGGTGACGTACGACTTGCACATCGTTCTGCGCTTTGAAATCGAGGTGCGCCTGGCTGAAGGAACATTGAAAACGGCGGACGTTCCCGCCTGCTGGAACGAGCAATTCGAGAAAATGTTCGGCCTGAAAGTCCCGAGCGATTCCGACGGCTGCCTGCAAGACATTCATTGGTCCATCGGTTGTATCGGGTACTTCCCCACCTACACCCTGGGCAACTTGAACGCCGCGCAACTCATGCGCCGTGCCTTTGTGGAGAATCCGGGCCTCGCCGGAGAGTTGGCGGCCGGCGACTACAAACCGTTGCTGGCGTGGTTGAGAGAGAAAATCCACCTCAAAGGCTCGCGCCACAACCCGTGCGAACTCATCCGCCTGGCCACAGGCGAGCCAACTGGCATCCGCGACCACGTCGATTATTTGCGCGCGAAATTCGCCTCTTAGTATTGCTCCGCCGCCGGCTCACTGTTGCGGCAGGTCGCGGACGCGGCGGGTGAGTTGCGTGGGACTCGTCGCGCCGCGAGTCTGGCCCTGTCCCATCATCCTGCCAGGGCGTCCCTGCTGTTGCTGTTGCTGCTGCGGGTTGCTGGCGGGAACGTAGGGGGACTCGAAGGCGGAGGCGGCCAGATTCTGGTTCATTCTCAAGTCCTGGTAGGTCTCGGTGATGTTGCCTTTTAATTTGGACATGCTGATCAGTTGCTGCTTTTGCGCATAAGGAAGCGTTTTGATTGCCGACTCATCGAGTTTGCCGCCAAAAACCAGTTCAATCTGGGGAATCAGGAACGTCTTCTTGTTGACCCATAGCAGCACGTCGTGGGAGTTGAGTTGCCCGTCCAGCACGTAGCAATCCTGGCCGTTGACGTGGCTGTTGAGATCGGGGCCGTTGGTGCGGGCGAAGTCCTTGGCGTCCGTAGCCACGCTGTTGGTTTCGCTGAAAAATAATTGCGCCAGCATAACGCAGAGTGTCCCCGACATCGTGGCGCCCTGCGTCAGGGCAGTGTCGCGGTCCTTGACATGAGCGGCCGGATTGGCGCCATTACCCAGCATGTCGCCTTTGCCGGACGACCAGGCCGCGCCTTTCAGGCTCGCGCCACTGAGGTTGCGCTCCCAATCCATTCGGTAAAGGCTGGGCCGTCCCAATTGCAGCGATATCTTTGTGGTCAACGTCTGCACGTTCGGGGCGGTGTGAGTGATCTCCGAGGCATCGACCGCCGCGACCGACTCCCCCTGCGTGGCGTAATCCGTCATCCCCTTGTAGGTGTCGGTGACCTTTTGCAGGATTTCGTCGGCGGTCAACTCCGGCGGTGGCGGTGGCGGCGGTTCGTTGGTCGGCGGGGCTTGGGCGGCGGCAGTGGCCTCCTGGTGTTGGTGATACTTCTCCATCAGCTTCGGGCCAAAATAGATCCCGGCGGCGATCGCGACGGCCCCAAGCGCCAATCCTGCATAGAGATTGCCGCGCGATTTCTTGTGGACGACGGGCATGCCGTCTCTGACGAATGGAGAGGCGAGGAATGTTTGGCCGGTCGGGATCACCGCTTTGGCGAGCCGGACGCTTCCATGCGCGGGTGGCGGTCCGGCGGGCGCGGGCGGCGGTCCGCCGGGCGCGGCCGGCACCACCAACGGAGTCTGGCAGGCCGGGCAATTGATCTGCAGGCCGGAATACTCGGATGTCGCCTGAATGTTCTGGTGGCACTTCGGGCAGGAAAATTTAAATTCGCTCATAGCAGGCTCACTAATACTAACAGATCAGGCTGGCCTCGTCCATCACGGTTCTCGCGTTTTTATGGCTTGCACGATTTGCGCCACCGCCTCCCCCTTCGGTTTGGCTCCCTGGTTCCCTTTGCCGTGCAGCCGCACGCTGACGGCGCCGGCTTCCAGGTCGCGCGGCCCGATGATCAGCATCGTGTGGACTTTCGCCCCCTCCGCCCGCTGCACTTTGCCGTTAATCTTGTCCGTGCCAAAATCGCCGTCCGCGCGGACAAAATTGGCGCGCAACTCGGCCACGATCCCCCTCCCGTAGGCCACCAGTTTCTCCTCGTCGCCAATGCTCAGCACCCGCACCTGGTCCGGCGCCAGCCAAAGCGGAAAATTGCCCGCGTAATGTTCGATGAGAAATCCGATGAACCTCTCGTGCGTTCCCAGCGGCGCCCGATGGATGCACAAGGGCGTCTTCTCCGAATTGTCCTTGTCGCGGTACTTCAGGCCGAACCTGGCGGGAATGGCGAAATCGACCTGGTTGGTCGCCAGCGTGAATTCGCGCCCTATGACGCTCCAGACCTGCACGTCGATCTTCGGGCCGTAGAACGCCGCCTCGTTGGGCACTTCCACAAAACTGATTTTCGATTCCACCAGCACGCGCCGCACCAGGTCCTCGGTCTTCTTCCAAAGTTCCGGCTCGTTGACGAATTTGGCGTTGTCCCCGCTCAGCCGCGAAGGGTCGTGCGTGCTCAGCCGCATGACGTATTTGTCGATGCCGAAGATTTTGAAATACTTTATATACATCTCGTTGACCGCGTTGAACTCCGCCGCAAACTGTTCCTCCGAGCAATATATATGCGCGTCGTTCATATTGAGCGAGCGCACCCGCATCAGGCCGATCAACTCCCCCGATTGCTCGTAGCGATAGTTGGCCCCGTACTCCGCCAGGCGCAGCGGCAAATCCCGGTAACTGCGCGGCTCGGCCGCAAATATCCGGTGGTGATGCGGGCAGTTCATCGCCTTGAGGTAATACGTTTGGCGCGCCGCCTCACCCGGCCCTTCTTGCACGATCATCGGCGGAAACATCGAATCCTTGTAAAGTATCGGCAGGTGCCCGCTTGTCAGATACATCTTCTCCCGCGCTATATGCGGCGTCTTGACGCGCACGTATCCCGCCGCAAATTCCGTTTCTTTCGCCAGCTTCTCCAATTCCTCCACTATCGCCGTGCCCTTGGGCAGCCACAGCGGCAGTCCCGGACCGACGTACTCCGAATCCAGCGCGAACAAGCCCATCTCCGCCCCGATCTTGCGGTGGTCGCGCCGTTTGGCCTCCTCCACCATCGCAAAGTAGGCCTCCATTTCCGTCTTGTTTTTGAACGCCGTGCCGTAGATGCGCTGGAGTTGCGGGTTGCGCTCATCTCCCTTGTAATACGCGCTGGCCACGGACGTGAGCTTGAAGGCGCCGACGTTGCCGGTGCGCATGGCGTGCGGCCCCGCGCACAGGTCGATGAATTCGCCGTTTTTGAAATACGTTATCGCCTCGCCCTCGGGAATCTGCTTGAGTAGATCCAATTTGAACTTGCTCGCGTTGCCGGGCCGCTCCGCCAGACTGCCCAACCGGCCGCTTTGCGCGTCGTTGATCGCCTGCTGGCGGGTGACGACGATCCTCTCAAACGGATGGTTGGCCTTGATCTCCTTCTTCATTTCGGCCTCGATCTTCTCAAAGTCCTCGGGCGAAATGCGGTGCGAGCATTCCAGGTCGTAGTAAAATCCGTTCTCCACCGGCGGGCCGTAGGCGAATTGGGCGTCAGGCCAGAGCCGCAGAATAGCCGTGGCCATCACGTGCGCGCACGAATGCCGGATTCGCTCCAGCTCCGTCATCTTTCTTTCGTTATCCATAAAGCAATTTACGGGCCGCCCATGATCAATTCCTTGGTGTGACCGTTCCATTCCACCACCACTCTGTCACTCTCAATTCTTGAGATCAGGACGCCGTTGATCCTCTCGCCCGGCCCCACCGTTCTCCCGCTGACCAGCGCTCGAGGGGTAGTCTTACTATAAAATATCGCCTTCACCGTCAATTCAATCGGCCAGGCCTCGCTCGCGGCCGGAGCGGGAGCGGGCGCGGGCGCGGGCGCCGGCGGCGGCCCAACGGCCACGGGGGCGGTGTTAGGAAAGACGGGATTAGAATTCATATTAACAGCGGCGGCAGGTTCGACTCCCAATTCCTTCCCGTCCGCATTCATGGGGACCGCCGCAGCGGGTGCGGCCACGATCAACTCCCTGGCCGGTTCAGGCGCGGCGGCGGAATGACTGGCGCCCCAGCCCTTCCAGAAAAACCATCCCGCCAGCGCCAGCGCCACGCACGCCACGACCACCCCCGCCAGCATCCACAAAAGCGGCGAACTTGGCGGCGCAGCCACCGGTTCCAACGGACGCGGAGGCGCCGTCGGGCGCGGGCGGTTTCGATCCGACTGGCTGGCCCGCTTGAGGGCGTCGTTGATCAAGCTCATAGGTCGATCTGTCCCTCCAATTCCCGCATCGCGCGCCCAACCATGCGGAAATCGATCCTGTCCCGCTGCTCGACATACCCCGCCAGCAGGCATTTGTCGCACACGGCGTTGATCAGGCGCGGTATGCCCTCGCTGTAACGGTAGATGCGCCACAGCGCCGCCGCGGTGAAGTAAGGCGCGCCGTTGGCCCCGGAAACCTGCAGCCGATGCTGGATGTATTGGCCGACTTCATTTCGTCGCAGCGGGTTCAAATGATACCGGATGGTTATGCGCTGGCGCAACTGGCGCAGGCGGTGATCGTTGAGCCGGTCGCGCAATTCCGGCTGGCCCATCAGCACGATCTGCAATAGCTTGCGCTCGTCGGTCTCCAAGTTGGACAACAACCGCAACTGTTCCAGCAACTCCGCCGTCAAATCCTGCGCTTCATCGATGATCAACACCGTGTCCTTGCGCTGCTCCACCTGGTGCAGAAGAAAACGGTTGATCTCGGCCACCGTCTCCAGCCGGTCCATGCCCTTTACCTGCAAATTCAGTTCCATCGCGATGGCCTTCATCAACTGATCGGCATTCATCACCGGATTGAGTATTAGGGCGGTGGAAAACCCCGGCCCCAATTGTTCCAGCAACGCCCGGCAAAGAGTCGTCTTGCCCGCCCCTACCTCCCCGGTCAACTGCACAAACCCTTTGCGCTCGCGAACGCCGAACAGGAGGTGATTGAATGCCTCGCGATGCTTCGCGCTGAAAAACAAGAACCGCGGATTCGGAGTGATATTAAAGGGCGGCTCTTTCAGCCCGTAATATTCCAGATACACGGCCCCTGAATACCGGAAATCGCCCGCCGCGAAAAGACAATTTGCCCATAAATAAGTTGCGCTCCCCGCCCAAGCGTGGCTTCCTAGGGCCTGACTTTTGCGCCCGGGCACACGGGCGCCTCCATATTATGAGCACGACAGCCTTAGCGCCCGAGGAACTTACCAAACTCATCGCGGACCTCAACCGTCTGGCCCGCAATCTCTGGTGGACTTGGAACCAGAGCCCGCAGGAAATCTTCCAGGAACTCTCCCCGCGCTGCTGGCAGAATCTCTATCACAATGCCGTCGCCGTCCTCCACGAAGTTTCCGATTACGAATTGCGCGTCCGCTTGCAGGAAACCGAATTCGCACACCGCGTGCGCCTGGTCTTGCAGGACTTCGACGCCTACCTGACCGACAAAGACACCTGGGGCCGGCAAAACGCTCCCAACCTGACCCGTCATCCCGTCGCCTATTTCTCCGCCGAGTTCGGCTTCCACGAAACCCTCCCCATTGCTGCCGGCGGCTTGGGCATCCTCGCTGGCGACCACACCAAATCGGCCAGCGACCTGGACATTGGCTTTGTCGGCATCAGCCTCTTCTATCGCGAAGGCTACTTCCACCAGCAGATCAACCAGGACAACTGGCAGACCGAGTTCTACACCCTCCTCAACCCGGAAAACCTCCCCTTGGAACCCGTCCTCGACGCCAAGGGCCAGCCGGTCGTCGGTGTCGTCGAAATCGAGTTGAACGACGTCTATTTCCAAGTCTGGCGCGTCAACGTCGGCCGCGTGGTGGTTTATCTTCTGGATGCCAACCGCCCGGAAAACCCGCAGCATCTCCGCGATTTGACCCGCCGCGTTTACGGAGGCGACAACACCATGCGCATCATGCAGGAACTCCTCCTGGGCGTCGGCGGCGTGCGCCTCCTCCGCACCCTGGGCATCCAGCCCTCGGTCTTCCACATGAACGAAGGCCACGCCGCCTTCCTGACTCTGGAATTGGTGCGCGAAAAGCTCGCCGCCGGCCTCTCCTTTGACGACGCTCTGGCCAAAACCAAGGCCCAATGCATCTTCACCACCCACACCCCCGTCGAGGCGGGGCACGACCGCTTCAACCGCGAACTCATCGCCTACGCCATGAGGAAGCTGATGAACCAGTTGAAAATCTCCCTCGATACTCTCATGGGTTTGGGCCGCATCGATCCCCGCAACGAATCCGAACTGTTCTGCATGACGGTTCTTGGCCTCAAGTTGTCCCGCGCCGCCAACGCCGTCAGCGAGTTGCATGGCCAGGTCAGCCGCCAGATGTGGCACTCCTTGTGGCCCGACAAACCGGTGGACCAGGTCCCCATCGGCCACATTACCAACGGCATCCACCTCACCGGCTGGATGAAAGGGCCGGTGCGCCGATTCTGGCAGTGCAAGCTCGCCGACTCCGGGGCGCCCGCCGACCCCGCCACCACTGAATCGACCGTCTTCTGGAAGCGCAGCCGCGGCGTTTCCCTCGAAAAGGAATTCAATTCACCCGACTTCTGGAAAAAACTGGCCGACCCCGATTTCCTGACCGACGAGGAATTGTGGGCCTTGCGCTACAAGCTCCGTCGCGAGTTGGTCGAATTCGCTCGCCGCCGTCTCGGCCAGCGCCAGTTGCAAGCCGACTTCATCGCCTTCGATCAATTGCTCAACGCCGACACCCTGACCATCGGTTTTGCCCGCCGCTTTGCTACCTACAAGCGCGCCCCCCTGATTTTCGACCAGTTCGACAACATCGTCAAACTCATCAACGACCGCCGGCACCCCGTCCAGTTCATCTTTGCCGGCAAGGCCCACCCGCGGGACGACGACGGCAAACGCTACATCCAGCGCATCATTCATCTGAGCAAATACAGCGAGTTGAAGGGCCACCTGGTGTTCATCGAAAACTACGACGTCCATGTCGCCCGCCAAATGGCCTCCGGCTGCGACGTTTGGCTCAACAACCCCCGCCGCCCCCTCGAAGCCTCCGGCACCAGCGGCCAGAAAGCCGGATGCCACGGCTGCCTCAATTTGAGCATCATGGACGGCTGGTGGCGCGAGGGCTACGACGGCACCAACGGTTTCGCCATCGGCGGCGACAGCCACCCGAGCAACGTCGAAGAGCAGGACCGCGTGGACAGCGCCAATCTCTACCAGGTTTTGACTGAGCAGGTCATCCCGACCTTCTACAATCGCGACGACCGGGGCATTCCGCGGGGCTGGCTCCAGATCATCCGCCGCGCCATGGTCACTTTGGTCCCCCAATTCAACACCTGGCGCATGGTTCAGGAATACACCCGCAAATACTACCTCCCCGCTCAGCCCCCCAAATGACCCTGGCGGATAAATGCTTCAACACAATCACACGAGCGAACTGCCACAGGGGCGCACCTTGCCACTGCCCCGGGGTAGCGCGATCGTCCCGGTCGCCGTGGCTGGCGTCTCGCCAGCCACATTCTCGGCCTCTTGTACTTGTGTACCCGTGCTCGCCGTATCAAGATGCGCCCCTGCCACATGATGCGTAGCAAATCAGCGATCTGTTCGTTAATCAGTTCGGCTGGGTTGATTCTCGCCAACCTGGGCTTGGCCGATGAATTACACAGCGCTCCCCATCCAATCGTCTTAAAGGCCGCGCACGTCTTCGATTCTGTCTCCGGAAAATTGGAGGAGCCGGGCCTCGTTGTCGTCGCGGGCGCAAAAATCCAGGCTGTCGGCGCCAGCGCCACGATCCCCGGCGACGCTCAAATCATTGACCTCGGCGATGCCACCTTGATGCCCGGTTTTATTGATGCCCACGTTCATCTCTCATTCCAGATGGGCGACAAATGGTATGAAGATTGGTACAACGGGATGATGCGCTTTCCCGCCGAGCAGGCCCTCTACGGCGCTCACTATGCCAAGACCACCCTCGAGGCCGGTATAACCACCGTACGCGATCTCGGCTCGACCGACTATATCTCGCTCGGACTCAGAAACGCGATCAAAGCCGGCCAGATCCCGGGTCCGCGGATGCTGGTGGCCAATTACGCCATCGGATCGACCGGCGGCCACGCCGACCAGGACCCCGTGCCACCACAGCGCCTCGCCCCGGCCGGTCCCATCCAGGGCGTGTGTAACGGACCTGATGAATGCCGGGCCGCCGTGCGGTACCAGATCAAATTTGGCGCCGACGTTATCAAATTCATGCCCTCGGGCGGCGTTCTTTCCATTTCCGATCCCGTGGACATCCCCGAACTTTCCCAGGAGGAAATGAACGCAATCGTGTCCGAAGCCCATGCCTGGAAACGCAAGGTCGCCGCCCACTGCCACGGTGACCTGGCGGCCAAAATGGCCATCGCCGCGGGTGTGGACTCCATAGAGCACGGCACCTTCCTGCAGGACGACACCCTGCAGGAAATGAAGAACAAGCACGTGTACTTGGTTCCTACGCTCTTCGCCGGCTATTGGATCGGCCAGAAGGCCGCCACTTATCCGCCGGTCATTGCGGAAAAGGCCCGTGCCGCCTCCGCTCAAAGTCAGACCATGTTCCAGCACGCCGTCAAAATTGGAGTCCCGATTGCCATGGGCACCGATGCCGGGGTCGAGCCGCATGGCTTGAACGCGCGGGAATTTTCACTGATGACCGCTAATGGGCTGTCCCCGGATCAGGCCCTGCTCGCCGGCACCGCCAGAGGTGCCGACTTGCTTGGCATCTCTGATCAAACCGGAACGCTGCAGCCGGGCAAATATGCCGACATCGTGGCTGTAACCGGCAATCCGCTTCTCAACATCAAGACCACCGAGCATCCGATACTGGTAATGAAAGAAGGCGTCATTTACGTCGGCGGCAAGTAGCTGCCCGAAGGGATTAAGCAAGCTGCCCAGGCGCCGTGGCCCCTTTCAAGAACAGCGAACAGACCCGCCCGTTTTCAATCCGTTCGATTTCGCCCTTCGCAACAGGCGCGATGCTCGCAAAAAAATTCCCCCGATTATCATTCTGACCACCTCAGGGGCATGGCGCTTACTTGGGACATAAAGAATTGCGCAACAATTTGTTATGCGTCTTCCAATCACAGCCCCCGCTAGATGGCGAGATCTTTGTACATATTCCCGCCAATAGGCATTCCAAACTCCGTCAGGAAGCGGCATCATCCGAAAAGCCAGACCAAGGGTGCCGGTTTTCTGCCACAGTCTCGTGGATAAACAACATGATTCAAATGTTAAATGTTGATTCTGCTGAAAAACCCCCACTTTTCAAAAAGGAGCGATTTCAGAGACCACCAAAACACTCCAACCATCCAGGACAAGTCGTCCATAACCGATTCTGGAGAATCCTCTGCTTGACAGGTTTCGCGGCTTTTTCGTGGATTTTCAAAACAGGGGTTTTTTTCAGCAGAATCAAATGTTAAGATGTAACTCTGGCGAATTATTTCCTAGTTTTACTTTGCTGCTTATGCAGTGGAAAACACTCGATTTTCGCCGCCAATTAGCCATATTGACTGCATGGTGTTGCGGGCGGTTTGAAAATGCGGATTGGACGGGCGTGGCCCAGGAGGCCCGGATTTTTAAGCGCCATTCGCAGCGGGTCAGTCCTTGTAAATTGGCATATTTTCATTTCATCGTCATCGTTAAAGGTCTCACAACGCTCGATCTCAACGGTGTCATCGGCCAGGCGCAAATTGGCCCCCGTCTGATCGCCCCCGGCATCCGTCTCCGTGCGGTTGTCTGCCCCGTGAGAAAACAACGGTTCTGCGATCTGGCGGCAACGCTCGACAGGAACTTTCGTTGTCAACTGGGCGTCAACGTCCGATACTCTCACGGGGCAACTGGTGTCGAAGCCTTCGATGAATTGTCTGGCCGTCCTCATCCGCGTCGTGCCGTTGTGACTGACGCGAGCTTGCCATCCGACAGCCCATTTCGCAAGCCTTTAAAGAAGGTTTTCTCGCGCGGAGGCGCGGCGTGCAGAGGAAAAAATGCCTTTTCTGCGTGTCCTGCGGTGCCATCCCGAAAAGTCGTGCAATTAAAACAAAATGTTTGCCACAAAGGAACGCAAAGATCTCAAGGACAGGAGTTTATATTCTTCAATTTTTGTGATCTTTGCGACCTTTCGTGGCAATTCATCTTTGGTTGCGGCTCAGCCGCGCTGTGCCTTATGCGCTCTTTTGCGGCCAATCCCTGTCTCAAAAAAATCTCCAAAAATTCCGCGCTTTTTCCCCCAGTCGGTTTTTCCCCCTCGTGGAAATGTGATCAACTCCTGCGCGTGAAGGCATGGATGATGCCCTTATCGGGAATATCGCGGGTCGATCAAGCAGGCGCCCAAACCGCCCGCGCCACCCTTTTCCGTCCTCTTCTTCCCGGCGTGCCGCTTTTGGCAATTCCCACATATAGAGTTGAAGACATTCAACCCGCCGCCCCGCCGCCCAACGGCTCCTCCTTCTCCTCAACTCCCCGCTTTGCGCTCATCACGGTGCGCCGCACCCCGCGCTGTGTATGTTCCATCCATCTCTCCTTCAACGCCTTGCGTTCATCGCGCCCGACGCGGGAGACCTCCGGTCCCATGTCCCACATAAATACGATACTCTTATTTATCCTCTCCAGCATTAGGACACCTGATAAACTATTAACACTATTTTTTCCTTTTCCCTCATTTTATGAACGACAGACCCCGTTTCCCTCCCCCTTCTCCCCTCCGTGCTCCAAGCCGGTTACGGGACCCATAGCCCCAATTACAATTGACAAATTTTCAATGGCCACTACCCAATGTTCTCCTCTGCTGCCTCCGTTTGCTCCTGTTCAAGGTTTTTCTGGAGGATTGCCAACCCGCCGCTCGTTGTCCCACAATGGAGCCGATGGACTTCGCGGAGAAAATTTTGACTGCCGCCACTCTTTCGCCGTGGCGCGAGGGCCTGCGGCGCGCCGGGCGGAAACTGGTCGTCACCAATGGCTGCTTTGACATTCTCCATCTGGGCCATGTCACATACCTGCAACAGGCCCGCGACCAGGGTGACGCGTTGCTGGTCGGCGTGAGCAGCGACGCCAGCGTCCGCGCGCTCAAAGGGCCGGGACGCCCGCTCAATGGCGAATTCGAGCGGGCCGCGGTCCTGGCCGCCCTGGAATCGGTGGACGCCGTTTATATCTTTCCGCAAGTCGATGCGCGGGCTTTCCTGCAAGCGGTCGGCCCGGACATATATGTCAAAGGCGGCGATTACACGCTGGACACGATCAACCAGGACGAACGGCGTCTGCTGGAAAAGCTCGGCGTCAAAATCGTCATCCTGCCGGCGGTTCCGGGAGTCTCCACCACCGCTCTGCTGCAGCGGCTCGGCGCTTCGCCATCGGCGCAAAACAACTTGAATTCGGATGCCGCCGGCCCGTTAATTGACGACATGCCGAGCGAAACATTTCAAGCCAGCCGGTGGACGCGCGGAAACCGCCTTTTCCCCACCCGCATCGAGGTTACGGACAGGGCCGTCGTGCGGCACAAACGATCGTGGTTCAAAACCGACGAGATGAGCATCAGCGTGCAGAAAGTGGCGTCGGTTCACATTACCACGGGCCTGATCTGGGCCGAGATATTGATCGAGTCATCGGGAGGAACGGACCCGATCGCCAGCCACGGCCATCACAAGGGCGACGCCCGCCGCATCAAGGAATTGATCGAAGGCTACCAGCAACGGGGCGGCGCGCCGGGTTGAAGAGAACCCAGTCACCTGTTTGTAACACATTTGTCACTCTCCCGCCGTTGTTTGCGCCATCGAGTCTGTCCAGAGTACCCGCGTGAAATCCAGGATTCTTGTGGTGGACGACGAACCGGACGTTTTGGACTTGGTCACCTACAATCTTGGCCAGGCGGGCTTCCAAACCGACACCGCCGCCGATGGCGCCGAGGCCCTGCGCAAGGCCAGGTCCAGCGCGCCGGATTTGATCCTGCTCGATCTGATGCTGCCGGAAATGGACGGGTTGGAGGTCTGCAAGCTCCTGCGGCGCGATGCCAAAACCAGTGCCATCCCCATCATCATGC
>JBEKSF010000141.1:0-15314 GCA_049517295.1 Verrucomicrobiota bacterium
CGCCAACCAAAGGCGCGGGATAGCACCTGCCCCGCCTTCCAAGAGCGAATGAGTCGGCGCGTTAATTTGGCTCTCCGCTACCTCCTCGGTGATGTTTCAAGACTTTAGAGCGGCCCTGCGATGCGATTCTTTGTCACCTGTTAAGCCTTTCCGGGTGCTTATGGTGTGATATGATGACAACTGAAGCGATGCAGACGGCGGAATTCAACGATGCCGACTTGGTGGCCGAAAGCCTGGGGGGAAACCGGGATGCCTTCCGCCAGATTGTTGAAAAGTATCAAACCTTGATTTCCTCGCTGGCGTATTGCGCCACGGGCAACATGAGCCAGAGCGAAGACCTCGCCCAGGAGACCTTTTTAAGCGCCTGGCAGGAACTGGCGAAATTGCGCGAACCGGCGAAGCTGCGGCCCTGGTTGTGCAGCATCACTCGTTTTCTCGTCAGCAAGTATTTCCGGCGCGAGGGCCGGGAGCCGGCTTATGCGGCCGAGACATTGGAGGCGGTGTTCGATTGGGCTTCACCCGAACCACTGCCGCCGGATCAGGTCATCACCGAGGAGGAAAAGGCCATTCTCTGGCGCTCGCTTGAACGCATCCCCGAAATTTATCGTGAACCGCTGGTCTTGTTTTATCGTCAGCAGCAATCCATCGAGACGGTGGCGCATGATTTGGGGTTGAGCGAGGATGCCGTCAAGCAACGGCTGTCGAGGGGACGGAAGATGTTGGAGGAGCAAGTCCTCGCCTTTGTCGCCGGCGCGTTAAAACAAACAAGTCCAGGCAAGGCATTTACGATTGGTGTGTTGGCGGCATTGCCCCTGCTTGCAACTTCAGCCAAAGCCGCAACTGTCACCTCCGCCACGACCAAAGGCGGTTCAGCCGCCAAGGCGGCAAGCGGCGCAGGAACGGCGGGCGCGTTCTTGACGGGCGGCATGATGTTTCTCTTTTCCATGTTCGGCGTTTTCGGGTTCGTTGGCCGCTGGTTTGGCCGCAAGATGGGGCGCCTCAGCCAGCAATCCGCCTTGGGGCGCAAACGCATCATCCAGTTCTGGCGCACGCTCGCTTTGGGCTTTCTGGTGTTGGCTTTGCCCCCGACGTTGGTCTCCAGCTCGATGATTCATTCTCATCCCTGGCTTTTTCCCGCGGGGACTTGGTCGCTGTCAGCATTTTACTGGTTGGTGGCGGCTGCCTGGGTCATCTGGGTGTGGCAACGAAAGCGGGACGCCCGCCGGGGCGAAACAGAATCTCCGGAAACAACCCGGACGCCGAGCAAAGCATACAATGTTTGGGTGACGCTGGGGATGAGCGGGCCGGCGTTGATAGTCGGCATGTTCCTGTATGCACTCTTTTTCTCGGACTGGACGTTGTCTTCCAACTATATTCCCACGGCCGAAGCACAGCGCATCATCACTGAACGCAAGGACGCGAAGTTTACGGTTTATCAGTACCGGGCGGGATCAAAGTCATTGGAAATCAACCTGCCTGAGAATCACCGCGTCAACCTGACGACCTTTTTGGATGCCTCCCTGCTTTCCGCATTGACCGAGAAGGGGATCACCTATCAGACGCTGATTGAGGACCAGGACTTCCACAACGGCGGCGTCCGCGGATGGCTGGTGCTGTTATCAACCTTTATCGTGGTGGCGGGCGTTGTCCTGCTCCTGCGCCGCCCCGGAACGAAAAAATACTATCAACAGGAAGTCGCCACGCCGCGAGCCGAGAAGAGAGAAAAGAACATCGCCGCCGTGTGCGCCGCGCTGGCCCTGATCGCGATGGGCCTCATGCTCGTTGTTTTCATGATCGCTCACGCCGCCGAGAGTGTTTCCGCCCCGGAGGCCCGAAAAATCATCTCTGAACACAAAAACGCACGATTCGAGCTCGAGCAGTACGATGACGGATCGAAAGACTTGTGGATTACCCTGCCAGGGAGCAGGACTTACCCTGGCTTCATCTCGCCGGCGGACGAATCCACGCTCGCGCTTCTGGTGGAGAACAAGATCTCCTATAAAACCAGCATTCAAGGCCGGGATTTCGGGCACCGCGATCCCAGCAGATGGATGTTGCTGTTGGGCATCTCTGTTCTGGTGGCGGGCGCAACCTACCTTCTGTGGAGGGTAGTCAAGGAGAACAGAACGCTTCCCGCACCCGCGGAATCCCGCGTTTGACATCGGCTGGATTTTGGGGCGTCGTTTTATCCAATTGACTTGGTGTTGGCCAATCGGATACCATCATGGCCGTACCTTGTCTTTCCTATTATGAGCGACAGCCCCAAACGCACCAAGCTTTCGCGGCCGATCAAACTTCTTATATGGTCAGCCGCGGTCGTTTTGACATACACCATCGTGGGCTTTTTGGTGGTCCCCGCCATCATCAAATCTCAGATGCTCAAACGACTGCCGCCCATCGTCCGGCGCCAGGTGGCCGTGCAAAAGGTCGCGGTTAATCCTTTCACCCTGGCACTGACGGTGCGCGGCCTCTCGATGACCGAAAGCAATGGCGAGGCCTTCGCAGGCTTCGAACAATTGCATGTCCAGTTCCAGGCGATGTTGTCTCTCTCCCGGCACGCCTGGGTGTTCCAGGATGTCACCCTGACGAATCTCTCGGCCCATATTGTCCGGCGCAAGGACGGCGGATTTAATTTTGACAATATCCTCCAAGGCGCGCCCGCCGCGGCGCATCCCGCCGCACCCGCGCCGCCTCAGCCCTTGCCGGCGGTCATCGTGGAAAGCCTGCGGGTCGATGGCGTCGATGTGCTGGTGGACGATTTGACGCCGGAAGTTCCGTTTCACGACAAGCTGGACCCCATCAATCTGCAGGTGGCCGGTTTCACCACCCGCACCAACATTTCGTCGCCCTTCTCGCTCTCCGTGACGACTGACGCGGGTGAGAGCATCGCTGTCTCCGGCAACGTGACAGTCCAACCGCTCCAATCGTCGGGCCGCGTCAAACTCAGCGGACTGGACCTGAAACGGTATGCGCCGTATCTGGCCGCGTTCACGTCGGCGGAAGTGCTCGACGGAAAGCTCGACGCTGGCGCGGATTATGCCGCCGCCCTCGGCCCCAAAGGCCTTGACGCCACCGTGACCAACGGAACCGCCCTGCTATCCGCCCTGCGCGTCAAAGCGCCCGATACCGGCGAAACTGTCGTCTCCATTCCCTCGCTGTCGGTCGATTTGGCCGGAGCCAGCCTTGCCAATCAAACAGTGCGGATCAATTCGATCAAGTCCACCGGCGGCGCGCTGCTCGTGCGGCAAAACCGCGACGGGACGATCAATCTGCTGGCGTTGCTCAAGAATCCCCCTCCATCCGCCGCTGCCCCTGCCGCGCCCGCCGCCGTTCCCTGGACGGTGCAAGTGGATGAAATCGCGTTCGACTCTTACGCCGTGGAAGCCGAGGACCAGACACCCGCGCACCCCGTCAAGATCGGCGTGACGGACCTGGCCTTCAAGATCAATGGATTGAGCACCGCCAGCAACGCGCCGATTTCCACCACCTGGTCCATGCGTTTGAACGGCCAGGGCAGCCTCGCCATCAATGGCAAAGGCACGGCCCTTCCGCCGGGCGCCGATATCCAACTCGACTTGGCGGGATTGGACTTGCCGCCTTTCCAGCCCTACCTGGCGGGGAAAGTCAATTTGGCCCTGACAGCCGGGCGGCTCGACGTTCATGGCCGCGCGCGCTACACCCCCGGCGGCGGCGGGCCGTTGGCCAGCTTCACCGGAGAAGTGGCGGTGACCAACCTCGCCACGGCCGACTCGGCGCATTTCCGCGACCTCGTCAAATTTGCCTCCCTGGCGGTCAAGGGCATCGACGCCGCCTTCCTGCCGGACAAACTCCATGTCGGGGAAATCGATTTGGCCGGATTGAGCGCGACGATTATTCTCGATACCAACCAGCAGCCCAACGTGCTGTCAATCATTCCGCCGCAGCCGAAGGTCCCGGCGGCCCCGGCATCGGCGCCCGCGGCGAGTCCGGCCATGCCCGTGAGTCTGGACGCGCTGGTTCTTGAGAATGCTTCGCTGCACTTCATCGACCAATCCATCGAGCCAAATTGCGCCTTTGATGTGCTCGATTTCGGCGGCGCCATCAAGGGCCTCTCCTTGACCGGGCAAGGGCCGGCTACGGTGGACCTGCAAGGAAAGGTGGACCAGTTCTCGTCTTTCTCAGTCACCGGAACAGTCAATCCCGCGGACGCCTCGCTCAATTTGGCCGTCTCCATGAAAAACTTCGAGTTGACGCCATTCACGCCCTACATGGAGAAGTACGGCGGCTATCCGCTCAACAAAGGCAAGGTGCTGCTGGATTTGCAATACGCCATCGCCCAGCGCAAACTAGCCGCCTCCAACAAAGTCGTCATTGCCGACCTGACCCTCGGCCAGAAAAACACCAGCCCCGACGCCGTTCACCTGCCGATCAAGCTCGGCATCGCGCTGCTCAAGGACCGCGGCGGGAAAATCGACCTCGACGTGCCCGTGTCGGGCAGCCTGGATGATCCCAATTTCAAGGTCGGCCCCATCGTATGGAAGGTCATCCGCAACCTCTTGGAAAAGGCGGCCACGTCGCCCTTCACCCTTCTGGGCAAGGTGCTGGGTGGCGGGGGTGAAGAACTGAGCTATGTGGAGTTTCCGCCGGGCGCCGCCACAATCGCTGACGCCGAACAAGGCAAAGTGCAGAAATTGGCCAAGGCGCTTTACGAACGGCCCGCTCTCAACCTCCAAATTGCCGGCTCGGCCGACTCGCTCTCCGACCGCCCCATGCTGGCCCGCGCGCACCTGGAACGCCGCGTCAAGGCCGAACGCGCCCGCGAGTTGACCGCCGCCGGACAACCGGCTGAGGCGGTCGATTCCATGAAAATCGACCCGGCCGATTATGCGCGCCTGCTGCAAGTGCTTTACCTGCGGACCTTTCTAACCAACACCGCCCCGGTCCCTGCCTCCGCCAACGCCGCCCCGACCGCCTCGTCCGCCTCTCCGCCCGCCACGCCAACGCTTGTCTATGTGCCGTCGGACGAAGGAGGCGCGCCAGCGGAAGCGCACCAATTCGCCAAGGGCGGTGAGAGGTTGATAAACCGCAGCGCATCGTCGGCACCCAAGACACCTCGCGCTGGCGTCCAACAGGCCCAGGCATCCAAAGCCGGACCGACGCCTTCCGCCGCCAGTCCCGCGGGCGGACCGCCGCCGGGCGCGCCGGACGTGGCGCAAATGGAACAACGGCTGATCGAACAAATCACCGTGACAGACGACGAGATGCGGGAACTGATGCAAGCGCGGGCCAAGGCCGTGCAAAAGGCGTTGCTGGATTCGGGAAAAGTCGAGCCGGGCCGCCTTTTCATACTGGCGCCAAAACCGGTCGACGCCGCCGCCAAAGGCGAAGCGCGGGCCAATCTTTCGCTGGAGTAATGGCCCTTGGTGATGATGAGCATAAATACAATGCCATTCGCAGCAAGCAACGAAGCCTGAAAAGGACTGCCGCCCGGAGGATTGCGTTTCCAAGAGTATGAGTGACCCGAATCATTGACGATATGCTTGCTGGTTCACCCAAGAGATGCATTGGATGCGGAAGTTTAGGCCGTGGCATACCCATACCCCCCGGAAAAGCCGTCACACCGTCACAAGTGTTGATAATCAAGGACTTAGTCCGTCACATTTGCCGTCACAAACCGTTACCGATGCCGTCACAACCCGGGATTCGCCAACGATTGGGGTATGGGTGACCCCTGGCGATTTATGAGAGGGCAAGCAATGTCAGGCCGAGGTTCAGCCCACGAGCCGAAGTTCTCCCGGTAGGGCTGCGGTGCTCCGCAGCCAAATTCCATTGGCGGCGCAGCAGCGCCGGCCTACCAGAGCGCCGTTAGGCGCGACCTCTTTGTAGAAATTCATCTTAACAAAATTAAAGCTCCGTCCGGAGCGACCTCGTCCGCAAACAAACGGAAGAGCCGGCCGCCGCTTGAGTTTATAGTTGGTTTGCCCGAGTTGCAAAACCGCAAAATTAGTCAAGCGGTCCGCAAGGGCGTTTGCTAGTTTAGCGTGCAAATGAGCGGCGCACGGCCAAAGCATAAGACAACCTGGAATGATTATAAGGAGCGCATTCTGCGGGTGTTGACGCATATCCAGGAGCATCTGGATGAGGCGTTGGATTTGGAGGATTTGGCGCGGGTGGCGTGTTTTTCGAGTTTTCATTTTCATCGCGTCTTCGCGGCGATGACGGGTGAGACGATTGCGGACCACGTCCGGCGGCTGCGGTTGGAGCGGGCGGCGATAGAATTGAAGTCGGGCGCGAAGCAGGTTATTCAAGTGGCGCTGGACGCGGGTTACGAGGCGCATGAGGCGTTCACGCGGGCGTTCAAGGCGGCCTACGGAGTTTCGCCCGCGGAGTATCGCCGCGCGACGGGGCCCATCGCCATTCGCGACGCGCCGTCGGGCGTGCATTTTCGGCCGGGAGTTCCTTTGACCACATTCAACACAAATCACATCACAACAAAAGTTATGAAAGTCATTACCAAAAAAATCAAACCGATGCGCGTGGCTTATTTGCGGCATGTCGGGCCATACGAAGATACCAAGCAAACGTGGTTTGACCTCATGGCACGCCAATCGGCGGACAAGCAGATTCGCAAGCGTTCGGTGTTCATCGGCATTGGGCACGATGATCCATCGGTGACACCGGCGGCGGAGCTTCGTTACGATGCATGCATCACGGTGGATGGCGACTATGAGGCGAAGAAGCCGGTTGAGTTGCAGACAATCGTCGGCGGCGATTACGCCGTGGCAAAGAATTGCCCGATCGGGAAAATCAAGGACGCCTACCAGTATTTGTTCGGCAAATGGCTCGCGCGCAGTTCCCGGGAGTTGCGGCCTGCGCCGAGCTTTATAGTGTTGGTGGATGCCCAGGACGTGGTCGCGCGCAAGAAACAGCGGGTGGATATTTTTGATATTTATGTGCCGTTGCAGCCGAAGCGGCCCCTGAATACAGCGGAGCAAATGAACATCGAAGTGACGACGCTGGAACCGCGACGGGTCGCGTATATGCGGCACGTGGGGCCGTATGATGGGTCGTATCGGAAATGGCTGGATTTTACGGCGAGGCTGAAGAAGGACGGGCTGCCCCGCAAGGATTCGTTGTTCATCGGCGTGCCCCTGGATAATCCGAAGACCACGCCGCCAGAGAAATTGCGTTCTGACACCTGCGTGACGGTGGATGACAAGTATGCGCCCACGAGGCCGGTGCGGGTGCGAACGATAGCGGGCGGCGATTATGTGGTGGCGAGGAATTGTCCGAAATGGGCGATCGCGAAGGGCTATGAGAAATTGTTTCGCTCATGGCTGCCTAAGAGCGGCCGCAAAGTGCGGAAGGCCCCGTCGCTTTTGGTGGCGGTGAATGGTCCGGAGGGGATGCGGTCGGCGTTTGGGCTCACGGATATTTATGTGCCATTGGAGGTGGCGAAGTAAGAACCGGTGGGGTATTCCGCAATCCACATTTCACCTTTTCCTTGGCGCCGTTCTACATAGTTGGGCGGCATCACACATCACACACAGACAAAACCCAAATCACCATGATGAATTCGCACCCCAAGACACCCGGCGTTTGGCGCGCCGTTTTGTTCCTGTTCGTCATCGCAACATTGATCCCCGAACTGCTCCTCGGCTCCACCCCTTTGAGCCGGAGTTATCCGCCGAGAAGACCATGAACGCGGCAACAACAGATGAATACGACGCATTCGCCTCAGACTATCATTGGCTGTATTCGGATCGCGTTCTATCGGGCGCTCCGTTCGTTGATAGTTATGCGACCGTGTTGCGATCTCTCCCCCCGCAAGCCAGGATTTTGGATTGTGCCTGTGGCATCGGCATTCACAGTCTGGCGTTGGCGCGTCACGGTTACGATGTGAGGAGCACCGATGCAAGCGGCGGAATGATAGCCGAAGCCCGGCGCCGCGCCGCGCTCGAAGGCCTTGGGGTCGAGTTTGCACAACCTTTTATGAATCAATGTATTGCGTCTTATGTAAGCGCCACTAGGGTCAGTTAATGGTATTGTCATATTACAATACCATTAACTGACGCCGAACCGTGGATTTTCACAACAGGGGGTTTTTTCAGCAGAATCAACATTTAACATTTGATCTGGTGCGGGCTTTCTGCCATAGTTTCATGGATGAGCAAGATGATTCAAATGTTAAGATGTGACTCTGATGGTGGGGGACCCCTCGGCCGCATGATCCTAATCACGATCCCATCAACGGCTGGAAAAAGGTGTTGAAAGCAGCGGCAGACAATTTAAAAAAGTTGATGAAACAGATGCCAAATAACGCAGCGAAACGACAACCGCTTCAGGATGCCATTAATACGGCGGAAGCGACTATCCAGAAATATGGAGGGCTGGGGGATGAGTGAAGCCGGAATTCGCGTCGCGCGTGGTATGAATGTAATAAAGGCCAAGTTAACTGCTCTAGGCGTGCAACCGCGTGAAGCTGAAGAAATGGCATTCCACTTGAGCGACGTGGCGGATGATCTGGAGATGCTGACGAAGTTTATCAAGAAGGCCTCTTCGCGGAATGGGATCACGAGCCATGAAGTTGATCAGGCATTGGATGCCTTACAATTTCATGTCTATCATCATGTCAAGAATCTCTCCAAATTAGCGAACCAAACCGAGAGGCTTTCACAGTCAAACAAAACGGAAGTAGTCAAAGGGGTCGGTCCCGCATAATCGCATCTTTTCGTTTTCTTCCCGCATCGCGCGAGAGGTTCGGCCAGGAACCGGTGGCGCTCAATTCTAATCGCACGGCATCAGGCCGCGCCGTCCGCTGGTTTTCTTGCCATAAGAGCCTTGATCTTCGCCTCGGCCTCCTCGATTTCGCGGCCGATTTTTTCGATCAGCTCCTGCACGCGCACCACTTCCACTCCCATCGGGCGCGGCAGAACGGCCGGATTGACATTCGCCGGATCAAGCTTCTGCAAGGCGGCGCTTAATCTCTCGCTCTCTTGATTCAATCGCCGGCTGCTTTCCCGCAGCCACAGGAGCATCCGCGCCCGGCGCCCCGCGACGCCCCTGACGCCCGCCTGCCTCGCCGGCTGGGCCCCGCGCCGTCCGGTCGCCGCCACATACCTCTCCTTGGTGCTTTCCCGTCGCATGCGCAGGGCCAATTCGCGCGCGTAGCTGGTCACTTCCAGCGCGAATTCCTGGCGCTCCAGCGGCGACCCAAACTTCTCCCTCGCAAAGAGATCGCCCATAAACGACGAGACGTGCGCCGCGGGGTCAAAATGGGGGATTAACCCGCCCTCCTTGCCCTTGGCGGCCTGCCGCACCGCCTTGGCTTTGGCTGCGGACGCCGCCTTGCCTCCCGGCTTTGCGCCCCGCACCCGGTCGCAAACCTGGCTGAAGAGCGCATTGCGAGGCTGCCCCTCGGGCGCCGGCAAGTCTGACCGCGCAACTCCGGCCCGCATGTCGCCGCTCCCCTGACTGAGCCATTCGTGGTTGACGTCGAAGAGGTAACAGAGGCGGTAGCCGATGTCGTAGCGCAGGGGAGTCCGCCCGTATTCGAAGCTGGCCAGGCGGTCGCGGGTGATGCCCAGTTCGGCGGCAAAGGCGGATTGGGGCCAGTTGATCGTGTCGCGGAAGCGTTTGGCGCGCTGGCCGATTTCGCGCTGTCGTTGAGTCATCAGACCACTTTCTTTAGGCATGGGAGGCATGATACACGTCCCATCAAAAAGTGTAAAATAAATCTTGCAAGTCCCACGTTTTTGTGGGATTGTAAGCCAGATGAAGCCGAATACGGCCCAACTTTATGAAAGAAAACCCGCCCACCGGGCGATTCACAAATTACTCACTATGAATACCTTGCAACTCACGCTCCCTTCCGGACTCCGCCGCCAAATCCTCCAGTTCCAGGCCACCCTGGCCCAATCCCTCGCCGGGGCCGACGCCGGCGCAACGGAATTGGAGAGGGAACAAGCAGGCCTCCGCGCCGGGGAGCGGGAATTGACCGCCCGCCACGCCGAATTGGAATCCAAGGCGGCCCACAGCGACCAGGCCGCCACGGAGTTGAATGGCATCCAGACCCGCCTTCAATCCCTCCGCCGGCGGTTGTTAGAGCTTGATAATCAAACAGTTGGCAGAAAAACGGTCAGCCTGGCGGAGGCGGGCGGCCTTCTGGAGGCGGTTGTCGCCCACTATTCGGAAAACCTGGTTCCGGCCATCGCTGACCGCCTAGCCCCGCTCTGTTCACAGCACCAGCAGGCGGTTGCCATGGCCCGCGCCGCCGAATGCGTCCTGATCCTTCCCAGTTTGCGGGCGCGCGCCCGCGACCAATGGCAGACGCCGCCCACCCAGGGCAACGTCGCCTGGCTCAACCAAATCTTCGACCGCGCCCTGCGCGGCCAGCCGCATCTTGGCTTTGACTTCCTGGAGGACCAATGAACACCACCTATCAAATGAGAAAGGCGCCCCTTACCGCGCGGGCAAAACTCAGTATCACGCGGCCCTTTACCTCCCTGTGGTTTGCCGCCGCCCTGCTGGATTGCAGCAAATATCAACTCATCGAATACATCGAGAACGGCGATATTCCGCTGGCCTTTGACATTGCCGTGCCCGGCGCGCACCGCGCCTGCCTTCGCGTGGCCACCGCGGACCTTCTCCAACTGAGCGTCGGCCGGACGCCCAACGGCGACCTGGCCCGTCTATTCGACTTGGTCCTGCCGAAAAACAGGCCCGTGTACCGGCCGGCCCAACTGGCGTGGCTGTTGCATTGCGACTACGACCATATCTACCACCTGCTGCGCGCCAACATCCTGGCCGACGCCGGGGGCCGCACCCGCTATCAGGTCCCGCGAGACAGCATCATCGCCTTCCTGACGGAGCGGCGCGTGATGTGACTGGCCTCAGCCCACAGCCGGAAGGCCCTGGTATTCAGAGTATTGCAAATGTTAAAAAAGGGTGTAATTTGATGCGGCTTGAGCCGGAGAAAGAACATGAGAAACTCCTTGATTCCATCAATAAACTTTGTGAAAATGCCCGCAAGAGTTTCAAACGCATGAAGACCGTGCAAATAAAAGCCAATCTCACGTGGCTTGTCTTTCAGGATAGAAAGTCAAAGTACTGGATCGGCGTTTGCCAGGCGTTGCACATTTCGTCTCAGGGGAAATCCATCGCGGATCTCCACGAGAACATTAACGACGCCATCAACACCTTGCTTCACGATTTGGCGGAAAGCCAGGAACTCGACTCGTTCCTGCAGCAGCATGGGTGGACACTGGTGGACTCTCTACCAGAGAAACCCTCGAACGCTCGTTTTGAAATCCCCTACAATATTGAGCAACGAAGCCAACATGATCTCGAGGCGGTGCTTGGTTAACAAGCTCAGGGAGATGGACTACGTCTTTGTCGAACGCACTAAACGCACAGAGCTTTGGAGGAAAAAGGGAGGGATGCACCGCGTCCCCTTAACAACTCATTCGTATTTTTCCCACGCCTACGTATCCATCGTTCTCAGGCAATGCGGACTCTCCCATGAGGAGGTCGATAATTTTATAAAATCTGTAAGTTCCTAATTGTTCCGCCAATAGCTCTCGGGGGGACCGAGATAGCTGGGTTTGAGGCCGCCGAGATTGACCACGACTTTCTGCACCACGACGCCCGGATCCACCATCCAGAGCTTCAACACGTGATAACCGGCGGCGGCCAGCTCGTGCCGGCTCCGGGCGAAGCGCGCGTTGTCTTTGACCGAGGTTTCCCAGTCGCGGTTGCCGTTCTGGGCGCTGTAATTGGCCGGAACCAGCGTCACGACCTGCGGCGGCTCCTCATCGAAGGAGACACCAAAGCGGAGAGCGCGATCGGGCTGGAAGTTCAGCGTCGGAGCGGTAATGGTGGTCACCTCGACGGCGCCCGTGGTGAACAGATACATCCGGTACTCCAGGCAGGGCGAGTCCTTGCCGGGCGTGGCCGGCGGAGCGTCCACCGGCCCCTCGGCTCTCATGCCGGATAGCGTGCGCCCATAGTCCTCGATTTTGATCCAGCTCCCCGCCGCGCCGCTCGTCTTGCGGGTGTAATGTTCCGGCTCGATGGATACGACGCCCTCGCCTTCCACAAACCCTCGCAACGTGTCGCGCGTCACCGCCGTGGGATTGAAGGCTTCGATCTGGACCGCGACATCGCTTCCGACGCCGCTGATTTTCACCGATCCGCCGGCCGCGCCACTGGGGGCCTTGCTCCAGTCCACGCCGACCCACAGCCGTTTGTCCTTCTGGATCGTGCCGCCCGTTTCACTGACTGTGATCCAGGGTTCATTCGCGCTGGCGGCAAAGGCAAACGGCGTTTTTCCCTTGTTGAACACGTCAATGTAATGGCGCTGTTGATTGAAAACATCGAACGGCGGCAGGATCGCGGCGTTGGTGGCGCCGGGCCACGAGTCCTCCGAGCCGTCCACTGCCACGCCCAGCGCGGCGGCGTCGGGCACATCGAGACGGGTGAGTTTGATGGCGCGAAGGCTGTTGCTTGGCGGGTCCTGCCAGGAGCGGTAGCCCAGATGCGCCTGGTCCATGAAGTGGTCCCACCTGCCGCTGGCGAAGGTGCGGTTGAAATAATCCATCAAATTGGTGTCGGCCTCGAAAAGCGCGTCCGTCTGCGCGGCCATGTCATGGGCGCTGGCCCGCCCCTGGCGCGCGAACACCGCGTTGCGGTTGGCGGCGAGATAAATCTGATTGACCAGCGCCGAGGCCTTCGCCGGAAAGAGGACCAATTCGTAAAAGGCCTCCCGCGCCTGCTCCGGCAACCGGCCTTGGATTTCCTCCGCCTTGGCGGCGATCGCCTCGAAGTCCGCCGTCACCCGCTCGGCTTCCTGGTAGTTCGCCAGGCTGTAGGTGCCGGCCTCCAGCAACTCCGGTTTGCGCCGGGCATTATACTTGGTGTACTTGGCCAAGATGTCGGCGATGTCAGTGGCGAAGGCGGAACCGAATTCCCGCGCCGCCCAAAGCCGCGTGTATTCAAGCAGGTTATCGTTGGTCCAGCGGTCCGCGTCCCAGGCCAGGTCCATAAAATACTCCATCGGCAATTCATAGCCCTTGAGGTGGCCGACGTTGACTATCCACAGGCGGTCGGCCCCGTATTTTTTGGCCAGGGACATTTGATCCCAAATTTTGGGGATCGGGCTGGTGTTGATCCACTGGTAACTGCGCGGGCCGCCATGATAATCGAAGTGATAATAGACCCCCGCCCCGCCGGCGCGCCGCCGCTCCTCGACCGTGGGTAGGCGACGCACGTCGCCCCAATTGTCCTCCGCCCACAGCAGCGTCACGTCGTCGGGCACCCTCATGCCCGCGTTGTAGAAATCCTGCACTTCCTTGTAGAGGCACCATAGTTGCGGGACTTTGGCCGGGTCGGGGTTGAGTTCCTCGGCGATCATTTGTCGCTGCACGCCAACAATTCTTTCCAGCAGGGCGCGATTGGCTTGTGGACCGCCCGGGGCCATCGGCGTGTCATTGGCTCCGCGCAGGCCGATGGTGAGGATGCTCTCGTAATCCTTGTTGCGGCGGATGCCCTCGCGCCAGAACCGCTCCAGCACGTCGGGGTTTTTGGCGTAGTTCCAACTGCCCAGCGTTGCCTGGTAGCGCCGGTCCCATTCCTTCTGCGCCCGGAGCATCGGTTCCTGGTGAGAGGTGCCCATGACGATGCCGTATTCGTCGGCCAGCTTCGGGTTATGCGGATCGTCCTCATTGAAAGCGTTGTTCCACATCGCCGGCCAGAGGTAGTTCCCCTTGAGGCGCAAAATCAACTCGAACACGTTGGTGTAAAACTCATGGCCGTAGTTGGCCGGGTCCCCCGGCACGCCCTTGAGCGAGCCGTATTTTTCGCGCACCCAGTTGGACAAATCCGGCGCCTCGTCGTTGAGAAAAATGCCGCGATACTTGACAGACGGCGGCCCGCGCAAATACCGCCCCGGCCGCGCGAACAGCGTGGCGCGATGATGAACAGGAACGTCCGCCCACCAATACCACGGCGAAACGCCCATCTGTTCGGACAGATCATAAACGCCGTAGATCGTCCCCCGTTTGTCGCTCCCGGCGATCACCAATCCCATCGCCACGCCCGGCAAAGGATCGGGCACGACCTCTGTCACATACGATTCCCATTTCCCGGCAATGGGCGAGGCGTCGATTTTTTTTGCGGCAATCAACCGGTCGATGAGTTCGCTTTTGCCGATGGCGCCGACGAGGATGGCCGCCTTGCCCAAAGCGCCGGTGTCATGCGTCAGCGCGGGCGCGCGCCCGCTCACGCGCGCGACATCGCTCTGAAGATCATGGACGGCGCGCACAACGCCGGGAAAATCATTGGCATCGACCCACAGTGTCGCGGCCACGTTCCCCTGCACGATGCCGAACCCATCCGCGACCGGAGAATCGGTGACATACTGGGCCTGTCCGAGCGCCAACGCGGTGTGGGACCCCGCCACCAGGCCGGCGCACAAAAGCGGCAGCAGGCAATGCTTCATGTCAGGCTTGGTCACTTGGCCAACTTACCGAAAAGCCCCGCGCCGGGGCAAGCCGGAATCCGGCGCCTTTTTTGTGGAGCGCGGTGGCAGAGCGCGGCGGCGACACCGCTTTTGACTTTACAGAGGCGCCAGGGAATTCCGGTTCGGCAGAAATCACGCCACGCCAAAGCGGCCTTGCGCCCGTATTCCCTCTTGCCGCCGCACTCCATGTAAAACTGCCTTTTGCGGCAGCAAGTCGAAAAAATGAAGTGCGTCCACCTCAGGCTCGGCCAAGCGATTTAACTATCAAGCGATTTAACTTGAGTGCTGCCGGTTCCCTGGCGAACCTCCTCCGCCGATCGGAAAGACAACGGTAATATGCGATTATCAAGAACCCGTTTGCGATTATGTTCACATGAATCTCACTTTCGATGCGGACGTTGACGGTCAGCCGAAGCCGGTGCAAATGCGTTACGGGGACGAAAACGACTTGGCAGAACTGCGTCGCTGGCGTTCGCCAGCAAGGTTGCGGGCCAACCCGCATGTCAGCGACGCACTTGAATACGCGCGGCTGGCTTCCAAACGCTGGGCTTACTACCACCGTAATGGCGAAACGGTGACCAGCCTGCCAGAGATGCACTCGGCCATTCAAAGACACCCGCGCGCGGAAATCGCTTTCATGCTGATCGCCCGCGCTTCGTGGCAACCTGACCTGAAGCTGTTGGGGCTGGCTTACTGCCGCCGCAGTTGGTGTCATCGCTTGGTCGTGGATTTTGTGGCCGTGCATCCGCATGTCGTTGGGAGACTGCACGAACGCATCCGCGGCATTGGCACGGGGCTTTTTCACGGATTGATCCAG
>JBEKSF010000142.1:0-15235 GCA_049517295.1 Verrucomicrobiota bacterium
ACGGCCGGCGATGCCTCCAATGCCAATTACATCGCGCAATGGAACGGGAGCAGTTGGTCGCCGCTGGGTTCGGGGATGAACGGCGACGTGGAGGCGCTGGCGGTGTCCGGCGGCACGTTGTATGCCGGAGGCAATTTCACGACGGCCGGCGATGCCACCAATGCCGATTACATCGCGCAATGGAACGGCAGCACTTGGTCGGCGCTCGGTTCGGGGATTTCAGGAGGCGATGAAAACGGCCCTGCTGTGTACGCGCTGGCAATTTCCGGCCGCACGCTGTATGCAGGGGGCGATTTCACCTGGGCGGGCGGCAGCGGCGTCAGTGACATCGCGCAATGGAATGCTAGCGGTTGGTCGGCGCTGGGTTCAGGGGTGAATTTCCCCGTCGAAGCCTTGGCGGTGTCCGGCGGCGCGTTGTATGCCGGAGGCGCTTTCACAACGGCGGGCGGCAGCGCGGCCAATTTCATCGCGCAATGGAACGGGAGCGGTTGGTCGGCGCTGGGTTCAGGGATGGACCTCCCGGTCGAAGCGCTGGCGGTGTCCGGCGCCACGTTGTATGCCGGAGGCTATTTCACCACGGCGGGCGGCACCAATGCCAATTACATCGCGCAATGGAACGGGAGCAGTTGGTCGGCGCTGGATTCGGGGATGGACTTCCCGGTCGAAGCGCTGGCGGTGTCCGGCGCCACGTTGTATGCCGGAGGCTATTTCACCACGGCGGGCGGCAGCCGTGCCTCTGGCATCGCGCAATGGAACGGCAGCAGTTGGTCGGCGCTGGGTTCGGGGCTTGGTGGCAGTTCTCACGATGTGTATGCGCTGGTGGTGTCCGGCAGCACGTTGTACGCCGGGGGCCTTTTCTCGTCGGCGGGCGGCAGCCCTGTCTATGGCATCGCTCAATGGAATGGGAGCAGTTGGTCGGCGCTCGGTTCGGGCATGGGCAGTTATGATCATCATCCCTATGTGTCTGCGCTGGCGCTGTCCGGCGGCACCTTGTATGCCGGAGGCTATTTCACGACGGCGGGCGGCGGCGCGGCCAATTACATCGCGCAATGGAACGGGAGCAATTGGTCGGCGCTCGGTTCGGGGATGAACAACGTTGTGCATGCGCTGGCAGTGTCCGGCGGCACCTTGTATGCCGGAGGCTACTTCACGACGGCGGGCGACAGCACTGTCTATGGCATCGCGCAATGGAACGGCAGCAGTTGGTCGGCGCTGGGTTCGGGGATGAACAGCGAGGTGCTTGCGCTCGCGGTGTCCGGCGCCACTTTGTATGCGGGAGGCGATTTCACGATGGCCGGCGCAAAGGCATCCGCATACGCGGCCTTTCTTGTTCCCTCCCCTCTGATCATCACCACCAACGCCGCCTTTGGTTTCACCAATGGCGCCTTTGGTTTCAACGTCTCCGGCCCGGCCGGATACAACGCCGTCATTGAGGTCAGCACGGACCTGCAAACCTGGATTCCACTGCAAACCAATCTGCTCGGCGGCGGACCGCTTTATTTCTCCGATTCGCAGTCCCCCGCCAACGTTCAACGATTCTACCGCGCCGCGTTGTTGCCCTGAAGCTCAAGCGTGACGATGGACGACTGCTGTTTTGCCCTCGCAGATTCTGCCACGACCTAGTACCTATTACCCATTGAGTGTGACATCAAACACCATCACCATCCGGCTCCACCGGCCCAAAGCGGAAATCCAGGCCAAGGCCAGGCCAAACGTCAACGCCTGGGTCAACCATCTTATTGAAGAGGCTTTATGCCCGCGCGACGCCGGCTGGAACGAGCATTTTACCCGCCCGTCCTCCGGCAGGAAGTTTCGTAGCAGCGACAAGGTCGAACGCCGCGAGCGATGAAGAATGCCTTCGCCTCCGAGTTGCGCGGGCTGATGCGCGAGGCCGCAGCCTCCGATGGCGGCCTGCCCGACGATCAATTCCAGCCCCTGGCGCTGGCCCTGTTCTCGCTCCAGCGGGAAACCGTGCCTATTTACCGCGAATTCTGCCAGGCGCGCAACATCGCGCCGGACGCCGTCGGGCATTGGAGCCGCATTCCGGCGCTGCCCACCACTGCGTTCAAGGAGTTCGAGGTTTCCAGCATCCCGCCCGCCGCCAGAACGCGCGTCTTCCACTCCAGCACAACCACCGGACAAACCCCAAGCCGCCATTTTCACCACGCCGAGTCGCTGGCCGTCTATGAGGCCTCTCTGCTCCCGTGGTTCGAGCGGAGTTTTTTTGGCGCGCACAATCCACCCATGAAACTGATCTTCTTGACGCCGGAGGACGCGCCGCATTCCTCTCTCGTTCAGATGTTCAAAACCGTCCGCCGCCATTGCGCAACCCCCGACTCCGCATTCACCGGCACCCTGGCGCCCGACGGTTCGTGGAGCCTTGACCTGGAGCGGACGGTCGCCCCGCTGCGCGAGGCGGCGGGCGAAAACCATCCGCTCGGTCTGCTCGGAACCGCTTTTTCCTTCGTTCATCTGCTCGATCACCTTAACGCCGCCGGAAAAAGGTTCCTTCTGCCCAAAGGCTCGCGCGTGATGGAAACCGGCGGCTACAAAGGCCGCTCCCGCGAGCTTCCGAAATCCAAACTGCGCCAGTTGCTCACGCGCCTTCTCAACGTGCCCGCCTCCGCCATCGTCACCGAATACGGCATGTGCGAGCTGAGTTCACAAGCCTACGAGCGCGACGGTGTCTTCCACTTTCCGCCCTGGGCGCGGGCGCAAGTCATTTCCCCGGAGAGCGGCGCCGAAGTCGCCCTCGGTGAAACAGGATTGCTTCGTGTATTCGATCTGGCGAATATCTGGTCCGTCATGGCGTTGCAAACGGAAGACTTGGCGGTGCGGCGCGTGGATGGTTTCGAGTTAGTCGGACGGACGACCGGAGCGCAACCCCGCGGCTGCTCCCTGCTGCCCGGTGCCTGAACAATGAATATGCCCAATTACTTCCTGGCGGATTTGCCGCCTGAAGCCGAACTGACCGCCGGGCTGATCACCGACGCCTGCCAGACGCTTAAACGCAACCGCGAGCGCTATTTGGAAAACCGCACCACCGACAGCCTCGTCGGTATCCTCGACGCCGTCGGGCGGGATTGGCTCTCGGACGATTTCCCATTTCGGAAAAGGGCGCTGGAAGCAGGCCCCTCATGCGCCGGCTTTTCGCGCGAGGTGCTCGCCGCCGGTTTGGACCAGTTTTTCAAACAGTTGACAGCGCCCAATCTCGATGCCCTCCTCCGCCAGGAATTGGGGCATCCCGGTCGCCTCGACAATTTTTTCGCCGACGAGGAGGGCGGAAGCCGCCGCGCGGCGCTGGCGCTCGGCCCGCAATTGCTCGCGCACGTCGCCCCCGGCAACGTCCCCAATCCGGTGCTCATGAACATGGTGCTCGGATTGCTGGTGCGTTCGGCCCAGTTCGTCAAATGCGCTTCCGGCCAGACCCTCCTGCCCCAACTCTTCGCCCATTCGCTCTATGACGCCGACCATAAGCTGGGCGCTTGCCTGGAAATCGCCACGTGGAAAGGCGGCCTGGACGCATTGGACGCCGCCCTCTTTGCCGAAGCCGACGGCGTGGTCGTCGTCGGCAGCGACGAAACCGTCGCCGCCATCCGCGGAAAGGTCCCGCGCACGGCGCGCTTCCTCGGCTACGGCACCCGCGTGAGCTTCGGCTACGTCACGCGCGAGGCCCTCGAGCACCAGGCTCACGCCGTGGTCAGACGGGCTGCCGCCGATGTTTCCGCCTGGAACCAACTCGGTTGCCTCTCTCCCCATGTCATCTACGTCGAGGAAGGCACGCGCGTCAGCGCCGACGCCTTCGCCAGCCTGCTGGCCGCCGAATTGGACGCGCTGGAGAAGACTCATCCGCGCGGACCGCTGCCCGTCGAAGAGGCGGCAGCCATTGCCCGCCGGCGCGCCTTTTACGAAGTGCGCGCCGCCCACTCTCTGGAAACCAAACTCTGGACCAGCGCCGACTCCACGGCCTGGACCGTCGTTTTGGAAAGCGACTCGAACTTTCAAATCTCCTGTCTAAACCGGTTCATTTACGTCAAGGCCGTGTCGGGCCTCACGCAGGCACTGCACGGCCTGGGAGCGGTGCAGGAGAACATTTCCACCGTCGGCCTGGCCGCCGGCTCCGCGCAGGCGGCCGAGCTGGCGCGCGCGTTCGCCAGGTGGGGTGTCAAGAGGATTTGCCCCCTCGGCCAGATGCAGAATCCTCCCCTGGGCTGGCGCCACGATGGCCGTCCGCCTCTGGGCGACCTGGTGAGGTGGAGCGATTGGGAGAAATAAGGCCAATGCCAATGGAACTGCGTAAAACCTTTCAATTTGAGGCCGCTCACCTGCTGCCCCTGCTGCCCAAGTCCCACAAATGCCGCCGCCTCCACGGCCACAGCTTCAAGGTCGAAATCGCCATCCAGGGCGAATGCCACGCCAAGCTGGGGTGGGTGATGGATTACGCTGCGATGGCCGAGGCCTTCCGGCCTATTTGGGAAAAGCTGGACCATTTTTATTTGAACGACATTCCCGGCCTGGAAAACCCAACCAGCGAAAACATCGCCCTCTGGATTTGGGGCAAATTGAAACCCCGGCTGCCCTTGTTGACCGAAATCGTCGTCGCCGAAACCTGCGCCGCCCGTTGCGTCTATCGCGGTCCGTCAAACCGGTGATCTCGATGACCTCCACCCTCAATGTCGTAGAGGCTTTCATCGCGGCGATCAACCGACGGAACCCTCATGAAATCTCCGAGTTGATGACGGAGGATCACACTTTCGTTGATTCTCGCGGCAATATTGAGTCCGGGCGCCAGAAGATGACTGCCGCATGGAAGCAGTACTTCCGCATATTTCCAGATTTTAAAATACAAATCGAGAGCACACTGGGAGACAAAGACCACGTAGCCGTCTTTGGCTCAGTTTCCGGCACCTACAACGGCAAGCGTGGGCTTGTCCCCGAAAACAGAATTGTAATGCCATCTGCCTGGAAAGCTGTCGTGGAGGGCGGCAAGGTCAAGCATTGGCAGGTCTATGCGGATTGGACAGAAGGCTGTAGAATCATCGATGAAGACAATAAGATGGGCTGACTCCCGCCCCCAAGAAACCTCCGCCGATCCAACCACCGCGGCCCCGCAATCGAAATGTTTCATTTGAACCGCATCTCGTTTTGGCTCAGGCTGTGCGGATGAAACGGTTTCTTTCTGTTTGCTGTGCGGTGTCGGCTCTCCTGGCTGTCAACACCAACGCGGAAGATCATCTGGACGCTCTCATGCCCGTGCGCGGCTTTTGCATCGCCGCCCCGCGCCCGGCCGATTTGGACAGGTTCATCGCCTTCATCGACACGGAGTTGGCCCCGCGCCACGTCAATACGCTGATTTTGCGCGTGGATTACGATTACCAGTTCCAGTCCCGCCCGGAAATGACCGACAAACGCGGACTCTCTCGGGAGGACACCAAAAAGCTCGTCGCCGTTTGCAAAAAGGACAACATCCACCTCATTCCCCTTATCGATTTGTTGGGCCACCAGTCCTACGGCGCCAACTTGGGCGCGTTGCTGCGGGTTCATCCTGAGTTCGACGAAACGCCTCAGGTGAAAATGCCCGAGCACTACGAGTGGCCCAATCCCGACAAGCTCTATTGCAAAAGCTACTGCCCGCTCCATCCCAAAGTCCACGAAGTGCTCTTTGCGTTGATCGACGAACTGTGCGACGACTTCGAAGCCGACGCCTTCCACGCCGGCATGGATGAAGTTTTCTACATCGGTGAAAGCAATTGCCCACGATGCGCCGGCAAAGACAAAGCCCAACTCTTCGCGGGCGAAGTCTGGGCCATCCGCGATCATTTGCGCGAAAAGGGCCGCAGCCTCTGGATTTGGGGCGACCGCCTCCTCGACGGCAATTCGACCGGCATGGGTGAATGGGAAGCCAGTCAAAACGGCACCTCTCGCGCCATTGATCTGGTTCCCAAGGACGTCATCCTATGCGACTGGCATTACGAACGCCCGGACCCCACTCCGGCCTACTTCGCCATCAAGGGCTTCAAAGTCGTTTCCTGCCCCTGGAAATCCTCCTCCCCGGCCGTTCAGCAGGCCGACGACATGGCCCGCTGGCGAAAGACGGTGCCGCCGGAAATGAAAGACTGCTTCCAAGGCGTCGTGCAGACCGTTTGGACCAGCGCCGCCGCCTTCCTGGACAGGGATTACAAAGGCGATCCCACCCAGACCAACTCGTGGAACTGCTTCAAAGCCATGTTCGACGAAATCGCAAAACTGGACGCCGCCAATCCCACCGCGGACGATAAATAATCTTTTCGCCGCGTGGCTTTTGCGCGACAAAGGAGGCGTGCAAGCGCGCTTTCTGGTCGGTCCCGCCGGGTCAGGAAAAACCTTCCTGTGCCTGGAGGAGATTCGCTGTGCGCTGCTGGCCGATCCGTCCGGCCCGCCGCTGCTCCTGCTCGCGCCCAAACAGGCCACCTTCCAACTGGAACGCCAGATCCTCGCTGACCCGGCCCTCTCCGGTTACACCCGCCTGCGCATTGTCTCCTTCGAGCGCCTGGCCCAGTTCGTCCTCGATCAACTTCATCAGCCGCTTCCGCCTCTCCTCTCCGACGATGGCCGCGCCATGGTGTTGCACGCGCTGCTGGCACGCCGCCGAGATGAATTGCAGATCTTCCACGCCAGCGCCGCCCTGGCCGGTTTCGCCCGCCAACTAAGCCTTGAACTCCGCGAACTCCAACACCGCCAGCTCTCCCCCGAAAAACTCCGCGCCTTGGCCCAACAGCCCGATCTCGCCGACTCCTTGCGCCGAAAGCTGCTCGACTTGGCGCTCCTCCTGGACGATTACCTGGCCTGGCTGCGTCAACACCAATTACAAGACGCCGATTGCCTTCTCGACCTCGCTACTGCCGCCCTCCAACGCTCCCCAAACGCTCCCATCGCCTCGCACCTCTGGCTCGATGGCTTTGCCGAACTGACGCCCCAGGAACTGGATTTGCTCGCCGCCCTCGCGCCTCGCTGCCAAAACATGACCCTCGCTTTCTGCCTCGACGGCGTCCCTCCCGAAACCGATCCCTTCTGGCTTTCCATCTGGACGTGCGTTGCCCGCACCTTCCGCCAATGCCGCGCCCGATTGTCCGCGCTGCCCGGCGCGCGGCTGACGATGGAAGTCCTGCCCAGGCCCCGCTCCCCGGGCCGTTTCACCGACAATCCCGTCCTGCGGCACCTGGAGGAAAAGTGGACCGCGCCGTCCGGTTTTTCCGAGCGCGGTGCTGTCAAGGTGAACGATTCGCTCCGCGCCGCCGTCTGCGCCAACCCGGCCGCCGAAGCCGTCCTGGCCGCCCGCGAGATTGTCCGTTTCGCGCGAGCCGGCGGCCGCTACCGCGATGCCGCCGTGTTGCTGCGCGACATGGAAGGCTATCACGACGCTCTGCGCCGGGTCTTCTCCCGTTACGAAATCCCCTTCTTCCTGGACCGCCGCGAATTGGTCGGCCAGCATCCGCTGGCGGAGTTGACGCGCAGCGTCTTGCGCGCGGCCGCGTTTGACTGGCGCCATGAGGACTGGTTCGGCGCGCTCAAAACCGGCCTGGTCACCGCCGACGAGGAATCCGTTGACCGCCTTGAGAATGAGGCCCTGGCCCGCGGCTGGCGGGGCCAAACCTGGTTTGCCCCTCTGTCACCGGACCGCGAGAACTCCGACTGGCCCGAACGCTGGCGGGCGAAGTGGATCCCCCCCTTCGCCACGTTCAGAAAATCCCTCCTGCCCTCCCGCCCCTCCGGCCCGCAACTGGCGCGCGCCCTGCGCCAACTGTGGCGCGATCTGGACGTTCAGAAAACCCTCGAACATTGGAGCGCCGCCGAACCTCGCAACGCCACCCACGCCACAGTCTGGCGCCAAATGAACCTCTGGCTCGACGACCTCGCGCTGGCCTTCGCCGATGAATCCATGCCCTTGCGCGACTGGCTGCCAATCCTGGAAGCCGGCGTGGCCGGATTGACCGTCGGTGTCATTCCGCCCGCGCTCGACCAAGTCCTGATCGGCACCATTGATCGCTCCCGCAATCCCGATTTGAAACTCGTCCTCCTCCTCGGTGTCAACGAAACTGTGTTCCCGGCCGCGCCCGCCGCCGGTAATCTCCTCAATGAATCCGACCGCGCCGAACTGGGCCGATGCGACATCTCCCTGGGCCACACCCGCCGCCAGTTCCTGAGCCGGGAGCGTTTCTTCGGTTACATTGCCTGCACCCGCTCCCGCCGCCGCCTCGTCGTGGCTTGCTCCGAGCGCGGCGCTGGCGATCAGCCGCTCAATCCCTCCCCGTTCTTCTCGCATCTCAGGAATTTGTTCCCTCAATTGACAGTCAAAAAATTCCCCGGCGCGGACTGGCAGCGCGCGGAACACCCGTGCGAACTGGCCGGCCAATGGGCGAGGGCAGGGGAGGGCGCGCCGATTTTGCGCCAAGTCCTCGCACGCCCCGCCTTTGACTCCTTGCGTGAGCTTATGGCTGGCGCCGCTGACGCCGTGCCAGAGCGGCTGTCCCCGGAAATCGCCACGCGTCTCTACGGCCCGGCCCTGCGCACCTCCGTCAGCCGCTTGGAGGAATTCGCCGCCTGCTCCTTCAAATTCTTCGTCCATTCCGGCCTCCGCGCCGAGGAGCGCGAGCGCTTTGAACTGGATGTGCGCGAGCGCGGCAGTTTCCAGCACGCCGTGCTGGCGCTCTTTCATCAGCAATTGCGCCGCCAAAACATGAATTGGCGCGACCTCACGCCCGCCGAGGCCCGGCGCCGCGTTCAGCAATCTGTGGCGGAACTGCTGCCCCAATTCCGCCAAGGGTTGCTGGCCGCCAGCGCCCAGTCCCGTTTTTCCGCGCGCACGGTCGCCGGTTCCTTGCAGGAATTTGTCGCCGCAACCGTGCAGTGGATGGACCACTACAAATTCGATCCTTGCGAAGTCGAACTCGGTTTCGGCACCGGCGATCGCAAACTTCCCGCATGGGAGTTGGACCTGGGATCGGGCCGCCGCTTGGTTTTTCGCGGCATTATCGACCGCATCGATCTCTGTCGCGTCGGCCCGCAGGAAGACCAGGCCCTGGCCGTGGTCATCGATTACAAGTCCGGCGCTCGCTCGCTGGATAAGATTCTCATGGCAAACGGCCTGCAATTGCAATTGGCCGCCTACCTCGGCGTCCTGCGCCACCTGGCCGATGCGCGCGAAACCTTCGGCGTCGGCCGCCTCACCCCCGCCGGCGTTTTCTACGTCAACTTGCGCGGTCAGTCCGAGCGGGGCGACACCCGCGCGCAAGTTCTGGCCCGGCGCGAGGACTTCCTCCAAAAACGTTTCCAGCACTCCGGTAGATTTGACTCCTCGGCGCTGCCCTTTTTGGACGCCCGTTCCGAAAGGGAAGGCACCCAATTCAAATTCAGGCTCAACGCCGACGGCCGCCCCGACGCTCGCAACACCGACCTATTGCCAAGCGACGACTTTCGCCAACTCCTCGACCAGACCGAAGCTCAGTTGGTCCGCATGGGCCGCGAGATTTACGATGGCGCGATCCAAATCAATCCCTACCAGAAAGGACGCGAACGCGCCTGTGACAAATGCTTCTACAAAGGTATCTGCCGCTTTGACCCGTGGATTCACTCCTATCGAGTCTTGGCCTCTTCGTCCTGATTTCTGGTTGAGTTATGGTGTTTGACACCGAGAATTGCAGTTCACATGAACGACATAAAATACATTCTTGCGACAGGCGGCGATTTGCCGGCAATTCAATCCTTGCTCGCCGATTGCCATCTTCCCACCGACGGAATCGAGTTGCTTGCCGGCAACTGCATCGTTGCCAAGCTTGATTCCAGGCTCGTCGGCACGGTCGCCTTGGAGCCTTGTGGCCGCTCGGCTTTATTGCGCTCGCTGGCCGTTGCGCCGGAGTGTCGCGGTCGGGCGCTGGGTCGCGCCTTGACGGCCAGGATGCTCACCCATGCCCGTCTCCTGGGCGTCGAGCAGCTTTGCCTCCTGACTACCGATGCCGAGCCGTATTTTGCCGCGCTGGAATTCAAACGCATCGAAAGGGCCGATGCGCCGGCGCAAATTCAGGCCACCTCCCAGTTTCGTTCCCTTTGTCCAAAGAGCGCCATTTGCATGGCACGAGACATCAGCGGCGAGGCCATCCATGCTTCCACCGATCTTCTCCAGTTGCGGGCCGATGTTCCTGGCGCTCGGATGTGGGCTGTCTCCTTGCGGCACACGATGCTGACCTATTTCGAGGTGGAGCCGCGCAGCCGCTTCGAGTCTCACAGTCACGAGAGCGAACAGATTACGATGGTGCTTTCGGGCCAATTGTTTTTCGAGGTGCGCGGTGTGGTCCACTGCGTCAAGGCGGGCGAAGTAATCGCCATTCCGTCCTCAGTGCCGCACGCGGTCTGGACCGAGTCCTCGCCAGTGACCGCGATCGATGCCTGGTCTCCGGTGATGAGAAAGTATGAACCAACAAAGCCCTGACACCGCGCTCGCGCCAACGGCCACTGCCCCTTCAGTTAAGTGAAAAGAGGATTCACCCTGATCGAATTGCTGGTGGTCATTGTGATCATCGCCGTGCTTGCCGCATTGCTGCTGCCGGTTCTGCGCGGCGCCAAAACCAACGCCCAACAATCGGCCTGCATGAATAATCTCAGGCAAATCAATTTAGGCGTGCGTATGTATTGCGACGATGCCCGTGATACGACCCCCAATACCAAATATGACGCAAGCATAACCAACGCGCCTTGGATCGGTTACAAGGAGCTCATGAAGCACTACGTCGGGCTGCACGGTGCCTCTTCGCCGCGGGACAAGATTTTTTCCTGCCCAGCCGATACATTTTATTATGACTGGGGGCGCGGCCTTGTGCCCGCGAGCCACCACGATCAAGCTCTCTTTGACTGCTCCAGCTACACTTTTAACGGGATGAATCTATTCACCCTCCCAACCAACGTCATTGCGGCGTCCGGTCCGCTTTGAACAAAAATTGTCCGGTGTACGCCAAAATAGAGCTTTCTCCCGCGGCAACCTGTAGTATGCTTACACCCAGAAAAGTGAAATTCACGACTCAATGCCTGACTCTGGCCTGCGCGATGGCGCTGGCTGCATCCACCACCCGCGCGGATGAGCAAATACACACTTACACCGTCCCCAAGGACCATCCGGCGCTCGCCCCCACCCAAACCCAACTGGCCGCGTCGGCGCCAGCCTCCGACATCCCCATCAGCGCCGCGCCCATTCAATGGACCTTGCCGGACGGCTGGCAGGAGTTGGCGCCGGACAGCATCCGCCTGGGCAATTTCGCCGTGCCCGGCAAAGACGGCGGAAAAGCCGCCGTGGCCGTCACCTCATTTCCTGGTTCGGTGGGCACCGAATTGGCCAACTTCAACCGCTGGCGCGGACAAGTCGGTCTGGCGCCCGTCGAGGCGGACGGCATGTCGTCCCAGCCGGTAACGGTCGATGCGATTGAGGGCAAATTATTTGATGTCGCGGGAGCCTCCCAGCGGATCGTCGTCGCCATGATTCCCCGCAACGGCGCTACCTGGTTTTTTAAGATGATCGGAGACGCACCCACCGTTGCCGCGGCCAATCCAGCCTTCCTCGACTTCCTCAAATCCGTTCATTTCAAAGGCGCGCCCGACGCCGCGAGCGCGGCCGATCCTCATGCCGGTTTGCCCGGATTCCACCATCCTCAGGCCGAGGCCGGGGCCGCGGCCGCGGCTGCGGACGCTCCGGTGATCGCTCCGAAATGGGACGTGCCGCGGGATTGGGTCGAACAATCGCCCGGCCCGATGATCTTCAAGAGCTTTGCCCTCTCCGACTCCGCCAGTGGCAAGGCGGACGTCACCGTCAGCTTTTTCCCCGGTGACGTCGGCGGTGTGGCGGCCAACGTCAACCGCTGGCGCGGCCAATTGGGATTGCCGCCTGTGGACGCGAGCCAATTGGCAGGCGCGACCGAATCACTGGACACAGCCGGCGGCAAGGCCACCTTGGTGGATCTCTCGGGCACGGACAAAAAGACAGGCAATCCGGCGCGCTTGGTTGGCGTCATCGTGCCGCATGGCGACAACACTTGGTTTTACAAGATGTGGGGCGACGGCTCGTTGGTGGCCAAGGACAAAGATAGCTTTGTGCAGTTCGTCAAGTCAGTCCATTATCCCTGATGTCATGGTTGACCGCTTTGTCAATTTCTTCACGTCGCTGCGTTTGACAGTCGTTTGCCTCTGCCTGGCGATCCTTTTGGTGTTCTTCGGGACGCTGGCCCAAGTCCGCCTGGGGCTTTATGCGGTGCAATCGGAATTCTTCCGCAGCTTTCTCATCTATTGGACGCCGCAGGGCGCGCATTGGAAAATCCCCGTCTTTCCCGGCGGCTGGCTTATCGGCGTCGTCTTGCTGATGAACCTCTTGGCCGCGCACATCAAGCGGTTCAATTTCGGGCGCCGCCACTTTGGAATCCTCCTGGTCCACGCCGGATTGATCCTGCTCCTGGCAGGCCAGTTTGTCACCGAAATCGCCCAGATTGAGAGCCAGATGCGCATCGAAGTCGGGGGAACCACGAGTTTTTCCGAGGACGCGCGCAAAAACGAATTGGTCGTGATCGATGTCACCGACCCAGACAAGGACCGCGTGGTGGCCATCTCGGAATCCCGCCTGGCTGCGGGCGGGGAAATCCGCGCGCCCGATCTCCCCTTTGTCCTGCGCGTGGAGAAATACCTCCCCAATTCCACCCCCGCCGGACCGATGTCCGGTGAAGCCGAGAAAATCAAGGCCGGCAACGGCATCGGTCAGCGCCTGTTCTTTAGCCCGGTGCCGGTCACGCGGAGGATGGACGACGAGAACAAACCCGCTGCGGTCGTGCAGGTCGTTTCAGACAAGGGGCCAATTGGCGAATGGACCGTTTCCACCTGGTTCACTCGCTATCCGTGGTTTGAGGCCTTGCAGCAAAACGTCGGCGCTCTGCTGCCCGGTGTTTCACTCTCCGACCCGCAAAGTTTCTCTTGCAAGGGCCGCTCCTACCAGATCGCCTTGCGCCCCGTCCGCTATTACAAACCCTACAGCATCACCCTGCTGGCATTTAATCACGACATTTATCCGGGTACCGACATTCCAAAGAATTTCTCCAGCAAAATCCATTTGCACGATCCCAGCGCCGGCGAGGATCGCGACATTCTTATTTACATGAATAATCCCCTCCGCTACCGCGGCGAAACCTTTTACCAGGCCAGCTTCGAGGAAGGCGACCGCGGCACGATTTTGCAGGTGGTGCGCAATCCCGCCTCGCTGGCCCCCTACATCGCCTGTTCCCTGGTCGCGCTGGGCTTGGTGGTGCAATTCCTAAGTCACCTCTTCAGGTTCGCTCGCAAACGCGCCCAACAAACCATACCCGTCGGGGCGCAAGTTCACTCGGCCGCGCCTCCGCTGGCCCCGGCTTTGGCCAATGGAGCTAACGGTAAAAGGAGCCGTTTATGAAGAAGTGGTTGCCCTGGATTCTCGTGGCCGTGTTTGCCGCGTGGTTTTTGGCCGGCCTCCAACCGCCCAAACCCAAGGACGGTTTTGACATCGCCGCCTTCGGCCGGCTTCCCGTCTTACTGGACGGCCGCGTTCAGCCGTTCGATTCCGTGGCGCGTAACTCGCTCTTGAGCGTCAGCGGCCGGTCGATTGTCCGCCTGACCAACGGCCCGCCTCTCTCGGCGCTCCAATGGCTGATCGACACCCTGGCCCGACCCGAAACTGCCGATCAATTGAAGATTTTCCGCGTCCAGCATCCCGACCTCGAGGGGTTGCTCGGAGCCGACAAGGCTGGCTTGGACTATTACTCGTTCAATGATCTGACCAACCAACTGCCCTCCATCGAAACCCAGGCCACCAATCTGCTGGCCTCGGAGAGGGACAAGGGCGAGGACGCCGCCAAATTGCGCACCCCCTTCCAAAAAGACTTGATGCACTTGTACGACAGCGTGGCGCTTTACACCCGCCTCAAAAACAGCCTTGAGCCGGAGGGGGCGCAAGATTTCCAGCAGGAGTTGAAGGACTACCTCGCTTCTCTCGGCCCGGGCCGCGCCGCCCTGGAGCTGAGCCAGCAGGGCAAACCGGCCAACGACGCCGACATGGAACGCATTGCGACATTTTACCGGCGCTACGAAGAGGTCTCCCGATTCGCCTATCCTATGATTATTCCGCCCCTCGCCGGACAACCCCGCCAGGCCTGGTGCAACATTGGGGTCAGTCTGAAAGAAACCTTGCGCACGGGCCAACTCCACCCGGCGGCCACCAACTACGCTGCGATGGCCGTCGCCTATCGCCATGACAAACCGGCCGACTTCAACCGCGCCGTGGCCCAATATCGCGTCTGGATGCAGGAGAACGACCTCTACCCCGCCTTGAAAAAGGGCGGCCAGGAATTCTTTTTCAATCAAATCGAGCCGTTCTACAAAAGCATGGTCATCTATGTCGCCGCCCTTCTCCTGGGCTGCGTCTTTTGGATCAATTTGTCCGATCCGTTGCGCCGCGCCGGCCTGGCGTTGCTCGTTCTGGCCTTTGTCATCCATTCCATCGGCCTGGGCTTCCGCATGTACCTGGAAGGCCGCCCGCCGGTGACCAATTTGTACTCGTCGGCCATTTTCATCGGCTGGGGCGCCTGCCTGCTGGGCATCTTTTTGGAACGCATTTTCAAGGGCGGCATCGGCCTGGTTACCGCCGGCTTCATCGGCTTCTCCACCTTGATCATCGCCCATCACCTGGCCCTGAGCGGCGATACCATGGAAATGCTCCGGGCCGTCCTGGACACCAATCTCTGGCTGGCCACTCACGTCGTGGTGGTGACCTCCGGCTACGCCTCGATGTTCGTTGCCGGCTTGCTCGCTGTCATATATATTGTCCGCGGCTTCTTCACGCGCACCCTCGCGCCTGACATCGCCAGGGCCCTGAGCCGGATGGTCTATGGCATCGTCTGTTTCGCCACACTCTTTAGTTTTGTCGGCACAATCCTCGGCGGCATCTGGGCCGATCAATCCTGGGGCCGCTTCTGGGGATGGGACCCCAAGGAGAACGGCGCCCTGTTGATCGTCTTGTGGAACGCCGTCATTCTCCATGCTCGCTGGGGCGGCATGATCAAGGACCGCGGACTGATGGCTATGGCCGTCTTTGGCAACATCGTCACCAGTTTCTCCTGGTTCGGCGTCAACATGCTCGGCATCGGCCTCCACTCCTACGGTTTCATGGACAAGGCATTCCCATGGCTCGTCGGTTTCG
>JBEKSF010000143.1:0-14870 GCA_049517295.1 Verrucomicrobiota bacterium
TTCTTCCCGGCGCGCCGCTTTTGCCAATTTCCCCGTATAGAGTTGAAGAGATTCAACCCGCCGCCCCGCCGCCCAACGCCTCCTCCTTCTCCTCAACTCCTCCCTTTGCGCTCATCACCGTGCGCCGCACCCCGTGCCGTATATGTTCCATCCATCTCTCCTTCAACGCCTTGCGTCCATCGCGCCCGTCGCGGGAGACCTCCAGTCTCGCATCCCACATAAATAATATAACCTTATCCATCTGTGCCAGCATTAGGACAACTGCTAAACTATTAACACTATTTTTTTCTTTCCCCTCATTTTATGAACGACAGACCCGTTGTCCCCCCACCCCTCCGCGCTCCAAGCCGCTTGCGCGCCTTGACGCTAAGCCGCAAAGGCCCAAAGACGCCAAGGCAATTCACCCCGCGGACGGCCGCGTGAGAAATGAACTGATTTGCGCGTGGAGAGGGTTTCCGTTATATTGACGGCAAGGCCAGCGTATGCTGCAAGACACGATATCAAAAATAGAGGGTCGCCTCCAGAGTTCCCCGGCTCTCGACGAGAGCCATCGGGCGGAATTGCTCACCTTGCTGGGCCAGCTCAAAACGGAAATCGGCGAACTGTCCAAGACGCACCTTGAAGAGGCGCAAAGCATCGCTTCCTTTGCGGAAGTGTCGGCTCACGAAGCCACGCGCGAGGCCAAGAACCCCCAACTGCTCAAACACTCCATCGGCGGCCTGGAATCGTCCGTCGATGGTTTTGAAGGGAGCCATCCGCGGCTGGTCGCGCTGGTCAATCGCCTGGCCAGCATGCTGGCTAATATGGGCATTTAATAAACATGAGAGGGGGTTTCAATGAAGTTTTTAAAGGTTTTCTGGATGGGCGTCTGGAGCGCGGTCTTCGGCGTCAAGAAGATGTTCACCGCCAAACGCCGTGCGGCGCCGCCTTCCCAGTTGGTGCTTAAGGGCCGCTATGCGCAAATGCTGGCCGCGGCCCGGCGCGGCAACGTCGAAGCCCAGGTTCAACTTGCCGCCTGTTATTCCGAAGGGGACGGGGTGGAGCAGGATTACACCCAGGCCGCCCATTGGTACGGCGAAGCGGCCCGGCAAGGGGATGCGCGCGCGCAGTTTAGTTTTGGGGTTTGTCACGCCAACGGCCAGGGTCTGGCGCAGGATTACGAAGAGGCGGTGCATTGGTTCCGGCTTTCCGCCGCGCAAGGCAACGTCGGCGCGCAAGTCAGCCTCGGGCTTTGCCTGCAAAAGGGGCTGGGCGCCTTTCCCAGCCCGGAGGAAGCCGTGCAATGGTTTCGCCAGGCCGCTCAAGCCGGCGACCCAGCCGGGCAGGTCAGCCTGGCGTCGTGCCTTCAAGCCGGGCGCGGAACAGTCAAGAATGAAGTTGAGGCGGTGGAATGGTTTCGCAAGGCGGCGGCGTGCGGATTGGGCGAGGCGGAGTACAATTTGGGCAAGTGTTACCAGGATGGTTTAGGCGTCCCGGTGGACGCGGCGGAGGCGTTCAAGTACTTCCGCCTGACGGCGGACAAGGGCCTGCCTCAGGCTGAATTTGAACTGGCCCTATGCCTTCAATATGGGCGGGGGACAGAGGTGAATCTCACTGAGGCCTACACATGGATGAGCCTGGCTGCCCGCCGCGCCATGCCCAACGCCGCGGAAATGCGCGACGACTTGAAGAAAGAGATGTCGCAACAACAAATCGAGGAAGGCGACCGCCACGTGGCGACCATGGCTCCCTCGCGTCCAAAAGCCGGGCTTGTCACCGCGGACCTGGAAGATCAGATCGAAGCCAAATTCCCCGCTCTATGAGGCCCCGCACGGTGGTTTGATCGATTCTCAATTCGCGACCACCATGAACGGAATCGCCGGCAGTGTCGGGGCCGCCGCCGACTGCGACGGGCCGGCGGGTTTCTTTTGATTCGGGTTGGCAGGCGGGTTCTTCGGCACTATGTCAATAATCAAATTCCCGTTCGCTCCGGGCTTGATCTTCCCGCTCTCGGCGGCGATGACCAATTCAATCCCCTTCTCGGCCGGCGAAACTTTTTCCAGCGAAATCCCCTCCGGCGCGCCTTTCAATTGCAAATTGAACCGTTCCGCAAATGCGGGCGAAGGCGTGGCAATCAGAACGCGCGCCGTTCCTCCAGCAAGTATTCTCACCGGCGTCGCGCTTAAAATCTTGATCGCGTCGCCTGCCAATGGCCGCCGATTCTCGCCGACGATGCCCGCCAGTTCACAGGCGGGAACCAGATGCCGGTAGGCGAAGGCCTGCATCATGTCATCCGCGGGCACGGCTCGATGGGTGACGACGCGGCCGGCGATCACGGCCCGGCCCTCCACGGCAAGGCGCAGCACTTCGCCCGCGCTTTGCGGCGGAGCTTTCAAGGTGAATTGCACCTGGTCCTGGTTCTCCGGCACGCGGGCGCCGCTCAGTGAAAAGCCCGCCGGCGCGTCCTTCAATCGCAGTTCGATCGCGTTGGTAAAGCCATCCTTCCGCACTGCATAGGCTGTGACCGGCACACTCAGGCCGGCGCGCACATTGAGGCTGGAGGGGACGATGCGCAAAGCAAAATCGGGGCGCGGCTCGCTGACGCGCAGGCGATAGGCGAACTCCGGCCCGCCCTGTCCCTGTGCGTCGTTGATGTGGAGGTAATAAGTTCCATCGGCCGGCAACGTAGCGGTGAGATAGGAATCGGCATGATGGGTTTCCAGTCCGAAACCCTTGTCCTCAAAATCGTCGTTGAACGCCAGTTGTTTGCCGCCCGAATCGGTCAGGCGCAGAAATGAATCCAGCGGCGAATCCAGGCGCCGGGCGAACACTTCGGCCACGATCTGCTGGCCGGCTGAGCCCTCGAATTTGAACACGTCACATTCACCGGGCCGGCTGATGTGGCCGTTGACGATGACGGGCAAGGTCAGGGCCTGCGCCGTTTCGACAGAATTGTCCGGTTCCCGCTCGAAACATTCCGGCAGATCGTCCACGGCGAACGGCACCGCGTTGAAAAAACTCCCGGTCAGGGACGCCACGCCGGTTTGGGCGCCGGAATTGTCGCGCACCAGCGTGGTTTCCGGCAGGTTCCAGCCGGTCAGGCTGACGGTGGTTTTCTGGCCGGCAGAGCCGCCGAGCGGGAAAATGCCTGTGACGAAGGGCAGTTCGCCCATGGTCAGGCGATAGACGAAATCCTCACGCCCGCGATAAATCGAGTCGTGGATTTCCACCGTGTACTCGCCGTCCCGCGGCACTTCAAAATGGAGGAGTGGGTCTGGCCGGAAGCGGAACCGTTCGCCGCTGGCCAACTCTTTGCCTCTTGAGTCGTAAATCGTGAGCGCCGCCTCGAACCACCCGGGCACGGCGTCGGCCAGATACGGAATGAGCGTTCGCGCGGCGGCTGAGAGGACAAGCTGCTGGCCGCGCGCGGCCGTAAAGCGGTAGCGATCCACTCCGCCCGGCATGATCTGTCCGTTAAGGGTGCAGGGCAGCGCAACTTGGGCTTCATATTTCGGCGTGCCAGGCGGCACGGGTTTGCGTCCCAGCCTTTCGAGAAAACGGTCGAGGTCGGGATTCGCCGGTCTTCCAGGCGGCTTGGTGACTTCGGGCAAAGTGCCGAGGCAGAACTTGAGAGGATTGGAAAGCGCGTTGCGGGTGGCCAGCCGGATTTCACGGTCGCAGGGCAGGGCGTTGGTGGCGATGGTGACTTTGATGATGGCCGTGTCAATCATCGCTGGGCTGGCCGAGCGGTTGGGCGGGTTTTCGAGAATCTTCTGGCGGATTTCCTCCATTTCCCTCGCATCGGCCGCCGTCCAGACGTTGGTGCCGCCGCCGCCTTGGTTGGCTGCCTGGCGTTTTTCGCGAAGGGCGTTCCACCGGTCGCGCAGATCGTTGAATTCCTTTTGGTTCATCGGACGGATGCATTGCAGGACAGAGGCTTCAATACCATCGCCAGTGAAAAAAGCATTGGAAGCCTGAAACAGGAATTGGCCGCCGACCACAATTTCAAAGGTTGTGCCGACCCGCCCGCCGGCTGGATAAACGTAGGCCAGGTGCGGCGTTTGTTGCGCCAAGGCGGCGCCCGCCAGCAGGAACAGCAAGCTCGCCGATGCGCCGGCGGTTTTCATGCGGGCATGATTTCTCGCAGCAGCCCGGCCGACTGGATTCCTTCATCGGGTGTGGGCATGACGCACGCCGGGAGGCCCTCGGGATTGGGCAGTTTGGCCGTTGCTTCAAGGCCCATCAGCGCGTAAATGCTGCCGATCACGTCCACCGGGTAAACGGGACGTTCCTTGACTTCCTCCCCGCGCGCATCCGAGGCGCCAATGGCGTGCCCGCCCGCGAAGCCGCCGCCCGCGAGAACCGCGCAGAATACCTTTCCCCAGTGATTCCGTCCGCCGTTCCAGGGAGCTTCCCACATGACTTTGGGGGTGCGCCCGAATTCGCCGCCCCACCAGATGATGGTGCTGTCGAGCAGGCCGCGACTGGACAAATCCTCAAGCAGCGTCGCCATGCCCTTGTCCAATTCCGGCAATTGGCGGCGCATGGTCTGGAAATTGTTTTTGTGCGTGTCCCAGCCGGCGAAATTGATCGTGACGTAAGGGATGCCGCGCTCGACCAGGCGCCGGGCCACCAGGCAGGATTGTCCGAATTTGCTGCGGCCGTAACGGTCGCGCAGTTCGGCTTTCTCCTGCGACAAGTCGAAGACCTTGGCGCCGTCGCCGAGAATCATGTCGTAGGCCATGTCTTCGGCTTTCCTGGCGGCGACGATCTGTGGATCGGCTGGCAAGGCCTCAGCCAGCGTGTCCAGTTGGTGCAGCAGTTGGCGGCGGTCTTTCTGGCGTTGCTCGGTTATGCCCGGAGCCACGACTCCTTCGACGGCAAAGGGGGTCTGGGCGGGATTCCCGCCGGTGGCAAAGGGCCGGTAGCGCGCGCCTAAAAACCCCGCCTCGTCAAAGCGTCCCTGGGGTTCGGTCAGCACCACGTAAGGCGGTATCAATCCCTTGTAACCGGCCTCGTAGCCTTTGAAGAGCGACGTCACCGCGCCCACGCAGGGATACACCAGCCGTCCGCCGGGCTGGCGTCCGGTCTGGACGATGTAAGAGGCGGTTTCGTGGCCGTTGTTGCCGTGGGTCATGCTGCGAATGATGGAGTATTTGTCGGCCTGCTTGGCCAGCAGCGGCAATACTTCGCAGATGCGGATGCCGGAGACGTTCGTCTCAATCGGTTTGCTTAGCGGGCCGCAGTAATCATTGCCCGCTTCCGGTTTGGGATCAAAGGTGTCCAGATGGGCCGGCCCGCCCCACATCCAGATCTGGATGACCGCCTTGGCGCGCGCGGAATTTGGCACGGCATAGGCCCGGAAACTTAAATGTTCCGACAGCGCCAGGCCCCCGGCGGCCAGCAGAACGCGCCGGACGGCTTCGCGCCGGCTGATGCGCGGCCGCTGTTTTTCAATATCAAAGAATTTGTTCATTTTGCGGATGGATTTGGCTCAATGATGGTAGAGAAATTCGGTGGTGTTCATCAACGCCCACGCCAGGTCCACGGCGGCCTGGCGCCGGACAGCGCCGGGTTTTTGCAAACCGGCTTGCGCCATCTTCGATTCCGCTGCGGTCGGGAAGCGGGACAGGATTCCCAGATACATGGCGGTGACAATTTCCCCCGGTGTTCTGTCCGGCTTGGTCTGATATTCAACCATGCGGCTCTGCTCGATTTTGCGCTGCATCTGGCTGGAATTTAGCAGCCATAGTTTTTGAGCGGCGCTGATGCGGTTGTTACGCTCCGATTCCTGGCCCGTGTCGCGCGGGGGCCGGCCGAACATTTCCAGGAACGGGCTGCTGATGCTCCCATCGGGCAGCGAGATCGAGCGAAGGTTGTCGGGGATGAAAGTGTAAGGCTCCGGTATGGCGCTGGAATAACTTTCCGTCGCGCCAGTGACCTGGTCAATGGCGTCAATCAGCACTTCCGCCTCCAGCCGGCGCAGCCGGTAACAGGCGAAATTCTCCGCCGCCGCCTGACTCGTATCCTGCGCCGTCGCGGAAAGCTGGTAGGTTTTTGAATTCAGTATCAGCCGGAATACGTGCTTCAAATCGTAGCTGGACGCCACCAGTTCCGATTCCAAAAATGCCAGCAAAGCCGGGTTGGCGGGCGGATTATCGGCGCGGATGTCGTCCGGCTCCTCAACGATGCCCCGGCCCAGGAACCAGGACCAGGCGCGGTTGACGATATTGCGCGCGAACCACGGGTTTTTCCGGGCCGTCAGCCAGTCGGCAAACACCGCTCGCGGGTCCCGGTCCGGCGACAGCGCCACGGTGTCTCCATCGGGAAAAACCGCCGTCCGCGGCGAGCCGTTCAGCGCCCCGGCGTTGGTTGAGGCCGGATTGAAAAACACAATTTCCTCCTTCCACTCCCCGGTGTGCTTGTAGCCGACATTGGCGAAAAACACGGCCAGGTTTGCCAGATCGTTCGACGGCCAGTTTTCCGCTCGCGCGCCCATAAACGCCAGCGCGACGGCCTGTGCAATGCCGAAGGGGGTTTTGTTTTGGAGCGCCCGATAGAAATTCACCGGGGGATTTTCAAAGTTGCTGCCGCTGGCCGTGAGGAGGTCATGGACGAATTTGTCATAGGGCACGTTGTTCCGGATGGCGTCCAGGAGCCAGCCATGATAGGCCTGCGCCGCGTTGGGCCACAAATTGATCGGGTACTCGGCCTTGACCCGCAGAAGGTCGCTCCATTTCATCGCCCAAAACACCGCGAACTCCTCCCGTTGGAGCAACCGGTCTATGAGCAGGCGGCGCTTGGCAGGCACCGGGTCGAGGATGAAATCCCGCGCTTCCACCGCCGTCGGCAGCGTGCCGATGACGTCCAGATAAACGCGGCGGACGAACACCGCATCGGAGCAGACGGCCGCCGGGGCAATATGGCGCTCCTGCAACTGCGCGAAAACCAACTCGTCAATTTTATTCGCCGGCGCCGGCGTAGCGGGGGAGGCCGCCCGCCCCGCACCGGCGGCCAGGACGAAAAACACCGTCCCCAGCAAACCCGCCGCGTTCAATGTCAAACGCTTTCGCTGCATTCAGAGCATTAGACGCCGCCCGATGCCGCGAGGCTTCGTACATTTTTTGCCTTTCGAATGATAATTTATGTTGAGTCACCGAGGTTGGCTCCGCTGCGGGCGGCTGTCGTCATTGCTGTGGATACTTCCAGACCCAATCGCCGTTGGTGGTGTCCGATTTGTCATTCCGGGGGTAAGTGCCGTTGTCGTCCTTGTTGTTCCACCCGACGGAATAAAGAGTAAATTGACCGGCGGGCGTCGGCCGATAGATGAGCGGCTGGCCCATAATGACATCGTGAGGGACCATTGGGAGGAATCGCGGCACAAGGGCATTGAGAGTGTCTGGAAACTGGCCGTTGGCCAGGCGGCACCGTTCCAAGGCGCAGGCAATGAGGGCGAGGCTGGCCCGGTCCTGGGCGCGCGCCATCTTGCGTTCAAAATTGTTGAGGGCCGGCAACATCATCCGGGACAGGATGCGGTGATGCAGCAAGGTTGAGAAAAAGCCGCCGGAACCAAGTTTGCCAATCAGTTCTCCGGTTCTTCGGTCGGCGAGTTCAGGGTCGATTCCATTCGTTGTCATCACGCCATTGATCTGGCCATCGTACATTTTGTCATAGGTCAATTCTTCGAGATAATACCAACCCCGCGGAAAGAGCAGCCCGGCGAAACCCCGAGATAAAAAGGAGAGGAAATCTGCGGTCCCCTGCGAGTCCGCAATGTCGCCGACGTAGCTTATTGGATTCCGAGCGGCCCTCAGTTCGATAAAGAGAGAATCCCCGAAGCATCGTTCGGCCTCAAGCGCGCGGGCGTCGTCGGCAAGTAAGTCCAGCTTGCGCAGGTTTTGCGCGATGTCCTCCAATTGTTGGTCAGACCATTGGTGACCGGCCAGGCCGTCCCACACGGGCTGAAGGGCCACGGTCAGACAGTCGGCGCGAACCAGTTGCGACACCAAAAACGGTTCGTTGCGGAGGGAATCCGTCAGATGAAACATCAATTGCACGTCCTGGTGGACAGCCCCGGTCTGCCCCAGAGCCAATTCCGCGCATCCGCGCACTGCCAACATGTAACAAAGCCCCTTAATTACTCCCAAATGCGGCAGAAGGATGCCGAATTTCGGGTTCCAGTCATAAGCGATGTTGAACCGGCTGGAGGGGCGCCGGCTGGCGTTCTGCAGCTCGTCAAAAACGGCAGCCGCCGGCTTGAGCTTTTCCAAAATGGCCTTCGCGGCCTCCTGAGTTTGTCCAGGCTGGAAGCGAGGTGGTGCTGAACGGTGGGGTGCCACCAGGGTATTTGCCACGCGAACCAGATCAAGGGATATGCCCTCCGGCCATCCGGCCTTGTTCAACTGGCTTTGGACTGCATTTGGCACCTGGACCGCGTTGTAAATGCGCTGCACGGCGTTTGAGTCGCGCGCCTGTTGTGCTCCAGGAAGATAATCAAAGAGCGGAGCCAGAAACGGCGTCATCGCAAAATTCTGGTCGTCGGGCACGCGCGGCGGCACGCATTTGGCGTAGTCAAAATTGACGCCCCTGGCTTCCTTTTGCTCTTTGTAATTCTCCCACGCTCGCTTGCCCCGCCAATTTTCCTCGGCGTCAAACAGCGCCACCAGAGTGACCAGGCTCGCCGCAATCAGAAGTAAAACACGCCAGACCTTCCAGCGGAAGAGCCAGGCGAACGGAAGGGGTTTGGGAGTTTCCATAAGTCAGACGATTCTTTGTTCGGCAGCCGCTTCGCTGCGCGGGCGCCGCTCAATGGGTTTGGCGGGCGGCGGAGCCGCCCCGTCATCTTCGGCGGACTGGGCCATCAACCACTCCTGCCTCTGCAACGCAATCACGCTGTCCGGAGCCATCGGCCCCGGCGAGTTGACGCCCGGCGCTCCGTCGCCCTCGGTGGCGAGATTCAGCGCCAAAACAACCATCCAAGCCGCGCCCAAGCCCAGCCAGGCATGACGCACCGGCCAGAACATTTCCCGCCACAACTTGCGCGCGAAGCCGTCCGCGCCATCGCTCCCGCGAATGCGGTCAACAATATGTTCCCGGATCCGATCCAGTTCCGGCTCCGCGGATCGATGCCGCCCGAGAAGAACTTCACGGGGTGTTTTCATGTTTCCTCCAGCAGTTTTTTCAACGTTTTTTTCGCGTAATGCAGTCGCGATTTCACCGTCCCGATTCGCGTTTGGGTGATGGCGGCGATTTCCTCGAGTGAAAAGTCCTCGATGAAATGCAACAGCAGCGCGGAGCGGTGCGCCGGCGCCAATTGCTCCAGCTTGTTCATAAACGCGGCCTCCTGTTCCTGGCGAATGAGCCACTCGGCAGGATCGTCGCCGGTGTCGGCGTAGTCGTTGTCTTCCGCATCAATGGGGACCTCTTCCGGGCGCCCTTTGCGCCAGCGCTGCAGGCATTTTTGATGGGCGATGCCGAAGAGCCAGGAGCCGAATTTTTCATCGTCGCGAAGGGTGGGGAGGTGGCGCGCGGCGTTGATGAAGGATTCCTGGACGACATCCAGGCTGATTTGCTCGTTATGGAGAAGCTCGAATACATAACTGTAAAGCGGCAGTTGGTATCGTTTGAACAAAACATTCCACGCTTCGGCATCGCCGTTCCTGGCCTCCTGCACGGGCAGTTGTTCGTGTTCAGACACCACCACCATCTATACCCAGTGGAATGCCGGAGGCCAGAAAAGGTTCAATCCCCCTCATTTAGCGCCTTGACCTTTGGCGGAAAAGGCGCACAGTACGCCGCTCGGTTAATGGATCACATCCGAAACATCGCAATAATCGCTCATGTTGATCACGGCAAAACCACGCTGGTGGATTGCCTGCTCAAACAGTCGGGGACCTTTCGCGCCAACCAGGCCATCTCCTCCGAAGTGAGGATCATGGATTCAATGGACCTGGAGCGCGAGAAGGGCATCACCATCCGCGCCAAAAACGCCGCCTTCAAATACAAGGACTACCACATCAACATCGTCGATACGCCGGGCCACGCGGACTTTGGCGGCGAGGTCGAGCGCATTATGAATATGATCGACGGCGTCCTGCTGGTGGTCGATGCTGCGGACGGTCCCCAGGCGCAAACCCGCTTTGTCCTGCGCAAGGCCCTGGAGGCGGGGGCCAAGCCCATTGTCGTCATCAATAAGATCGACCGCGACAACGCCGCTCCGCACAAGGTGCTGGACCTGGTGTTCGATCTGTTTGTCTCGCTTCACGCGACCGACGAGCAGTTGGATTTTCCCACGGTCTATACCAGCGCGAAGGAAGGCTACGCCAAGCTCGACATCAACGAGGCGAGCACCAACATGGCGCCGCTCTTTGAGGCGATCATCAAACACATCCCCGCTCCGCGCGCCCACGCCGGCGTGGAATTCAAAATGCTCGTCGCCAATCTCGATTACTCGGATTACCTGGGCCGCATTGCTTACGGCAAAATCTACAGCGGCAAGGTGAACGTAGGCGATCCGGCCGCCTGCCTTCATGGCGACGGCCGGAAGTCCGAGGGCAAAATCGCCGCCATCTTCCATTTTGAGGGCCTCAACCGGATCGAGATTCAGCAGGCGCACGCCGGCGATGTGGTGGGCGTGGCCGGATTTGAAGACGTGTTCATTGGGGAAACCATCACGGACAATATCACGCGCCAGCCGTTGCCGTTTGTGCCCATCGATCCGCCGACCATTCAGATGCAGTTCGCCGTGAACGACGGTCCGCTTGCCGGCTTGGACGGCAAACTGGTGACCGCGCGCCATATCTGGGAGCGGTTGACGAAGGAAATCCGCACCAACGTCGCCTTGCGCATTTCCCAAACCGATGCTCCGAATATTTTCAACGTCTCCGGCCGCGGCGAAATGCAAATCGCGATTCTGGTCGAGCAGATGCGCCGCGAGGGCCACGAGGTGCTCGTGTCGCGCCCCGAAGTTATTTACCGCAAGGACGCCCAGGGCGGTTTGCTGGAGCCGATTGAGACGCTCTTTTTGGTAATTCCCAAGGAATCCATGGGGTCGGTCATGGAAAATCTTTCCGGTCGGAAGGCCGAGATCGTCAGTATGGACCATCACGGCGAGGAAGTGACGATCGAGGCCTTCATTCCCATGCGCGGCCTTATTGGGTTTGAGACCGACATGGTCAACATGACCCGCGGTCTGGGCGTGATGAGCCATTTGTTCCACGAATACGGGCCGGACCGGGGCGAAATCACCGCGCGCAAAAACGGCTCGCTGGTGAGCATGGAGGATGGCGAGGCGATGGCTTACGCGTTGAACATGGTGCAGGAGCGCGGGCGGCTGATGGTCGAGCCGGGCGACAAGATTTACAAGGGGATGATCGTGGGGGAAAACGCGCGCGAAAACGACATTCCGGTCAATCCCTGCAAAGCCAAACGCCTGACCAATATGCGCTCGCAAGGCGACGGCAAGGGCATTCAACTGGATCCGCCGCTGAAGATGTCCCTGGAGCGCGCGCTGGAGTACATCGGCCCGGACGAATACGTTGAGGCGACGCCCAAACACTTGCGCTTGCGCAAGAAGATTCTGGACCAGACGCAGCGCAAGCGCGCCGCCCAATCGCGCGCCCCCAAGGCCGTGGCGGCCTAGTCACGCGCACCCCTCTCTACCGCAGTATCATCTTGGCCCGGCGGATCCAGAAGCGGTCGCGCTTGCGTTGAAAGGCCGGCGCGTGGCGATCGTCTTCAATGGCGCCCTTTAACTCCGCCTCAGCCAGGGGGCGCTGGTTCGTGGCCGTGTACAACTCCCCCAACTGCACCCGCGCGCGCGCATAGGAGTGGTCCTTGAGCACCTCTTTCCACGTCGCAATCGCACCGTCGATGTCGCCCATCAGGCGCAGCGACTCGGCGTAAGCCATGAGCGAATAACCATAATCGTGGGTGGGATTCTCGGCGCAGACCTGGTAAAGGATCGGGCAGGCCTCTTCGGCTTTTTTCTGGCGCAGCAAACACTGGCCCAAGTGCGCGCGGGCGTCGATGTCTTGCGGTTCGCGCGCCAGTGATGCGCGATAGTTCTCCTCCGCTTTAGCCAGGTCGCCCTTTTGAAAATAGATGTCCCCCAACTCCAGGTAATGGTGCGGCTTGTCCAAGTCGTGAATCAGCCCTTCCAATTCCTTGATGCGCTGTCGCCGCCCGGCGCCGGGTAACTCGAAGCCTTGCGTGGCCGAGGGGGCGGCCCGATAGACCAAGATGAAGTAAAACACCGCCGTCAGACCGGGGAAAACCCACATCAGCACCAACCACAGCCATTCCTCGCGCCGAATGGCGTCGATGGACATCCAGACTTGGAACAGGAACACCAATCCCAGCCACGGCCGGTTGAACATTGCGCTCACATAATGTGTAACGTACGACATCTGCCTTCGCGGACGGGAACGGCCGCGTTCTTATTTGCCGCCGGAGGTCATACCACAAAGTCCTGGGGGCGTCTCCATAATTGAGGCGGCAATCTGCCATTCCTTGGCGGGGGCGTTCCCGAACGGCCGCCCATTCTTTCCCCTCCGAATTTGGATCGTCAGCGCGAAAGCGCCGCAGATATCAGTCCGTGGGCGGACCGGCCAGCGGGATGGTTCGGTACAGGCGCTCCGGAGAGCCGGCGGCGTCGGGATCGATAAAGTCGATGGAGCCGTCAATGACCTGATTGGTGCAGAGGGATGTCCAGTAAAGGAGATTGGTCGAGTAATCGATGCGGAACCAGGCGCCCTCAGGGCCCGGCAGGCACAGATGGAAGGAACGATCCGGCAACAGAGCGGCCAGCGGCGCCAGGCGGGGCCAGTTATTGTCAATAATAATTACCTCGGCGTCCGGCGGAAACCCGACCCGGTAGTCCGGCGGCATGTTGGTCGAGGGCGTCAACGCCAGGACGACCGTACTGACCCTGTTGGTCGCGCCGTCACTGATGGGGACAATGGTAATCGTGGCCTCGCACTGCCCGGCGGGAATGGTGACCACGCCCGGCAGGGTCATGTAATCGACCCCGTTGGTCGCCGTGCCGCCAATGGAATAAGCGACGCTCAGATCATTAGTATCCTGGCCTTGGCGGCGGACGGTGAAAGTGGCGTCTTTGGGTCCGCAGTTGGTAAACCATCGCAAAACGGCGACCGGCGACACCCAATTGCTCCAAGTGGGCGAAGGGTTGAGCAAACCCAGCCACGGCCAGCAGTTGGTGCCGGCGATGGCGATGGGATCGGTGGCGACGATGCTGACAATATCGGGCAGGTTGGTCGGCGGCGTGGGCGCGGGCAGGATCGTGATATTGACGGGGGCCGAGGTAGTCGAACCGCCTGATTCGTCCGTCGCCAGCGCGGTGATGGGGAAAGAGCCAACGGGGGCATTGCTCCAAATTAACTCGAAGATATTGGTTCGGGCGGCAATGGGCGGAAGGGTTGGCGTCAGGGGTTGAGCGATCGGGATGGGCAGCGGCCGGCCAAAGCCGAGGCTGTTGGAGCCGGCAAAAAACTCAACGCTGGCGATGTATCCGAAGGGATCATTGGCGTAGGCCAGAAGAGCGATGTTCACCGGCGCGCGGAATACGGAATTGTTGGGAGGACTGGTCACGCGCACCACCGGCGGAAGATTGGAGACGACAGAATTGGATTCGATGGTGACTGAGACCGGAGCCGAGTAAAAGGTCAGGCCGTTGGTATCCAGCACCGCAGCCGTGAGGACATGCGAACCGACCGACTGGTTGGTCCAATTGAGGAAAAACGCCAGACTGCCGGGCGGCAACCCCGGTGAGCCGGGAGGATCGACCACGGCCCCGTTAGTGGCAATCCCCAAGCTGTAGTCGCCATCAAAAAACTCGAGGAAGACGGGGGAATCATTGCTGGCCTGGACACCGGCGATCAATTGGATAGTGGTTGGGGTGGGGAAGACCGCGCCGTTGGTCGGGGCGGCGATGTCCACGGAAAGAAAGCTGTTGGACCGGGCCAGCACGGTAAACCTGACCGATGCCCCAACTCCTTGAGTGAGCGTGCCAACTGTCCCGGCGTTAACCTCCCATGTTCCCGACATCGCGTTAGTCCAATCACAGATAAAGAGTTCGCTGTGCCCCGTTGGCGGCTCCAGGACAATACCGTTGGAAACCGTTCCGAGGTAAAGAGCGAACAGCGGGACTGGTCCGATGCCAGTCGGAATGGCAGTAAATGCGACTGCGGACACGCTGCCCAATGGATCATAGGTCAAGGCGTCAATTTGCAGGTTCGACTGGGAAGCAATGACCTCCCCGTTGGTGGGCTCTGTGATGGTGAGCGAGAGGTTGGGATTGGCGATTTGCGCCTGGCCGGCAGGCGGCCACGTCAAAAGCAGTATAGCGAGCGCGGCGAAGCGAGTTTGGCACCCGGCAAACAACCTAAGATTCATAGATTAAGTCCTCCAGTTCTGGTTTGGCTCTTCGGCCTCTTCGAGTAAAATTGAACCACAAGGGAAGGGGCAAGTCAAGCCCTAAATCCGGCCTCAGGGCGAATTCACGAAGGCAGGCAAGGGAAGGACTTGAAGAGGGGTCGAATGCGCCCCGCGCAAGTGGCGGCAAAGGGTCGCAATTATCCAGTAGTGTTTGGCAGGGTTGGTGCTGGGAACGAGAGTGGTGGCGGGAGGCGGTGGATCGAGGCGGGGTGTGTCAAGTGTAATAATTTGTCACATGAATGTGTCAGATTGTAACACAATTGTAACTTGTACTTTTTTAGCCATTCTGGTGAGATCAGCGCGTGGCTAAAAAGCGCGAGCCAATTCGAGAAGACCAGTTGCACAACTGGAATCTGCTGGAGGGATTTCGCCGGCGGGTGTTGCCGCTGCTCAAAGCCCGGCCGGCCAGCGCCACCGAGGAGGACACCCGGCGCACC
>JBEKSF010000144.1:0-14840 GCA_049517295.1 Verrucomicrobiota bacterium
CGCATGCGCCCAATCGCAAATCCGCTTGCCCAGCGGATCGCATTCCGCTGCTAAATGACAGATGACAGATTCTTAATGACCAATTCTCAATCGTTCCCAAGGCGGAAATGTGTCACAAATAACCCCCCGCCGCTTGACGTGCCCCCTTTCTGACGGCACAGTCTGTCCGATGGAAAGTGTTGCTCCAACGCAAGATACGAGGGTGGAAAGCCCCCTCCCCCAACCTGGCGCCGACCCGCTCCAACCAGTAGTCAAACCTAAAAAGAGTTTCCTCCGCCTTGCCGGCGAGATTCTTGAGCACGGCGGCCCCGGCTACTTGCAGTTCGCCATCACCAACGTCTGCAACGCCAAATGCGACTTCTGCGGCTTCGCTGTGGACCGCTTCGATCCCAAACAGCGCCGTAGCGTCACCCTCCAAGAGGCCCGCGACGTTATCGACATCTGCGTCCAAAACCATATTGGCTACCTCCTCTTTGTCGGCGGCGAACCCATGGCCCACAAAAACATCCGCTCAATGACTCGTTATGCGGCGGAACGCGGCATCCATCCCATGATCTGCACCAACGGCTCCCTCTGGACCGAGGACAACATGCCCGCCCTCGCCGCCGATGGGCTGAGCAGTGTCATCATGTCCATCGACTCCCACGATGTCGCGCGCCACGAAAAAAACCGCGGCCTCCCCGATGTCTGCCGCATGATCAAGCGCGCCAACCAGGTCTTTGCCGCCTTGGGCGTCCAGACCACCGCCAGCGTCACCGCCAGCCGCCTCATCGATGACTACGCCAAACTGCCCGATTTCCTCCGCGAACTGGGCTTTGCCAGTTGCACCTTCAGCTACCCCCTGACCAGCCTGGCCTCCAGCTATCTAAGCTTCAGCGATTCCGCTCTTGTCAAATATAACACCGATGAATTGGTCGCCGTCTTTGAAAACATCAAGCGCATCAAGGCCCGCGGCGGCTTCCTGGTCGTCAACCCCCGCGAATCCCTCGACGAAATGCAGCGCCACCTCCGCCAGCAACCCGAGCGCTTTGGTTGTCTGGGCGGCCACAAATACTTCTACCTCGACTGGAACCTCAACCTCCACCGTTGCCACGCCTGGGACAAGCCGATATGCAACATCTACGACTTCGACTCCTCCAAACTCATCCGCGACGGCTGCACCAAGTGCATGATCGACTGCTACCGCGACCCCAGCGTCTTGCAATTCGTTGCCGTCAGCGCCAGCGATGCCTGGCACAATCTGAAAAAAGGCAACCTCGGCGCCGCCGCCAAAAATATCTTCGACCGCCGAAACCTCGTCTCCCTCCAAGCCATCTGGGAAGACCGCCACTGGATCGGCAAAGTCTGATGTCAGTGAAACACTCCCTTAAGAGCGTCAGTGGCCTTCTTGCCCGCCCCTTCCGCTCCATTTATCACTCCCTTGCCCAGCTTGCTCGCATTCTCGGTGATCTCCTTCGTAGCCGACGCCAAAATGGCGTGCAGCGCCTGTTGGGCTACTTCCACGGGCGTGATCCCTTCCGGTCCGGTCCCCAGATCGGTCAGGTGAATATCGGGCAGCGGCAATGTCATCGTCCGCCCTGCCGTCAGCGTCATGTTGACTTGCAATTTGGCCCCGCTGATTACCAGCTCATTGACCTGTAGTTTCTTTCCCGGCTTCGCCGGACCTGACGACGCGGCGGCCGTGTTCGTCGCACCGGCCGAGCTCCCAATGAAGTCGTTCAGGTTCTTCTCGATCTGCTTCAAATTATTGTCCGTCAATCCCCCTTCCAAAGTGATCACGGGCGACTTCACATTGATCGTATCGACAACCAGCTTGCTCGAAAACACGCTCCCCGGTTTGACCTGAACGGTCACGCTGTCCACGAACACCGCGTTAGTCGTCTTGCACCCAGCCGGATTGCCCAGCACGAACCCTGTAAGCGTGACCCGCGCCGCGATCAGCCACACCTCCGCACCCTTCAATTTGACATCCACCTTCGTCGCGCTCGGCCCGATCCGCTCCACCCCCGCCTTGACGATTGCCCCAAGCGAAAACGCCACGACCAATATCACCACAACCAAAGCTATAACCGCGATCACCGCGGTCCGAAGAATCCATTTCTTTTTCATACCATTGCGCAATCAAGCTTAAATCAGCGCACAGATTCTTGCGCTCCGGGCGATCTCGAGTAAAGCACAATCTTGCCGATCAGTTCCTTCGCCACTGGCGTTGCCTCGACTTTTTTCTCATATAAAATGTCTCTCATCGCCAGCGCCTCTCCATAATAGACCCGGTTAGCAGTCTCATCGGGCGCGATTGAGCCCCCTTTGATCGAAACCCCGCCATACAATCCCTTGCGGCTGTCATATACCAGGACGGGACGCTCGGAGTCGGAAACTGCGGCCCCGGCCCCCGCGCTGGAATCCCCCGCCGTCCCGCGCGCATCCCCGCCAAAGTCAACATGGGGATCCGTCAGGACTCGCGGCGCGTTGGTCGTCATCAGCAGAATGGCGAAAAAATTCTGCTCGCCGCCGATTTGAATTCCCAGGCTGGCGTGACTGGCCGTCAAAAACGCCGGTGCGCTCCATCGCCCCGTTTTCGGGTCTTTGGCCAGCGCCACGCCGCCGCCGCCTTCGTAGGCGAATACGATTCCCGCTTTGGTCCTGTCCAGCAGGATGATCCCTTGCGCCCGGCGCAGAACGTCTGCCGGAATGCGTTTGTCCGGCTGCATTTGCAACGACTCGAATTTGTACGTCAGCGCGTGAATCCGCCCATCCAAGTCTGCCCTGTCCAGCGCGGAAGCTGCGAGCGCCGCGCTCACAAACACCATGCTCACGATCCTCTTTTTCATGCCCATAGCTTAGACCCGCCCCTTCAGCGCGTATCTAAGTACAAACCCCATATATACCATCAGGGTTATTCCTACGTTCCAATCTCAGCCTCTTTTCAGGTTCCTCAGTTCGGTAGCGCGATCGTCCCGGTCGCGGTGGCGGGCGTCTCGCCAGCCACATTCTCAGCCCCGGATTAATTCATCATAACACTCCGGTTTTTGCGCTCTTGGCATACGCAATGAGTTCAGGCCGCAGGTTCGGCGTACGCGAAAGAAACTCGTCAATGATGTTGGTAACGCTGGGATAATAGATCGACCAATGGCCGAGACCGTGCAGGGCACTCTCCCGGCAAGCATCCTGTGGAATGCCCAAAAGCCGATTCAGGACGACAAGAACCTCAAAGTCAAATTCAGCACGCGTCGGCTCCTCAGGGCGACCGTGTATGGGCAGGATGTCCCACCACATGTAACAGGCACTATTGAGTGCATTTGCCCCGTGCTCGTCGAGGTGTGAAAGGTGGGCGGAGCACCGAGCGGCCATGACCTGCTCGAAAAGCGGAACAAATGACCGCAAGGCGCGAAGACGCAACGAAAACGGAAGCGCAGGATCGACAAGTGAATACATAAACTCGGAGCAACTGTTGCTGGCCAGGAACCAGAATCCTTGGTTGAGTTGCTCGTCGGAGAAGCGGGCCAGCAAGTGCCCAGACTGCTCGAAAGTATCGGCGACGTGTGCAGCGATTTGCTCAGGGATCCCCTCCCACTGTGGAGCGTCCGGCGCCCAATGCCAAGCCGGTTTGGTTGCCGGGTGGTCGAACACATGCTCAATCCATTTGCCGAGTGACTTATCGTAATTGGCAACCATCCTCATCGTACCGATTATCAAACGTCCAAACGGGTCCCCGTAACGCATCCATGTTGTCTCGTTGTGACCGCCAAGAGCCTGCCATCCCACCGCCCACTCTGCAAGCCTTACTCCATGAATTCAGCCTGCTTCCCGTCAGCCTTTTCGGACTTCTCCAAATTGCGATGGCCCATTCTCCAATCGTCAACTCCCCAACAAGAACGTCCATATTCCTGCCTCCATTTTTCTGCCCTTCCCTTCCATCCTCTCTTACGCGCTCCGCCGCCCGTTTTCGCCTTTGTTCTGGGAAATCCCGTTCATCCTGTTAATCAGGTCAAAACCCGCGTTCCCCATATCTGGCTGGGAAAACTTCCGAATCTACGCCACCTCGAGCAAGACGTCTGGATGCTTGATTGCGATCCTCAATAACACCTTTGCGGGACCGGTCGGAGTTCTCCGGCCTTGCTCCCAGTTTTGAAGCGTATCGGCGCTGATGCCCAAAATATTCGCAAACTTCGACTGCGACAGACCGAGCCGGCTGCGGACTTTTACAATGTCATTCCGCGCGTCAATTTTGAAGGCTCGCGACGGTTTCACGGCGCCGTGTTTGATTTGCGCCGCTTCCCGCAAGCTCTGCTTTAACTGTTCAAAAAGTTCCTTTTTCACGATTTGAATTGTTTGACCATTTGTCTGAATTCCATCCTTCAGCCATACGCCATTGGCGGATATTGTCAACGGGCCGATAAATCTTCAAGAATCCGCGTTTTTTCCCCCAGTCGGTTTTTTCCCCTCGTGGAAATGTGATCAACTCGGGCGCGTGAGCACGAATATGCCTGCCCACCGTAGCTTTAGCGTAGGTGGGTCCATCGCCCGGCGCCGGTCGCCGGGCCGCAACTGCCGCCGCGCTTGCTGCGCCGCCGCGGATTCCAGAATCCTCACCCCGCGTTCGCGACGGCCTGCCACAAACCTTAACGCAAAGCAGCAACGCCGCGGAGACGCCAGGACAATTACACTTGAAAAATTCTCAATGACCGATTCCCAATGGATTTTCTCGCGCAACGGCGGTGAGTTCACGGAGAAAAAAGGAAAAATGATTGCCTTCTCCGCGCCCTCAGCGCCTCCGCGCGAGATGCGGGCTATCTCCATTTATTCAACTCTATTTCCAAATTATCGCCACCCGCCTCGTACGACCCAACCCATTGCGCCAAAACCACTTGCAGTCAGAACGCCCGCCTCAACATTAGCAAACCTTATCAATTTCGAAACACTATTTTTAATTTTCCCCGGTTTTTATGAACGACAGCCACCCCTGCCTTGCCCTTCCAATCCTCATGCTGCCAGTGTCAATCCACTCAAACACTACCCCCGCCTCGCGCAAACACAAACTCCTTCACCTCCACCCCCTTCATCAGATGCTCTTGTATGATGCGTTCCAACACGGCCGGCGAACACGAATGATACCAAGTCCCGCCCGGATAAACCACCGCGATCGGCCCTTGCACGCACACCCGCAGACAATTGGCCTTGGTGCGATAGACCAGCGGATGCGGCCCAGCCAGGTTAAGCTCCTTCAACCGCCGCTTCAGGAATTCCCACGACTCCAGCCCCGCCTCCCTGGCGCAACACTTTGGCTCCGTTTGATCCGCGCACAGGAAGATGTGCCGCCGATAGCGGGTCAACCCCAGCGTTTCCGCAACCTTTTGCAATTCGTCCGTCATTCAGGCCTGATCGCTTTTCGGAGTCAGCGGCTGCCGTTTAAGCTGGCGGAGATGCTGCTGCCGGTCCATCAATTCGCGCTGGCCGGCCTCCGGCAAATCCGGCGCCATCAACTGCTGGCTGATCGCGGCCAGTTGACGCTGGATGTAATCGTCGCGCAATCGCTTGATCAAACCCGAATGTGTCTCCGATCCTTTCAGGTTGGCCTCCACCGGCACGGGGCGGCTGTCTGTCAAACATTCCGTGACCACGCTTTGCCATTGGGGATTCTCCAACTGCGCCAGCCAGGCCGCCACGCCCGGCCACTGTCCGGTGACCCGCAGCCGCCGCGCCACGATCTCCCGCGCCACGGGATTGGGCACCCACTCCAATTCCAGGTGCGCGGCGACCCACTCCACGTGCGTATCGCTTTCCAGCAGCAGCCGCAACAGCCACGCTTCCTGTTTCGAGAGCGCGGGAGTTTCCGGCCCGCCCTCTTCGGTTTCATCACTTTCGGAGGTTGGGGCGCGAAACCCTTTGCTGAATTCCAGCCGCATCGCGTCCATCGCCACACCCAGGCGCAGCGCCGTCTTTTGCGCGTAAGTGTCGCTCAGCACCTCGCTGCCGGTCTTCTGCACCGCCTCGGCCATCCCCCGCGCGATGGCGCGCCGGCCCCGGTCGCTCGTCGCGTCGTTCAGGACGCAGAGCCGGTCCAGGTAGTAATCGAAAAACCCGCGCGCGTTCTCGATCAATTGGGCGAAGGCCGGCCCTCCGAATTCCTTGATAAAACTGTCGGGGTCGTGCGGTGCTGGAACAGCCGCGACTCGAATGGCCAGACCCGAAGCAAGCAAAGTGTCAAGCGAACGCACCGCCGCCTTCTGTCCCGCCTCGTCCGAATCGAAGCACAGCACCACTTCCTCGACGTAACGCTTGAGAATCCGCACGTGGTCGCCCGTCAGGGCCGTGCCCTGCGGCGCAACAACATTCTTGACGCCCGCCATGAAACAGGCGATCAGGTCCAGTTGCCCCTCGCAAATCACTGCCCGGTGCGCCTCCAGCAACGCCCGCTTGGACTTGTCCAGCCCGAACAGTATCTTCCCTTTGGTGAAAATCGGCGTCTCCGGCGAATTGACATACTTGGCCGTCTTCTCGTCGCCCGAAAGCACCCGTCCGCTGAATCCCACCACCCGGCCCTGCTCGTCGCATATTGGAAAGATCAGCCGTCCTCGAAACCGGTCGTAGTAATGGTCCGTGCCCTCCTTTCTAAGGATAAGCCCAGCTTGTTCCATCAATCCCAACTCGTAATGCTTGCTCTTGGCCCAATTGACCGTGTCGTCCCACCCATCGGGCGCGCAGCCGAGCCGGAAAAATTGCGTTGCCTCGCTGGAAACACCCCGGCGGGCCAGGTAATCGCGCGCCGCTTGCCCGGCCTCGCCCGCGGCCAGGGCCGCCTGCCAGCGCTGCGTGATCTGTTCGTGGATTTGGAGCAGCCGATCCTTCAACCCCTTCAACTCCGGGCTGCCCGCCCGGGTGTCCAGTTCAATCGCAATGTGCGCCCGCTCCGCCAGCCGCCGCACCGCGTCGGGAAAATCGATGTTCTCGTACTCCTTGACGAAGGTAAATACGTCGCCCCCTTTGTGGCAGCCGAAACAGTGGAAAATCTGCTTGTGCGGATTGACGTTGAAGCTGGGGGTCTTCTCCTTGTGGAACGGGCACAGCGCCGTGAAGTTGGCTCCCGCTCTCTTGAGCGGAAAGTAGCCGCCAATCACATCGACAATGTCGCTCGCCGCCCGAATTTGCTCAACAGTCGCCGGAGAAATGATGCCACCCATGCCAGGGACGGTTTACTTTTTCGGACCGCCGATGACTTCGTCGATCAGCCGCTCTTTCCTGTGCGCCAGCGTTTCCCCTTTTTGCTCCGCCTTGGGCGCGACCGACGCGATCATGAAGCTGTCCAGTTTGGTCTCAATGAATTTGCCGCTAACCGACTCAAAGAGAATGGCGTGCTGGATCGAGCCATACGTTGGAAAGCGAATATCCGAAAAGGCCTCGCTCTGCGCCTTCTCCGTTTTCGCCATCTCGGCCTTGGTAATGACGCGCGAATTGAGCAGCGCGCACAATGCCACCCACATGCACGCAAACCGCACTATCCCCGCCATCATCCCCATGTAGTATTCCCCGCGCCCGAACAAATCGCTCCCCACCAGTTTGTCCCCGATCGCATACTTGATCCACAGATAGACCAGATGAACGCCGAAGCCGATCAAGACGTATGCCAGGACATTCGACCAAAGCAACTCAAAGTGAGCGTTCTGCATGATGACCTTGCTGAAGGGCTTATAAAACAGCCCCGCCGCGACCACGATCGCCAACCATTGTATCATCGGCAACAATTCCTGCGACATGCCCCGTTTCCGTCCACGATACAGTCCATAAATGAGCCACAAAACCAGAATGAGATCGATGTAGTTCAACGACAATTGGCTTGACGCGGGCGGCAATGCAACCTTTTGCATAACAATTTATGACCGTAGCACTTTCCCTGCCGCTGACGAGCCATTTCTTTTGTGATCTTCACTCATCTCTCACGGCGCCTTTCCGATCCAGGCTCGAATTGTGCCGGCTTGCGGGTTCTGCGGATCCAATTCCAGCGCCCGCGCGTATTGTTCCCGCGCCGATTTCGGCCGGCCCAGTTTCTCGGCGTACAGATTGCCCAGCAGCAGGCAAGCCCGGACTTCCTGCGGGTGGGTGGCCAGCAGCCTTTCCAGCTCCCTGGCCGCGTCCTCATAGTAGCCCCTCTTTTGCAGCGTCCACGCAAACGCGTATCGCGCATCGGCCGAGTTTGCCCGCAATTCCAGCGCCCGGGCCAACGTCTCCAGCGCCCTCGGGTAATCGCGGGCGTCGATGGCCGCCAGGCCCAGCGCCAGCCTCGCCGGGAAATATGTCGGGTCAACCTCGATGGCCGCCTGGTAGCCGCGCAGCGCCTCGGCCAGCCGTCCTTGTTGCCGGTCCTGTGTGGCTTGCGCGGTCAGGCGCTCCGATTGCGTCCGGTTCCCCGGAATGGGCGTCACCGGCAAGGGATAGTTGTAACGCTCCCCTTTGGGCACGGGCGCTAGCTCGGCGTCGGAACTGTCCGCGGCTGTTTTCGGTTTTCCTCCAAACCAGCGCAATGGATTCAGTTTCTGGCCCAGTGTTTTTCGCGGCACCGCCTCGGGAGGCGGAACGGTTTCCACCATCGTAAGCGCGTTGTCGGGCTTTGCAGTGTTGACAGAGGCAGAGGATTCGGCGGGAAGAACGGCGGGGGCGGCGGACGGCGGCGGCGGCAACTGGGCTTCTTTCGGCGGCGGCGTGGGCGGCGGAGCCGGCGGTGACGCTCGGGGGGGGACGGCTGGCGCGGACGGCGCCTCTTCCAGCGCGGGCGCGCGGAGGCGGGCGGGGGCGGCCGCTTGCGCCACCGGATTCTCCACCGGCGCAACTTTAGTCTTGACAGGCCCGATATTGGTGGGGGCGGTCGAATTTCGCGCCGGCGGCGCCGCGGGCCGCTCTCCCTGGCCGGGGGTGATCGTGATGCGGATGTCCAAATCCAATTGGCGGGCCAGCTTTTCCACTTCGTTGGTGTGCGGCGGCGGCGGCTGGAGGGCAAGGTAATCGTGGTATTTATCCAGCGCCTGGCGCGGCTGCTTGAGGTACTTTTGCAGGAGGATGGCGAGGTTTAACAGCGCCGGCGGATACTGGGGATCGCGCCGCAACGCCAGTTCGAAGTCGGCCTGCGCCGCTTTGATCGGCTCGGTTCCCGAGGCGCGCCGTTGCAGATCGATCAATCCCAAAAGATTGGCCGCCTCCGCCGTCGGGTGGAGTTTATCGGCCGCGTCGAGGTCCCGCTTCGCGCTCTCCATCTGCCGGCTCCGCTCCGCGCCGGTCCGTGTCAGCGCCAGATGATAACCGGCCTCTCCCAACTTCAGGTAGCCGTTGTAATCCTTGGGCCGGAGGGTAGCGAACGTGGTCAAATACTCGACGGCGGCGACATAATTGCTCTGATCCATTCTCAGGCAGCCGAGGTTGTAATCGACGGCGGCATTGTCGCGATCCAGCTTCAAGGCCTGGCCGTATGCCTTCGACGCCTCATCCAGTTTTCCCGCGCCATGGTAGGCTAAACCGAGCAGATTCCACGCCTTGGCCTGCGAAGCGCGCGGCGCCGTCGTCAAAACTTGCGTCACGTCCTTCAACGGTCCAATGGCCTGGGCGAATTGGCCCGCCTGGACCAATTCCTCGGCCCGGCGCAATTCGCGTTTGCCGGGCGGCCCGCAGCCGGCCAGCAACGTCCCGGCGGCGGCAAGAACAACCAGACCTTGCAGTGTGCGCATCGCTTTGGAATGGCCCTTCATCAATTTTGTGTCGTGTTCGTCTGGCAGGGTGTTAGCATCCGCCGCTCATAGTGTCAAGATACCGTCATCTGAGAGTTGGGCGTTGGGAGCTCCTCTTTTGCGCCCTCGGCTGCCTTTGGGCGGGGGGGCCAACGGCTGGGGCGGATGATTCCCCCGCCATGGGCGCCGCGCCGGCGCGAGCCCGAATCGTCATCGTCGAAAACCCCCGCGCCACTTCCGCATTCGAACCCCGTCCGGAAGTCGTTGCCCAGATGGTCAATAGCGGGATGCTGCGGCTCACCGGCCAGAGCGAACTGAGGGCCGCCTGGCGGTCTTTCGTTTCTCCCAAGGATGTCGTCGGTCTCAAAGTCTTTTCCGGTCCTGGCCCGAATAGCGGGACGCGCCCGGCGGTCGTCGAGGCGGTGGTGCAGGGCCTTTTGGCCGCGGGCCTTCAGCCCACCAATATCATTGTCTGGGACAAACGCCTGCTCGATTTGCGCCTGGCCGGCTTTTCCTACCTGGCCGACCGCTACCAAATCCGCCTGGCTGGCAGTTCGGACACCGGCTATGACGACGAGGTGTTTTATGATAATGCGGTCATGGGCACTCTGGTGGCCGGGGACTTGGATTTTGACCGCAGCGGCGCAACCACCGGACGCAAATCCTACGTCAGCAAATTGGTCACACGCACGGTCACCAAAATCATCAGCATCGCCCCGCTTCTCAATCACAATCAAGTCGGCGTCTGTGGCCATCTTTTCAGCCTGTCGATGGGCAGCGTGGACAACACTCTGCGCTTCGAGAGCAGCGCCGAGCGCATGGCCACCGCCGTGCCCGAGGTTTACGCCCTTCCCGCCCTCAGCGATCACGTCGTGTTGAACATCACCGACGCCCTCATCGGCCAGTACCAGGGCGAACAGATGAGCCTTCTGCATTACTCGACGGAGTTGAACCAGATTTGGTTTGGCAAAGACCCGGTGGCCCTGGACACGTGGGCCGTGCATGAACTGGACGGCGAGCGCCAGACGGCAAAGATGCAAACCTTGGGCGACAACCCGCAGCTCTACCAAAACGCCACCTTGCTCGAACTGGGCGTCAGCGACCTGCTCAAGATTCGGCTGGACGTCGTGCATTAGGTCTTGTTGACGGCGATGTTCACGCGCCATATTTCGAAAATGATGTCAGGGAACCAGACTGGCTTATTGCTGGCTGTTCTGGGATCGCTATGCCTGGCTGCCGCAAGACTGTCCGCTGCCCAAACGGGTTTGGTGACGGCGGAGTTCATTTTCGAGTCGGCCCCTTTTCCTCAATGTCACGCTTCCACCATCGTCGAAACGAAAGAAGGTTTGGTGGCCGCCTGGTTTGGCGGCCAACACGAAAAAAGCCCGGATGTGGGGATATGGCTCTCAAGGCACATCGACGGGAAATGGACCGTCCCGGTCGAAGTGGCCAATGGCGCGCAGAACCGTCGGTATCCTTGCTGGAATCCGGTCCTCTTTCAGCCTCGCCTCGGCCCGGTGATGCTCTTTTACAAGGTTGGACCCGATCCCAAAAGCTGGTGGGGCATGCTTATGACCAGTTCTGACGATGGCAAAAGTTGGTCCGAGCCGCGCCGCCTGCCGGTGAATGTCCTTGGGCCGGCAAAGAATAAGCCCGTGCAACTGGCCAACGGTGACATTCTATGCGGTTCGAGCACCGAGGACGCCGGTTGGCAAGTCCATTTCGAGCGCACACCCGACCTTGGCAAAACATGGGAGATAATCGGGCCGGTCAACCAGCCAAATGAAATCGGGGCCATCCAGCCCAGCGTCCTTTTTCACCCGGCCAATCGCTTGCAGGCGCTTGGACGCAGTCGGCAAGGACGAATCTTTGAAACCTGGTCGCAAGACAACGGCAAGACCTGGGGCAAGATGACTTTAACCAGACTGCCCAATCCCAATTCCGGGATTGACGCCGTCACGCTTCGGGATGGCCGTCAACTCCTGGTCTATAACCACTGCGCAAAGGGCCGCAGCCCGCTGAACATTGCTGTGTCGGCCGACGGCAAGGTTTGGCTGGCTGCGTTGACCTTGGAGGACGAGGCAGGCAAGGAATTCTCCTATCCGGCGGTGATTCAAACCAGCGATGGCCTGGTGCATGTTGTCTATACCTGGAATCGAAGGCGCATCAAACACGTGGTGGTGGACCCTGCCAAGCTGGAGTTGAAGCCGATGCAGAATGGCAACTGGCCACAGTGAGAAAATGAACGGACAATTAGAATTGCGTCGCCAACGGTGCCCGTTGCTTGCATCGCCGGTTGGAATATGCAACCATGAGTCATGATTTTAACAGACGTCGCCAAAATCGCGTTGGAGCTGCCGCCCGAGGATCGTCTGGATTTGGCCCGCCGCCTCGTTGAAAGCGTTGTGGCGCCGGATTCTCTGACCGAAGCGATGTCCGAAGGGATCCGCCGTGTTGAAGATGTCGCCACGGGGCGCGTGAAGGGATTGACGGAGGAGGAGTACCGTGCCGCCCTTCAATGAGGGTGATCTTCCACCCGGCGTTCCCACAGGATGTTCGGCTTTACGCTGACGCATACCGCCGGGTTTCTTCAGGCTTGGCCGCTCGCTTCCGCCAGGAGATTGATGATGCCGTCGAGGCGGTCAATCTGTCTCCCTCAAGCGCAGGACATTACCTAAACCTCGGCTCCAGGATTGTGCCGGAATTGCGTCGCAGAAACCTCCGCGCTTTTCCCTTCTTTATTCTCTACGGTGCCACTGCAGAGCAGTTGATCTTTGGTTCGGTCATTCCCAGCCGATCCGATCCGTTGACGTGGCTGACGCGCTTTCAACCACCGCCACTGTGATTCTTCATGAATCTCGGAGGTAAGCCGCGAGAGGTCTTTCTCACCCGTTCAAGCAGGACGCGATACATTGTCACTTGCGGGTGCGCTCAGCCCGGTACTCGTCCAGCGTCCGGTAATGCAGTGGTTTGCGGCGGGCGCGTTTGAGCCAGGCCACGTCCTCGCTGTCCTCCAAGCGTTCCAACAATACCTCTAATCTTTAATGGGGATGATCACGGAAACAGGTTTGCCCTTGCGCGTTACGATTTCGGGTTCAGGCAACGTTGTTTTCATGTCTTAACCTCACCATCGCTTATACCTTGGCGTAAAGCTTCCCAACAGGGTACAACGCGGCAGAACGCGGAGAATGGCGGGAGTGGCGGGGCTCGAACCCCAACTGGCTGCCATACACAACTCAGTGTAAATCGCTAAGTTATGCATAGTTAGAACCTTATGCGATGCTGCTCTTTGAGTCAAGTCCGAAGATGGGGACAGTTTTCCCGAAGTTTTGCAGTGACAACTGTGACAAATGTGACGAAACGGGTTGTTGAAAGCCTGAGCGATACTGCGGCCAAGATACCGAAGGGATGATCTGGATTGTGGATGCGCTGCGAAGCCTCGCTGGTTGAGCGTGGCCGCCATCACACCGAATTTGCGGGCAGGTGGGAAATGACTTGCGGCTGCGCCGTCTAAAGGCGGATATGTGGGGCAAATGCTGGGTTGATCTCGCATACGGGAGCACCGTTCAAGAACTCCCGTCTAACAAGACATGAACATGAAGTCGCTCTGGGGAACGCCGATGCCGCTTAACTCGGCTCGAATCAGCGTGGTTGTGATCGCGGCCATTACCTCGCAGGCGCTTGCATCAGAAAGGACAGAAATGAATTCTCTCGTCGGAGCCAACACCGCCTTTGCGCTACAGCTTTATGGAAGGCTGCGGTCAACCGAAGGCAATCTGGCGCTTTCGCCTTACAGCATTTCATCCGCGCTGGCGATGACCTACGCCGGAGCGCGTGGAGACACGGCCCGGCAGATGGAGCGGACGCTCCACTTCGATCAATGCAAGACCGGCCTGCACGAACTGTTTGGTCGGCTCGACGCGGCCTTGAAGGCGGCTCAGGGGAGCAACGAACTGAGCGTCGCCAATTCGTTGTGGCCGCAGGAGAAGTACCCGTTCCGCCAGGAATTTCTCAACCTGCTGAAAAAAGATTACGGTGCGACGGTCACCCCTTTGAATTACGAACGGGAAGCAGAATCAACAAGTTCGAGGCCCTGGATTGCTTTCGGTTGGTGGCCGAGCTAATGCCGGACGGGTTGAAGCTCGACAGCCTGAATTTCAGCGACGGCAAAAAACTCACCCTCCACGGCACTGCGCCGCCTGACAAGGTCACAGAGATCAACAAGTTCGAGGCCGCCCTGCGCAACGCCAAAGTCAACGGTCGAAGATTTTTCGATGCGCTTGGGGGCGAACAGTTCAGCACCCATCCCATGCCCGGCGGCGTTAGTTGGATTCTCATCCTCGAACTCAAAAGGACGGAGGTGAAGTGACAGGGTATTTTGCGAAACTCCGCTAAAAGCTCCGAAGTCGGATTACACGACATTTTTCTTTGGGGAATATGGCCGCTCTATGATGACCTCCACGAGCACAAGCTGACCAGGCGCTATCGGCTATCATCTGAAAGACGGATGCGCGTCGCACGCATTATTCTCTTTGTTCGCCCCGGTTTTGTTTTCATCCAGCCAACTTTTCAGCTTCGCGCCGACCACCTGCTGGAGCGCGGTCAGCACCTGCTCGTTTGCAGTTGAATTCATGGCCCGCAAGGTTTTGCCAACGGATACGATCAGCAAGCAGCACACGAGGCGGATGCCGTTCCCCGAATAGAACAGTCTTGGATTGCCATTTACTCAAATCGTGCATTTTACTGTTCAGTAAGACATTCAACCTGAGTAAAAACAAAACGATTACAACGGAAGCACACCTCCGCGAGGCTGCGAGGGAAGCCTTGGAGCAAGATAAAATGTTGCGCTGGCGGCGTCTAGACCGATGAAGCCCTGCGGTTCGCCGAGGGCAAACCACTCGAACTTGTGGACGGCGCACAACTGGGCGAGATGTTGCGCCAGTTTCAATCATCCCTGAAGCGGGCTTTGGCTCCGTTTACAATCCCAGGCATCTCCGTGATTGACTCTAATCTCCCGCCTGTATTACCAATGACCGATGACAATCAATTTTACAGATTTAACGACAAGCCAACTCAACAGAATCATTGCCATCAAAGAACGAATCGAGAAGCTGCAAGGCCGGATTG
>JBEKSF010000145.1:0-14676 GCA_049517295.1 Verrucomicrobiota bacterium
CAAACTGCGACATCCACGCGTTGGAAACCGACACCTGAATCAATTCATTCTCATCGTCATAAACGAAATTGCGCAACCCATCGCTGGTCAGGTTCCCGTTGCCGTCGTACTGGAAGGTTGTGTTGGTGGCGATGCTCACCGTCACGGTGTTGGTGCTGTGCCGGCCGTAGCTGTCCTGGGCAGTCGCGGTATAAGTTGTCGTCAGCGCCAGACCCGCGGCGGCGAACGTCGCGTCGCCATAAAGGGTCGCGCTGTTGCCGTTCACCGTCACACTGGTGGCTGGGGAAGTCGTCGTGCCCACGACTGTCAATGTGCCACCATTGGTGTTGGTCGTCAACTCGTTCAGTGTGTTCACTTGGAATTTCTCGATCAGCGCATTGTTCGTGCGATAATTCAAATTCCCCGCCGAATCATAAACGTAATGAAGCTGTTCATTCGATCGCGCCGCCCCCCCGCTGACTTCGGATGCCTGATCGGCGATGACCTGCCCGATCGGGTCATACGCGTAGCTGGCCGTGTTTTCGCCGCTCCGCGTCACGTTGGTCCGCTGGTTGCCGACATTGTACCCATACACGCTCGAATCCAAATTGCTGCCGCTGCTGCTGTAAAGCCAGGTCCCCAGCATTCGGGCATTGCTGTCGTAGGTGTTGGTGATGAAGGCGCCATTCGGCAGGGCGATTTTCGCGATCAAGGAGGAGGCGGATGCCGTCCCCCCCACACCGGGATTGTAGGCGTACGCGAACGTTCCGGCGGGCGAGGCGAGGCTGGTCATCCGGCCGGCCAGATCATAGCCATAATTCTGCGCCCAGGGCGAGGCGGTGGGCTGCTGCAAATCCAGCGTGGCTCGCAGCCTGTCCGTATAGGTGTATGCCACGGTGTCGCTGGCCCACGGGCCGCTCTCGGAACTCAATTGTCCGGCTGGCGTATAGGTGAACGCCGTTGTCCCGAGGCCGTCGGACATGCTGGTCAGCTGATTCACGTAGAGGCCGAAGGGTCCTTGTATGTTGCTGTTTTTGCGGTTCATTGAACCGGTCTTTCCAGACGCTCAACCTCTCGCTTCAGCCGTTTCAGCCCTCTGTCCCCGCCGCGCTTGACCTCGCTGAGGGCGTGGCTCACAGTTCTTTGCGCCAACCGCATCCCTTTCCCCGATGACCAATGACAGATTTTCAATGACCAATTCTCAATCGTGACGTCCGAAACCTTAAAGTATCACTCCGCCAACACGGCTTGCTCCAAAAACTCAAAATGCCCCCGGTCGGACAACTCAGCTTAAAGCTGGCGCCAGGCTCCGGCTGATGGCACCTTGCCGCCTGGTATGCTCAAGTTTGATTTCAATGCGGCAGGCCGGTTTCTTGGCGCCGCGGCCTGCGCCTTCCTTTGTCTGGGCGCGCATGCCGAGGATAAACGGGCCTCCTTCGGCTTCACCGGGCCGGAGATATTTCCCATTGACAGCCAAATCTCCCTCCTGCACACGGCCGACTTGGACGGCGACGGCCTGACGGACTTGATCGTGGTCAATAACGCCCGCTCAAAGATCAATTTGCTCTATAATCAAACCGGCAAAACCAATATCGCGCGCGCCCGTCCCGGCGAACGGCGCGAGATCAATGAATTGCCGCCCGACTCCCGCTTTCGGATCGAGTCCATCGCGTCGGAAAAGAGGATTTCGTCGTTGGTGGTGACGGACTTGAACGGAGACGGAAAGCCCGACCTGGCCTATTATGGAGACCCGAAGGAGTTGGTGGTGCAGTATAACCTGGGCACCAATGGCTGGAGCGTGCCCAAGCGCTGGCCGATCGACGACGGGCAGTTGACGGCCAATGCGCTCACCAGCGGAGACCTCAATGGGGACAAGTTGACCGATTTGGTGCTGCTGGGGGAAAACAACCTCTATTTCCTGGCCCAGACTCCCGACCACACTCTGGCCGAGCCGCGCAAAATCCCCTTTTCAGGCTCGGTCAAGGCCGTGCAGGTGCTTGACATCGACGGCGACGGGCGCAATGACCTGTTGCTAATCAATTGGGACAGCCCAAATCCGTTCCGTTTTCGCTTGCAGGACGCCGACGGGGAACTGGGGCCGGAGATATACTTCACGCTGCCGCCCATCCGCGCCTACATGGCGGACGATTTGGACGGGGACCACAAGACCGAGGTGGTGACCATCGCCGCCAGTTCCGGCAGGGCGGCGGTCTCGCACTTCGTCCGCAAGCCGGCGGAACCGCTTTCCGGCCAATTCAAACAAGGCCAGTTGGAGGTCTTTCCTCTCAGCAAGACCACCCGCAGTCACCGCGGCATCTTGTGGGCGGATATCAACGGCGACGGCCTGGAGGATTTGCTCGTGGCCGAACCGGACAGCGGCCAACTGACGGTGTATCTGCAAAAGGCCGACGGCACGCTTTCGGCGCCCAAGACCTTTCCGACCTTGAGCGGGGTCAGTGAATTGGCGGTGAGCGATTGGGACGGCGACGGCGCGCCGAGCATCTTTTTGTTGAGCGGGGACGAGCACCAGGTGGGAGTGACCAAACTCGATGCCAAAGGGCGCATTGCGTTTCCGACGATCATTCCTTTTGACGGCAAGCCCCTAACCATGGCCGTCGGACCGTTGCAGCCCGGAGCCAAACCCACGCTGGCGGTGATCGTGGAGCAGGAAACCAATCGCGTACTGGTAACGCGGACGGCGGACGGGAAATCGCGCACCCAAAAGTTGAGCGATGATTTCAAAGCGATGCCGGCGTCGATGACCATGATGGACGCCAACCAGGACGGGCTGGCGGACTTGGTGGTGCTGATCCCTTACGAGAAGATCAAAATCCTGGTGCAGAAACCTGGCAAAACAACCTTCGACGAGGCCGATGTGTCGCCGCCCGGCGGCAGTGTTGAAGACCCGTGGCTGGGCGTCTCCGACGTGGATGGCGACGGCAAACCGGAATTGCTCCTGGCGCAAAAGAATTTCGTGCGGGCGGTCGTTTTGAAATCCGAGCCAGCCGGCGGCGCCAACGCCAAACCAGTCTGGTCCTTTGAGGTCAAGGAGCAAATCAACGGCGCGTCCAGCGACTCCAAGATCGTCGGCGCCGCCCCTCTGCGCAACGGCACCAACGCCATCGCCTCGCTCTTCCTCCTGGATGCGCAGAAGAAGGCGCTGACGTTGTGCGAGCGCGACGCAGCCGGAGTCTGGCAGGTGGTGCGCAACTTGCCCCTGCCAATCATGGAGTTTAACGCGCTGCGCGGCGTCGGTTTAGGATCGACCAACCACAACTCCATCGCCTTGCTCGGAGTCAACGCGGCCGCCACCATGGCCATGAGCGGGCAGGTGTGGGAGTTGGCCGAATTGGACAGCTACGAAACGCCGATCAAGGACGGGTATCTTCGGGATGTCGTTTCCGGCGATCTGAACAACGACGGCCGCAAGGACCTGGTGTTTCTGGAGACGGCCAAGAACTATCTGGATTTGGTGGCCTTCGAACTGCCTCACAAGTTGGTGCCGGCCAACCGCTGGCAGGTCTTCGAGGAGCGCACCTTCCGTTCCCGGCGCAACGACGCCATGGAACCTCGCGAGGCGGCGGTGGCCGACGTGACCGGCGACGGCAAGGCCGACTTGATCGTGCTGGTCCACGACCGCATCCTGGTTTATCCGCAGGAGTAAGAAGCCGGTCCTACCGAAGTTGCGGCGGCGTGGGCGCGAAGATTTTCAGCGTGAAGCCGTCGGCGGAGAAACCGCCCGCATACACCGAATAGTAAAGGTACTTCGACACCGAATCAAAGGGCGGCAGGAGGGAAAAATCCAGCCAGTCGCGAAACTTGGCGATCTGCTCCGGGCTAAGACTGCTGAATATCGACGGCAGCGGAGCGCCGATAAGATCGGAGAGCGTCAAAGATTGTTTGCGCAGCACGTCGAACACCGGGCGCATATTCTGGTTTTGGTTTTCGTAGCCAAACCAACCCGTGCCCAGCCCGCCGGCCTTTTGCGCCGCCTCCCCCAAGCCCGCCGTCTCCATCAGCGCCTTGGCTTTGGTGTCATTGCTCCGCAGGTACTCCTCCAGCAGGCCGATGTCGCCCGATATGGCCACGTATCCGCCGCTGCCGGCAAAACTCAACACGGGAGAAGCCGCGCTGTCGGAGCCGGGGGCGGGAATGAAATAGATTTTGCGTCCCAGGAACTCGCGGTCTTTAACGCCGCCAGAGGCCTGAGCCATGACGCCGAAGGCGACCTTCAGGGCGGCGGTAAGCCTGTCGGGATCGGGGGAGCCGATGAGGAAAATGGACGGCGCCGATTTGAGATCGGCCAGGCTGGTGGCCTTGGGAACCTTCTCATAGCTGATGACATCGTCACCCAGGCTGGCGAGCAGTTCGGATTTCAGATCGTAATGTTCGTCCTTGTCCTTGCCAGCGTGTTGCAAAACGGTGTTGAGCACGCTGACCATCTGCGGATTCAGTTCGTTGAGCATGCTCTCGATGGTGGCCCAACTGTGCGGTATGTTCAGCCGCCACCGCCAGAACTTCACCGCGTCCGCGGGCACGAATGCCGGCGCGCTGGAATCCTTGGCCTCGGCCGTGAAGGCCTTCAACAGGCCGGCCCGTTTGTCCTCCGGCGCCCCGATAAACAGTTGCGCTCCGACGCCGTCGGGCGAGTTCTGGTAGCTGAAGGAGGCGGAGGTGACATTGTCCAAGCCGGTCGCGGTAAAATAGGTGTTGAATTTGGCCAAGCCGCCGCCGGTATCGTCATCCGACCCCGGCGGAACTTTGCTCAAGACTTCCCGCAGCGCCTTGACGTTGACCCACGCGTAAACGGGCGAGTTGCGCAGTCGCGAGCCAAAGTCGCCTTGAAACGCCGGCAACTCCTCCAGCGCCGGCACCAGCCCGCCGGCCTGCCGGCTGAGAATTCTTTCGATGGCGTCGGGCGAGTTGCACGCCACCAAGAGTGAATCCACCTGGCCAATGGTGATTTCCAGGTTCTTGGCCTCCCGCTTGGCGTCGGCCTCGGCCGCCGCGCCGGCGGGTTTGGCCGTTTGGAATATCTTGCTCCAGGACAAATCCTCTGGCGTTAGGACCAACGTGCTAAAGTCCTGCTCCCGAATCTTGCGCGATTTCATCGGTTTGCCCGCGTCGGCCCATTTCTTGATCACGGCCGCGAGGCTGGATTTTAATTGCGCGGCGTGATCCCTGGAGTCAATGAGCAGAATCTGGGCAAAATGGTGGTCCGGGTCGTCGTGCGGCCCAGCCGGCAGCAGCGCATAAGTGACTTGTCCCTGCGCCAGCCCTTGATAGTCGGAGAACTTGATGCCCAGGTTATGTTCCATCGGCGTGATCAGGTCCGTCGTCGCGTGGTCGATGAATTTGTCTTTGAACGGCTTGAGCGCCGGGTCCTGCCACAGCCGCCCGTAAGGCGTGTTGGTCATAAACGCCCAGGCCTTGACCCAGTCCGGCGCGCACACGACCAGCACGGTGTCCTTGGGCAGGATTTTTTCCGGGGGCAAGATGGCCGAATGGGCCTGGAGGAACAATCCGGCCAGGGCCAGCGTCAAAATAATTCGTTTCATTGTCAATGGGAGGCGCGGCGGCCCGCTTTCACTCCGCCGCCGCTTTGTTTGTCCGGCTCGGCGGTTCCAGGTACCGGTAGGGATTGCTCGGGTTGTCGTTGTCGTAGGCAAAAGCGTCGCGATGGTTCAAAAAGTACTTGACGGCCTGGACAGGGATGGCGAAACCGAGGCCCTCGCCGAAGGAGATTTTCATGTTGGTCACGCCCACGACCTCTCCGCGCAGGTTAAAGAGCGGGCCGCCGCTGTTGCCGGGGTTGATCTGCGCGGTGGTTTGCAAATAGAGCACCCCTTCAAACTCGCGCGTTTTGGTGCTCAGGATGCCCTCGGTCACCGTTCGCTCCAGTCCCATCGGGCTGCCAATGGCAAACAGGTTGTCCCCCACCGCCGCCGTCTCCGAGTCGCCCAGCGTCACGCAGACAAACCGGGGAGCATCCTTGTCCATCACGCGCAGCAGCGCCAGGTCGGCAAACTTGTTGAGGGCGACAATTTTGATTTGCTTGAATAACGACCGCTCCAACTCGCCGCCCTTGCGATGATAGACTTCGACCGAGATTTGCGTCTCGCCCTCCGTCACGTGGAAGTTGGTAATTAAATACCCGTCCGCGTTGATGAAGAAGCCGGAGCCAAGTCCGGCCGGCGTTCGCACCTGCACGACCGCCTCACCGATTTCATTGACCAGTTCGCGCACGGTTCTTTCCCGCTGCGCAACGGCCGAGGTTCTGTAAAAGCTTTGGTCCGGGACTGGATCGGGCGCCACGGGGCTGGCCGCCGCCGGCTGATGGTCTTCCAGGAGCTTGACCACCTGGCTGCGCGGGATGACCAGCACAGTGTAACCGATATCGACAATGATCTGATCTTCTTTCTCGGCCAGGATTTGTCCGGTGACGGACGCTTTGCCCTTCAATTCGACCGTCGCCGCGGGGGCCGCGGCGGCGCAGAGCAAAAATGCCAGACACAGGTGCTTACGTAGCATGGGAGAACATTAACCAATCCCGGCCAAAAGACAAGGAGCCAGTTGCGCGGCGACCCTCGCGATCGCAGCCGTCGGCATCTACTGCTGCAGCAAGCGATAAAACTGGCCGTTGCCCGTCGCGGGCAACGGAAGGACGAGCTTCCAGGCGCCACTGGTGAGAGTCGGCTGGTTGGTCACGGACGTCCAAGCCGTGGCCGCGCCAAGGTTGGTGCTCGTCTCGAGCTGGAACCACAGGGAACGCAACGGCCACCAAAGAGCGAAGACCGGCGGGGCAAGGGTGATTTGCATCGGCGGCGGCAGGGCATCATTGACCGCGTATCCTGCCAGCCAGGCAAAAGCCGAATTCCAATAAACTCCCGGCTCGGTCATGTCCGCGTCCTGAGTATTGATGAATCGCTTCCATGGGTATTGGACCACCGGTTGGGCCGAGCCGCTGACATTGATATTGGCGCCCAGGTAGCCAGGCGGCTGTTGCAATAGATTGGTCCAGAACTGCGAGTAAAAATCCGTCCCGTGCAAATAATCGCTGTGCCCGCTCAGGAACATCCGGTTGACCGGATTGCGTCCGCATATAAAGTGCAGCGCCTGCATCGCCGCGTAGTGATAATTTGTGTCCCCCGTCCACTGGAACGCCCGCGCCAGCACCATCGCCGCTGGCGCCAGCACGCCGCCGCTGGAACCCCAGTAGAGATGCCCCGGGTAGAGCATCGGGATGCGGTAGCCGGAAAGGTTCACGTAATTGGTCAGCACATTGGCCTGATGCAGAAACGCATTTTGCAAAATCGATTGCACGACGGCATTGACCGCGTTGGTGCTGCGCGCGTAGTCCATGAAGGCGAAATTCAACTGGTTGTTCAAATACTGCATTACGTCGTCCGAACCGTAACCGGTTGTGTTGGTGCCGAAAAGCGGTCCGGCCAGCGGCGTGCCGCCGTTCTCGTTGAACTGGGCCGTGAAATAATCGTTGTACTGCCCCTGGCCGGTGGCGTTGAACAACTCCACGGCGGCAAAGGCGCGACAGGCGCTGTCGAACTGCGCGTTGCCCCATGAAGGGTCGTCGCCGCCGGGGTCCACTCCATTGACCAGCGGCAGCCGGGGTTGCACCATGTTGGTGTTGGCCTGCAGCCAGGACCACGCCAGAGCGGCGCGCGCGAGCAGCGCGTCGGCGTCGGCCGGCGCCAGTGTGTTGCCCAGGACAAGCCACGTTTTGGCAAACACAGCCGCCGCGCAAGCGGTGGCAAAGGAACTGATGTCGGAAACCTCCTGCGGCTGCGTGGCGGTATTCGGATTGCCCATCACGTAATGACAAACGCTGCCGTCGGCGTTTTGCATCCGCTCCAGCCAATCGATCGCGTTCCAGATCAGCGGAACAAGATCGCTTTGCCCCCCGTAGGACTCGGGAAGATCCAGACTGAATGGGGGGATGTTCGCCCCGAAATCCCGCGCGATCTCCAGCAGAAACCAGCACGCGACCGACGTGTCCGCCACATCCATGTGCGTGTCCCCGGCGTCAAACCAGCAACCGTGGACATCGCGTGTCGTGTTGGTGCCAAAATTGAAATGGCCGAGGGTCGGATCGTAGTTGTAGCTCGCATTGGTGCTCTCGGCATGGACGGCGGCGCGTGTAAAGTTTTCGGCCCAGGGATGGGTGATGGCCACTCCCGCGCGCGAGTAATAAAAAAACCGCAGGCTGTCGCGGAACAGGCTCTGATACGCGTTGCTGCCAATGACAAAACTGGGCGACGCGGCCGACAACTGCGGCACGACAACACGATACGTCCCCGGCGTGGTCAACGCGCCGAAGTCAGCCTGGTATATCACGTCGCCGTCGTTGGTCCAATCCGGCGCCGGCCAGACCGTGCTCTGCACAAATGGTGTCAGCGCCCCGGTCAACACGACCTGATTGTTGGAAGCCGCCACGATCTCAAAGGACGACGGCGCATTGGTCACGGTGCCGGGAAGCCAGCTCACCAGCGCCAGTTTGGAGGGCATCATTGGCTCGTAGCCCGCTTGATCGATCTTGATGTAATCGGTGTAGGTGAGTTGCGCCGCCGACGGCACCAGGTCCAGCGCGCCGATGCCGAGCGTGCAATGGTCGCTGTAATTCCCCTTGGCCAGCAGCGCAATGTCCCAGACACGGCTCAGATCAAGGGCCGGTTCGACGGCCACGAACGCCGAGGCCGGGATGTAAATGTCCTGCCACACGTTGGTTGAAGGTGTGAGATACGCGCTCAACGCGACTTCGGCGCTGTCTATCTGCACGTTCATATCCCAGGCGCCATTGGTCGGGAGGGCGCTCCATTGCAGCCGCAAATGCACCGCCGGGTTCGTCCCCACGCGCAGCCAATTCAGGGGATTGCCGCTCACTTTGAAATACACGTTCCAATAAGCCCCCGGCGGGTTGACGGCGTCCAGCAGCAGGGCTGGCACCCCCGCCCAATTGGTCACCGGCACCGCCCCATTGCTGTTCCGCACAGAGGCGCCGTTGCCCTGGTATATGGCCGTGCCGCCCACACTCCAACTGGCCGGGTCCTGGTAGGGATTAAAATAATTGACTGAAGACAGCGGCAACTGCCCCGCCCAGGCCGGCGGCCCAAACGCCAGCACAAGTCCAGCCGCCACGCCGCCGTGGAAAAGACGATTCACGATCATAATCGTAATCCCACTCCCTTTACTTTCCAAACGCGGTGGGACTCATTCCAGCCGTCATTGCTGATGACAGAGTCCATCGGTAACGCCGCTTGGCGCGCGAGCCTCGCGGATAATGCGGGTCATGCGGCGGAACGGGAACCTCATCGATGAACGTGGCGCCCAGCTTTTCGATGGTGCGGGCTGACGCATGATTGTCCGGGTCACAGGTAATGGTCACGGCATCATAAAACAACCCAACGAACGGCGCGACGGCGCGGCAGGCCTGAAGCGCATACCCGTGGCCGCGATGCCGTTCCAGAATCTCGAATCCAATGTGCCCCGCGCAAACTCGGACATGATCAGAATCTCCAACACGGAAATTGAGGTGGCCGACATCAGAACCGTCCGCCAGCAAAATGCGGAAATGGTAGTAGGGAACCAGGCCGCGCGACTCATCCCGGGGCACAACCCGGACAAAATGCAGCCGCACCTGGCCGAATGACAGTTCGGCGGGGGGAAACGGAAACGTGTTGATTTTCGGCGAGGCGTTCATCGGCCGGATAGAGCCATAAGCCCCCGCCCCGACGCAACCCCGAATCTCAAATTCCAAACTTTCAACTTGGGGCCGGAAACCGTAATCTCGCGGCTATGGGCAACTCATTCGGAACTCTGTTTCGCATTACCACCTGGGGCGAGTCGCACGGGGGCGGCGTCGGCGTTGTTATTGACGGTTGCCCGCCGCGCCTGGCATTGACCGAAGCGGACATCCAGCCCGACCTCGACCGCCGCCGTCCGGGCCAATCGGCCATTGTCAGCCCGCGCCAGGAAGCCGACCGGGTGCAAATCCTCTCCGGCACGTTCGAGGGCCGGACGCTGGGCACGCCCATTTCCATGATGGTCAAAAACGAGGACGCCCGCCCCGAGGCCTACAGCGAAATGGCCGCCAAGTTCCGCCCCTCGCACGCCGATTACACCTACCAGGCCAAGTTCGGCGTCCGCAACTGGCAGGGCGGCGGCCGCACCAGCGCGCGCGAAACCATCGGCCGCGTCGCCGCCGGCGCTGTCGCCAAAAAAATCCTGCGCGAACAGTTCGGCGTGGCCATCCTGGCGTTTGTCAAACAAGTCCAGCGCATCACGGCCCGCGTGGATCTGGAAAAGGTCGGCTTCAAGGAGATCGAAAGCAATATCGTCCGCTGCCCGGACCCGGGCGCCGCGCAAAAAATGATCCGGCTCATCGAGAAAACGCGGCGGGCAGGGGACAGCGTGGGCGGGGTGATCGAATGCGTGGCCCGCGGCGTTCCGCCCGGCTGGGGCGAACCGGTGTTCGACCGCCTGGAGGCGGACCTGGCCAAGGCGATGTTGAGCCTGCCGGCGTCGAAGGGGTTTGAAATCGGCTCCGGTTTCGGCGGCGTCCTGATGACCGGGCTGGAGCACAACGACGCTTTTCGGATGAAAGGCGGCAAAGTGCGGACTGTCACCAATAATTCCGGCGGCATCCAGGGCGGCATCTCCAACGGCGAGCTGATTTACTTCCGCGTGGCGTTCAAGCCCGTCGCCACCGTCATGCGCGAGCAGGAGACGGTCGATGTCACGTATAAAAATACCACCCTCAAGGCCCGCGGGCGGCACGATCCCTGCGTCCTCCCTCGCGCGGTGCCGATGGTGGAAGCCATGGCCGCGCTGGTGCTGGCCGACCACGCGCTGCGCCAGCGCGCGCAATGCGGCTAACGCGCCGTCAGGGGAATCCCCGCAGCCACTTGTAGCCGCCAAAAATCCAAATCACCGCCGCCACCGCGATGTAGGGGCCGTAGGGCAGACGGCTGGACCAGGCGCGCTGGCGCAGCGCAATGAGCGTCCCGCCCACCACCGACCCGATCAAAGAACTCAACGCCAGCGAAAACAACACCGCCGGCGCCCCCAAAAACGCGCCAATCGCCGCCATGAATTTCACGTCGCCCAGTCCCATCGCCTCCCGCGGGAGCATGACGTGGTCGGCCACCGCTTCCAGGTGCGGGACTTTCTCCGGATCAAAGGTATCCTCGCCGATGCGCAATTGCTTGGGTTGCAGGCAGACCTGGACCTTGCGGTAGCAACGGTCGATCAATTCCACGTATTCGGCCTGGAGGCGGATGGTGTCGCCGGCGCGATAAAACAACTCTTCGTAGGGCAGTTCCTGGTCGGGGACTTTGAGGAACGTCTCGGTGAACAGAACGCGGGAGCCTGGGGCCAGCCGCAGTTTGTAGCGGCCAAAGAGCAGTTTGCCCAGGCGCAGTATCGCATAGACGACCCCCGCGCCAACGATCATTCCCACGACGCTGTCCCGCATCGCCAGCCCCGAGGAACGCAACGGCGCCCCGCGCGGGAAACTCAGATGCGAGGCCGGGACCAGGAACGCCAGGAAAAGTCCCGCCACCATCCCGCCGAGGGTGATTTCGTCCGGGATGATGTAATGCTCGAAATCAATGAACGTCGCCGCGATGAGACCGGAAATAAGCACGCAATGCACCATCGGCACAAAAATCGAGAGGTGTCCAAATTGAAACCAGCAGGCGGCAAAGACCACGCCGGTCAGCAACTCGACCAAAAAGTAGCGGATGGAAATCGCCCGCCCGCAATTGGCGCAGGCCCCGCGCAACCACAGCCAGGTCACCAGCGGCACGTTCAGGTGCCATGGTATCGAGTAGCCGCAATGCGGACAATGGGAGGGTGGATGCACGATGCTCTCGCCCCGCGGCAGGCGGTATATGCAGACGTTGAGGAAGCTGCCCACCACGGTGCCGAAGACGAAAAAGCAGAGCGTCCAAAACGAAAACGGGATTGCCCGCCAGATTTTTGGGTCAAACATAGGATTCACGCGTAAATGTTCTCCTCCAGCGCCTCCCGCATCACCTGGACCGGCGCGGGGCGTCCGGCCCACAACTCCAGCGCGCGCGCGCCCTGGTGCAGGAGCATCCCCGCGCCATTGGCCGGGCGGCATCCGGCCTCTTTGGCCGCGCGCAGCAGCCCCGTTTCCATCGGGCGATAGATCATGTCATAGACAAACTTTGGCCGGTGCGATTGCAGCCAGGGCAAATCAATGGGCAGGGGATCGCCCGGCTTGAGTCCGAGCGAGGTGGCGTTGATCACCAGATCAACGGCCTGCCCGGGATAGCCTTCCGTCACCGCGACGCCGGGATAATGCTGGCCAATGGCCTTCGCCAGCTCCGCGGCCCGCGCGGGCGTGCGATTGACCAGGAAAAGCGCGCCCACGCCCTCCTGCGCCAGCCGCAAGGCCGCCGTCCGGGCCGCGCCGCCCGCCCCCAACAAAAGCACCGAAACGCCCCGCAAAGTTTCGATTTCAAAGCTCTCCCGCAACGATTGCACCAGGGCGTCGGCGTCGGTATTGAAGCCCCGGGAGCGGACCAGCCCGCCTGGCGGCGCCTCAGCCTGGCCCACCGGGACCCATTGGCCGGCGGCGTCGCGGCACTCGAATACAATAGTGTTGACAGCCCCCCAGGACTTGGCATCCTCATCCACCTCGTCCACCATTTCCAGCGCCAGTAATTTGTGGGGCACCGTCAGGTTCAGCCCGATAAACCCCATGAGCCGGGCGCCCCGGATGGCCGCGCGCAGATGGTCGGGGTGGACGTCAAAGGCCAGATAACGCCAGTTCAATCCCAACTCGGCCAGCGCGGCGTTATGCATCGCCGGGGAGGCGGAATGGCGGATGGGATGGCCGAAGACGGCGCAAAAGCGCGTGGCGGCGTTGATTGGCTCTCTGCATTCATCTGGCACAGCCTGCTTATAGGCCAGGCGCCGGCGAAGTTCAAATCGCAAAGTGCGCGAAAACCAACTCCAACGACTGCACCCGAACCAACACCTGGCAAAACTTCCTGCCGTGCTCCGCATTTCGCCTTTGCAGGCGCGCGTGGATATTCCCCGACGCCGTATCCTCGCTTTAGGTAGCGCGACCGTCCCGGTCGCCCGTGGCTGGCGTCTCGCCAGCCACATTCCCTGCCCCATGAACTCTGCCCTCTCAACATGCGCCCGACTGGCCGGCGCGTCCGCTGAGGCCAAGCCGTAGAGCAGCGCGAGATTGTGACATCGAAAGGACGGACACAACGGAAGCCATTGACCTGCCCGCCGCCGCGCCTCCACTCTACTCGACGCTGACCCCTTCTTTCGTTAGGCTCGGATTGTGCGCAAGCATCGGAACCGATAAATCGGTGCCCAATCGGACCGAGAATAAATCTTCAAAAAAACGGATGCGGACTCAGAAGCATGGGGCGATTGACCGGTAAATTGAGGAAAGACTTGGATTGGCAACGGCTGCCAGGGTGTGTTAGTTTGACTTGATTTGGCAGAATTATGAAACCGAGGCCAGTTCACATATCGGAGGCATTCACTCGCATTGAGGCGGTCGTGGTGATCCTGGTGCTCATCGTCGTTTTGGCGGTGCTGCGGATGACGGTGAGACCGATGATAGATCGTGCCAGCCTTCCCCCTCGCATATCCTGCCTAAATAATCTTCTCCAAATCGGCACCGCTTATCGCATTTGGGAAAATGACAATGGTAATCGTTACCCCGCGTTGCAATCGGTGACCAAAGGCGGTTGGAGCGACCTTCTGACAAATGCCGATCAAGGTTCCCTGTGCTGGACCAACTACGCAATCATGGCCAACGAACTAGGCCAAACCCCGAAGCTTCTTGTATGCCCGTCGGATGAGCGCAAACCTGCCGGGTACTTGACGAATGCCAGCAGCATAGGAACCGATTTAAAAGATAATAGGTCGCTCTCCTACTTCGTGGGTGTGAGTGCCTGTGCCAGCCAGCCTCAGTTCTTGCTGGGTGGGGATCGTAATTTGGGAGGAACCAAGCCTGACGCTGATTATGGCTTCTCGCCCCAAAACGGCAAAGGAAATGACGTCGCCATTCAAACCAACTCGAGCGCCGCTCCTGTCTGCTGGTCTTTGAAGATGCATTCGGCAGGCAATCCAGATGGTGGCGGCAACATCCTGTTGGGCGATGGCAGCGCTCGTAAGGTCAGCACTCGTTCGTTTCGCTCAGATTGGCTGAGTCGCGCCGATCCGACCACCAACTGGCCAGTCGGCCACGTTCCGTCGTCTCCTTCTATCCGCGTCCTTTTTCCGTAACTCCGATCAGCCGCCAACTTGCCCATGCTGCTTGAGCAAACAGTATCTTCCAGAGTCACATCTAGAACAAGGCCGGCGACCCTGCCAAATGTAGTCACGCCGGTTGAAGCAGCAAGCTTATAGCGCATACCACAGCTGTGATGAAAGATATCCCTATGAGAACGAACAGCACCTTGGGTGGAGTTCGCTGATCAATGACAAAAGCGACTAGGGCTTCCTTCACCCTTTCGGTGCCGTCACAGGTGCACATCACAGGTGTCAGTTCTCACTTTTTAAACTCTCCTGTTTTCTCCGGTTACCCAGCAAGTTCGAAACGTGGGTCCAACTGCCCATCTCCAGGTGTTGGGCGATCCATTTCAGGCTCATGGTCGTGTCCTTTCTCAGCCGCGCCGCCAGCCGCAC
>JBEKSF010000146.1:0-13981 GCA_049517295.1 Verrucomicrobiota bacterium
AGCGGAGTGGCGGTGCAGGCGAACGTGGTACTGACGGCGGCGCACTTGGTTTTCAACGATCAGACCCTGTCGTATGTCAGCCAGGCCTGGTGGTATCCGCAGGAAGAGGCGCCGCAATTCATGCCCGAACCGCAGGCGGCGCAAGGGTGGCTGGTCCTTAGCGGCTATGCCTCGCAACGAACCAACGATCTGCAAAGCGGCCTCTATACCGCCGATCAATCCAGTCCGCAGTCGCGTAACTTCGATGTGGCTGCCCTCTATTTTCAATCATCTGTGGCGGGCGGTGGCTATGGAGGTTATCTGTCTTCCGATGCTACCTCGAATTCCTGGTTGACGAGCACGGCTGAAAAGATGCTGGTGGGCTATCCTGTGGATGGTTCCATGTTCCAGGCGTCCAGCGTCGTGGCGGGCCAGATGTACGAGATCGGTCCGCAGCCGTATCCATTGAGCCTGGCCACCGACCCGGTCAATGACCAGCAGGTTTATACGACGTCGTGGTTTCTAAGTTATCCGGGCAACAGCGGCGGTCCGTTCTATGTCCAGTTCGACGGCTATTACTATCCAGCGGGCGTGTATTTGGGGACGTTGTTCAACGGAACGGTTCCTTATGCGTCAGCCGTGCGTGGCATTGACAGCAATGTAGTGAACCTCATCACCAACGCGCAGGCCATTGTGACAACGGGCACCAATAACTCGGGCGGCGGAGTCGTCACCATCAACGCCGGATCGGGCATCGCCGGCAACCCGGGGGCTGTGGAAGTGACAATATCTCCGCCGGCGGTGGTTCAGGCTGGGGGCGCTTGGAAGTTGTCAACGCTGTCCGACTCGTGGTATTCGACCCAGAACCCATCGGCATTGGCGGTGAATTCGACCAATGAGGAACAACTCCAGTTCAAGCCGATAACAGGCTGGAATCTGCCGGCCAATCAGTCGGTGACCGTGGCGCCGGGGACTGTCACGTGCCTGACAAACTCCTACACCCTGGCGGTAAGTTGGCCGACGCCAGCCGCCATCACCTACGGCACAGCTCTCAGTTCAAAGCAGCTCAATGCCACCAATGTGATCGGGGTGCGGGGCAATTACGCCTACAATCCGACGAACGGAAGCATGCTCAACGTGGGCACCAACACGCTTTCGGTAATCTTCACTCCGAGCGACACCACTGAATACGGCGGCGCAAGCGCCACCAGCGTCAGCCTGGTGGTGTTGCCACCGGCTCCCGACATCCAGACCGTGCGGCGCTCCGGCAGTTCATTCACCTTCACCTGGAGCGCAACGGCCAATCAACAGTATCAAATCCAGACCAAAACCAACCTGACTCAACCCAACTGGACAACTTTAGGCAGCGTCCTCACGGCGACCAATTCCAGCATGACCACTGCGGCATCCATCGGCGCCAATTCCCAACAATTTTATCGCGTCGTGCTCCTGCCGTAAGGTTGCCAGTAGTTATTATTGCCTTGCGTTGTTCATTCCAACCCGATAAAAAAGGTACAAACCGAATTTTTCGTATGCGGTCGTTCGATGTAAGGTGGTGGACTGTTGCTGTCGTGAAGAAATGCAGACGGCTGCGTTTTTTGCGCGCCATATTCTCGCGATTCCCGCCCAAGGCGATTTTCACAAGCTGGAAATTCGCTTTCCTTGTGGCTGGCTTGAATCTGTTGATCGCGGATGCGGAGGCACAATCCATCTATTCCCAAGCTTATACTTTCACTACCTTTGCGGGACAATCAGTGAGCCGCAGCGCCGACGGTGCGGGCGACGACGCAGGGTTTTACCTGCCTGCAGGCGTGGCGGTGGACACGGCGGGCAATGTTTATGTGGCGGATACCGGCAACAATACGATTCGAAAGATCACGCCGGCGGGGGGAGTGACCACCATTGCCGGGTTTGCCGGGAGGTCCGGCAGCGCTGACGGCACCAACAGCGACGCGCGTTTTAACGGTCCGGGTGGTGTTGCGGTGGACGCAATCGGCAATATCTATGTGGCGGACAATAATAACGACACCATCCGGAAAGTGACGCCGACCGGGACGAGTTGGGTGGTGACGACGATGGCTGGACTGCCGGGCGTTTTTGGAACCAATGATGGGACTGGGAGCGCCGCCCGGTTTTATGATCCTTCCGGTGTGGCGGTGGACACCAACGGCAACATCTTTGTGGCCGACAGAGGGAATAATCTTATTCGGAAGATCACAGCGGTTGGCACGAATTGGGTGGTGACGACGCCGGTTGGACTGGCGGGCATTTATGTCACGAATCACACTAAGGGCGCAGGGTATGTTGCTCCCAGTCGGACATACGTTGTGCTCGATAACGCCGGCGCTAATGATGGCGTCGGCACCAACGCGCAGTTTAACGCGCCTTCCGGTATCACAGTGGACCACGCAGGAAGCGTCTATGTGGCGGACGAAGGCAACGGCACAATTCGGAAGATCACGCCTAATGGAACGAATTGGGCAGTGACGACGCTGGCCGGCGTGGCAGGCAATTTCACCGAACTTTGCGACGTGGCGGTGGACAGCGCGGGCAATCTTTATGCGGCCGACTATTTCAATTGCACGATCAGCAAAGTGACATCATCGGGAACAAACTGGATTGTAACGACTCTCGCGGGCGATTGCTCGACGAATCAAGAACCCATCATTGGCTACGCGGACGGGACGGGGACCAACGCGCAGTTTGATCTTCCTTTCGGAGTGGCGGTGGACACCAATGGCAATGTCTATGTGGCGGACACAGACAACAACACGATTCGGAAGATCACATCCGCCGGGGTGGTGAGCACGATGGCGGGGTTGGCGGCGGCCAACAAAGGCAGCGCAAACGGCACCGGCTACGAAGCGCAGTTCAATTCTCCATGTGGTACGGCAGTGGATGGCGCGGGCAACGTCTATGTTGCGGATTCCGCCAACGCCACAATTCGGAAGATCACGCCGCTGGCTGTGGTGAGCACAATTGCCGGCCTGGTTGGGAGTCCTGGCAGTTCCAACGGCGCGGGTACTGATGCGCAGTTTGATTCTCCTTTTGGCGTGGCGGTGGATAGCACGGGCAATGTTTATGTGGCGGATGCTGGCAACAATACGATTCGAGAGATCACGCCGGCGGGCGTGGTCACGACGCTTGCCGGTCTGTATCAAACTAACCAGTACGGTAATATCGAGGGTGGTTACGCGGACGGCAGGGGGACCAACGCGCAGTTTTATGATCCTTTTGGCGTGGCGGTGGACAGCGCGGGCAACGTTTATGTAGCCGATACTGACAACTTTACGATTCGAAAGATCACTCCGCTGGCAGAGGTGACCACCCTTGCCGGGTCAGCCGGAACTCCTGGTAGCACTGATGGGGTGGGCACCAATGCATTATTTGGCAGACGTAGGGGTTTAAGGACTCCGGGAGGTGGACCAGAAGGATTGGCCGTGGACGGCGCGGGAAACATTTATGTCGCGGACACAGGCAACGACACGATCCGGAAGGTGACGCCGATTGGCACCAATTGGGTGGTGAGCACCATTGCCGGCCTGGTATCGAATCCCGGCGACGCCGACGGCCTGGGGACGAACGCACAGTTTTATGCTCCTGCAGGTATGGCGGTGGACAGCGCGGGCAATATCTATGTCGCCGATACGGGAAACGACGCCCTGCGCAAGATTACGAAGGTGGGAACCAATTGGATGGTGACCACCATCGCTGGAGTGGCGGGACAAATAGGCAGCGCAGATGGCGCGGGGAGTGCCGCTCTCTTTGATCAACCTTTTGGCTTTGCGGTGGACGGCGCGGGCAACGTGTATGTGGCAGATACTGGAAACAATACAATCCGCGAGGGTGTGTTTCAAGCATTCTCTCCTGCCATGCCCGTGTCTTTCACCCAACCCGCCAACAATGCAACTCTCGTGGTCACGCTTCTCCCCAGCGAAGCCGACGGACAATGGCGCTTCCCCTGGGAACTGGCCTGGCGGCAAAGCGGTACCGCCGCCACAAACCTCGTGCCGAACCAGAATTATACCGTCGAGTTCAGCCCGGTTTCTGGCTACCTTGCCATCCCGGCCGAGGAGACGGTCTTTGTTGGGGATGGGCAAACGAATATCACCGGCCAGTATTATCCCACCGTCACGTCGGTCGATTCAACCAACGGCGGCTCCCTGGAGGTCATCTTCCAAGTCAACGCACCAAGCGGAGCTGGTTGGAGGCTCTTGGGAGATCCCAACACAAATTGGCTCTCCTCCGGCTTTGTCACCAACCTCTTGCCGGGCAATTACCTCATCGAGTGCGCTGCCCTGAGTAACTTTACGCAAATTCCGATCCAGTCGCTCCAAATCGCCGCCGGATTGCCCACCGTGGTGCAGGAGATTTATCAACCCTCGCAACCTCTGCCAACTGGGTCCGCGTTTCTCCTGCCCGAGCCGGTTCCATCCGGGGAGATCAGCGACTCCACCAATTATCCCTACGGTTTCAGTGGACAATTGGAAACCGATGTCGGATATGGCGGCGGGGTTGCGGTGCTGGCTAACGTAGTGCTGACGGCGGCGCACCTGGTTTTCAATGATCAGACCTTGTCGTATGTCAGCAACGCCTGGTGGTTTCCTCAGGAAGAAGCGCCGCAATACGTGCCCCAACCGCTGGCGGCACAAGGCTGGCTGGTGCTCAGCGGCTATGCCTCGCAGCGAACCAACGATCTGCAAAGCGGTTTCTACCCCGACCAATCCAGTCCGCAGTCGCGCAATTTCGATGTCGCCGCCCTCTATTTTCAATCGCCCGTGGCGGGTGGCGGCTATGGGGGATATCTGCCTTCGGATGCGACGCCCAACGCTTGGCTGACCAGCACTGCGAACAAGATGTTGGTTGGCTACCCGGTGGATGCGTCCATGTTCCAGGGACAAAGCGTGCAGCCGGGCCAGATGTATGAGGTTGGGCCTCAGCCATACCCGTTGAGCGTTGCAACCGATCCCGGCGTGAATGACGAGCAGGTTTATACGGCCTCATGGTTTCTGAGTTATCCCGGAAACAGCGGCGGGCCGTTTTACGCGCAGCTCAATGGCTATTACTATCCAGCCGGCGTGTATTTGGGGACGTTGTTCAGCGGAACGGTTCCTTATGCGTCCGCCGTGCGTGCCATTGACAGCAACGTGGTGAACCTCATCACCAACGCCCAGGCTATAGTGGCAACCGGCACCAACAACTCGGGCGGCGGAGTCGTCACCATCAACGCCGGCTCGGGCATCGCCAGCAACCCGGGGGCTGTGGAAGTGACAATATCTCCGCCGGCGGTGGTTCAGGCTGGGGGCGCTTGGAAATTGTCAACGCTGTCCGATTCATGGTATTCGACCCAGAACCCATCGGCTTTGGCGGTGAATTCGACCAATGAGGAACAACTCCAGTTCAAGCAGATAACCGGCTGGAATCTGCCAGCCAATCAGTCGGTGACGGTGGCGCCGGGGGCTGTCACGTGCCTGACAAACTCCTACACCCTGGCGGTAAGTTGGCCGACGCCAGCCGCCATCACCTACGGCACAGCTCTCAGTTCAAAGCAACTCGATGCCACCAATGTGATCGGGGTGCGGGGCAATTACGCCTACAGTCCGACGAACGGAAGCGTGCTCAACGTGGGCACCAACACGCTGTCGGTCATATTCACTCCGAACAACACCAATGAGTACGGCGGCGCCAGCGTCACCAGCGTCAGCCTGGTGGTGTTGCCACCGCCCCCCGACATCCAGACCGTGCGGCGCTCCGGCAGTTCGTTCACCTTCACCTGGAGCGCGATGGCCAATCAATCGTATCAAATTCAGACCAAAACCAACCTGACTCAACCCCACTGGACCACATTGAGCAACGTTCTCACGGCGACCAATTCCAGCATGACCACTTCGGCATCCCTCGGCGCCAGCTCCCAACAGTTTTACCGCGTCGTGCTCTTGCCGTAAGGTTGATCGTTCACCAGGAATTGCCGCCGAAGCGGGTGTTTGAAGCGACCATCGCGGTCGCCGGGGTTTTCAGAAAGGATGGGGGATTGGGGGAGTTTGCCGCAATTCGGGTTTGACACCGGAGCGGGGCAACTTTAGGTTGGAGGCAGAAGAGAAATTTTATGGCCGAAAATATTCCCACTACGCCCGGTGGCGCATTGCCACCCAAACCGGCTGAAGCCGCCAAGATCCAGCCGAAAAAGGAAACTGTCCGCATCAATTTGCCGCCCAAGCCGACGTCGGCCCCGACGATCAAGCTGCCGACGCTGGCACCAGGGTCGGCGCCGCCCGCCGCCACGGCCGCGGCTCCCGTGGCCGCCGCATCCTCGGCCAGAACTGTGGCGCCTCCGGCACCACCTCCGCCGGGGGCGACTCCGACACGGATGGCCGCACCCGCTGCGCCGGCCAAGCCAGCCGCCACTCCGGCACCGGCCGCGCCGCGTCCGATGCCCATGGTGGGCGGTGGACTCGGCACGGTGGACAAGGCGCTGGCCATTGTTGCCGCGGTGGTCAGCCTGGCCGCGGCGGGGATAGTGGCGTATCTGGTTTTCTTCCTGAAAGACAATCCCCCAAGTTAAGTAAATCGGAAACTGTGACTATGACTGCCTCCAGTATATTAAAACTGAATCAAGCCAATTTTGCGGAGCAAGTGCTCGGCATGCCCGGCCCGGTGGTCGTCGATTTTTGGGCCGAATGGTGCGGTCCGTGCAAGATGATCGCCCCGCTCCTGGACGAACTGGCCGGGGAGTACGACGGCCGGGTGCGCATCGGCAAAGTGAACATCGACGAGGAACAGGCGCTGGCGACGGAGTACGGCGTGCGCGCCATTCCGACGCTGCTTTTTTTCCGGTCGGGCGAAGTGGCCGCGCAGATCGTGGGCATGTGCTCCAAGCGCGACTTGAAACAGAATATCGACCGGTTGCTGGGACCGTAGCGTTGATGAGCATCAACTGAAACCATCGGGCTGGGGCACGGCGTGCCAAACCAGTGATCATCACACCCAGCCAGTTGAATCAGCGTTCCGAGTTGTATCATCAACTCGGAGTCTTAATCACCGCGGGGATGACGCTGCATGAGGGACTGGAGCATTTGAAGGCCAATCCGCCCTCGCGCGCCTTGCAGCCGTACATCGCGCGGTGGCTGGATTATTTGAAGGAGGGCTGCACGGTCACGGACGCATTGAGCCGGACGGGGAAGTGGATGCCGTCCTTTGATCTGGCGCTGATCGAAGCGGGGGAACGCAGCGGGAGGCTGGATGCGTGCTTCAAACTGCTTGGGGTTTACTATCAGGAACGGGCGCAAATGATCCGGCAGATGATTTCCGACCTGCTCTACCCGCTGTTCATTTTTCATTTCGCGGTGGTGCTTTTTCCCTTCATCCAATTCGTGCAGGATATGAATGTCTTCCGGTTTGTGGGTTCGATCCTGCTGGTGCTGGCTCCGCTGTACGCGATTGTTTTTTTTCTCATAGTTGCGTGCCAGGGGCGGCATGGGGAGAGCTGGCGATCGGGCATTGAGAAGGTGCTGCGGCGGGTTCCGTTTTTGGGGACGGCGCGGCGGGAGTTGGCGCTGGCCCGGCTTGCGGCGGCGTTGGAAGCGCTGCTCAACGCGGGGGTGGGCATCTTCGGGGCGTGGGAATTGGCGGCCACGGCCAGCGGATCGCCGGCTTTGCGGCGCACGGTGCTGGGGTGGAGACCGGCGCTGGAGCAAGGCACGACACCCTCGGAATTGGTGTCCAATTGCGAGGAATTTCCCGACGCGTTCGGCAACCTATACCACACGGGGGAAATCAGCGGGCAGTTGGACCAGACGCTGGGCCGGCTGCACACGATGTACCAGGAGCAAGGCTCGCGCCGACTTCGCATGGTCGCGCAGTGGGCGCCGCGGCTGATTTATTTTGGCATCGTTATTTACATCGGCTGGAAGATCCTCGCCTACTACAGCGGCTATTTCAGTCAGATCAACCAGATCGAGAACATGAGATGACCCTCGCGCAGATTCTGAGCAACGAGGAACTGCGGCGGCGCGAATTCCCAGTGGCGCGGGAGAAGGCCTTTCTGGCGCACGCCGCCGTGTGCGCGCTGCCACGGCGGGTTTCGGAGGCGATGTGCGAGCACGCCGCGCGGGCAGCGCTGGATGACCAGGAGGAAACGATCACGGCGGGCCAAATCCGCCGGGCGCGGGAGCTGGCCGCGCGCTTGCTGGGTGCCCAGGCGGAGGAAATCGCCTTCGTCGGCCCCACGTCGCTGGCGCTGAGTTTTGTGGCCGCGGGTCTGCCGTTTCGCAAGGGCGACAATGTGCTGGTTTATTTCGACGACTACCCGTCGAATGTTTATCCGTGGATGGCCCTGGCGGAAAAGGGCGTCGAGGTGCGCCTGCTCAATACACGCGAATACGGGCGCATCCGGCCGATCGATGTGATCGGACAAGTCGATGAGCAAACGCGGCTGGTGGCGCTGGCGTCGAATCATTTTGTGGCGGGCTGGCGGGTGGAGTTGGACGCCATCGGCAAGGCGTTGCGGGCGCGGGGAATACTTTTCTGTGTCGATGGCATTCAAACGGTGGGGGCGTTTCCGACGAGCGTCGAACACATCGATTTTCTGGCCGCCGACGCGCACAAATGGCTGCTTGGGCCGTGCGGAGCGGGGATTTTTTACGTGCGAAAAGCCGTGCAGGAGAAATTGCGCCCGACCGTCCATGGCTGGCACAACGTGCGGTGTCCGGGATTTGTGGCCCAGGAACAAATGGTCTATTTGCCCGACGCGCGCCGCTACGAGGCCGGGACGGCCAATCTCGCCGGCCTGGCGGGCCTGGCGGCGGCGATAGATCTGCTCCTGGAAGTCGGCGTCGAGAACATCGCGGAGGAATTGCTCCGCAAGCGGGCGCTGCTGCTGCCCGCGCTGCGCGAAAAGGGCTTCGCCGTCCTGCACGCGGAGGCACCCAAGGCCAACGCGAGCGGGATCCTGAGTTTTTGCCGGGCCGGGGCGGACATGGCCGAACTGCACCGCAAATTAATGGCGGCGGGCGTCCATGCCTCCCTGCGGGGGGACCGCGGCGGGCAGCAGTATGTTCGCGTCTCACCGCATTTCTACAACAGCGACGCGGAATTGGAGCGGCTGCTGGAAAACCTTTGACACGCTGTGGTCATGCGAAAGTTCTCGGACAAATCACCGACGGCCCAAGATTTGGAGTTCCTGCAAGCGGCCATTGGGCTGGCCGCCGAACATCTGCGCGCGCGGGAAGGCGGGCCGTTTGGCGCGGTCATCGCCCGCGGGGGGAAAATCATCGCCAGAGGGTGGAACAAGGTAACCTCGGCCAACGATCCGACGGCGCACGCGGAGATGACAGCCATACGGGCGGCGGCGGCGGCGCTGGGATCGTTTCAATTGCGTGGCTGCGTGCTTTACAGCAGTTGCGAACCGTGTCCAATGTGCCTGGGGGCGGCGTATTGGGCGCGGGTGGAGCGGATCATGTTCGCGGCCAGCCGGAGCGACGCGGCGGCGGCGGGATTTGATGACGAGGAGATTTACCGGGAACTGGCGCGTCCGCTTGCGGCGCGCAAACTGCCGATGCAACAGGCGCTGCGCGAGGAGGCTGCGGAAGTGCTGGCCGAGTGGGGGCGGATGCCGGGGAGGGTTTTGTATTGACATCCGCCGCGTTCTCATAATCGCAACCTAAAGGGGCGCTGTGAAGATTTTTGAATTTCTTTTCGTTCTGGCGGCATTACGGCAGAAGCTACAGGAAAAGGCGGAATAAGACGGCAAAAGGCGGGAGATCAAGGACTTAGATCGCAGCTCGCGGCCACTGGAGGTTTGGGACAGATTGCCCGCTAAAGACCCAATTGAGCAGAGCTAACGAAGGCAACCAACCGGCTTGCCTTCTCCGCCTTTGTTTTGTTCGTTGTCTCCTGTGGTCTTGGCCGGGTTGATTGAGAATTGGTCATTGTAAATTTGTCATTTGTCGCGGCGCAACAGGGCGGCGTGGATTTGGGAGAGGCGGGCGAAGAGGCGCAACGCGGAAAAGAGCGCCAGCGTCCAGCCGGCGGCGGCGAAGGCGGCGGCCCAGGAGTAGCCGTGTTGCAGTTCGGTCCCGTCCCAGTGTTCGCCGGCGGCGACGCCGCGGAGCGCGGCGGAGACCAGGCCGATGGCGAGGACCCACCAGGAAATAATGCGCATGTCGCGGGCCTGGGCGTCTAGCTTGCGCGGGGCGACGCGGTCGGGTTTGTCGGGTGATTCGACTTCGATGTGCTGTTGGCAGTTGATGCATCGTCATTTGGCGTCGAACCAAAACTTTTCCCTCTCGCGCCGCGCGTCGGCCAGGACGCGCGCCAGATAGCTCTCGAGACTGAAGCCCGGCGAGTCCAGGCGCGGCGCGGCCAGAAATATTGGCCGGTCTTGGCCTGGCGATTCGTCGAGCGCATCTGGCGAATACCCGTCATCGGGGCGACGGTCAAGGCGGCGGCGCGCGAAAATGATTGAGGTCTTGGCATTAGCGCCGACTCCCGTGAAGACCTTTTGGGGCAGACTTACAGAGGCGAGCAGGTCCATTCGACCCAGAAGCCAAGTCCGGAACGGCCCCAGCCGATCGCTTGCCACAATGCTCTCCGGCACGATGACCGCGATAAGCGCACCTGGTTTCGCCAACCGGATGAATCGCTCGGTGAAAACAACCTCAATGGCCGTGCTGGCGAGCCGACGGATGACGTCGCGCACTTCCGGCCGCGACGTGTCGAGCGCACGGTTGGGCGGCCAATGGGCGATGGAGCGGGCAGACCGTTCAAAGTCATCTGCCGTGGGCCGAGGTTTGTCAAAAAGCGCCGCCGCGCCGAAAAGGTCAGCCGGGGCGGTTTCAGGTTCCGGCGCAACCTCGTCATATTGTTCCGGCACGGCATCCAGCCGCCAACAGGAATACTGGCTCAAGGCGCGCACCAACCGATCCAACCCGGCTCGTTGCTGAGCAGACAGCGGCAGGCACGGCACCGCCGGCTCCTCTTTCAAGCAACTGACTTCAAAAAAGTCCTGCTCTTGGTGATGGGGAGCATCCTGCTCCTCCAGCAGTCTGAGCAAGTCGCGCAGCCCTTTGCCACTGAACGGCGGATTGCCGGCGACAATGTCGAAAGTTCCTTCCACAATGCCGACTTCGGCGGCGTCAAGCAATCCATTGGCGAGAAGCAACTTGGCGCCGCGGAGCAAAGAGTCCCCCCGCCAGCCGGGCGCCAAGCTTTCGTCAATGTCAACGCCGAAAAGTCCTTTCGCAGGCAGTCCGCCACGTTCGTGGGCCATCCGAAGAAAAACGCCTTCGCCGCACGCTGGATCAATCAGCCGCGCGTTGGCGGGGAAGCGGCCGCCTTGGATGACTTCCAACAAATCCCAGGTGAAGCCGGCAACATCTGGCGAAGTAAAGAACTGCCCCAACTCGCGCCTGCGTTCCAGGCCGTTGGCACGTTCTTCTCGCACACAAAGAGACTGCCAAGGCATCGGATTCGATTTGCGCGGCGCAACGTTCATTGCCGAATACGGTTAGGCTGACGCAACACTGGAAAATCGTCAACCGCCGAATCCGCCTTTTCGTTCACGCGTTGAAATCGAGCAGCAGCCGCAGGGGCGAACAGACAATTTCAAGGCAGGACTGTTTTTTTCTGGACGAGGCTGAAAAGATGCAAGCAAGGGAGGGAAAGAGTGCGGAATCAAGGTGAACTTATTTTTGATGCCTATTTCGGCCGCCTGGCATAATCTGCGCCGATGAGCGAGCGGCGTTTAGACGTACGGAAAACGTATAAACTTTACATCGGCGGCAATTTCGTCCGCAGCGAAAGCGGGCGATGCCTGCCTGCCAGAAGCCCGTCCGGCCAGCTCCTCGATAATTTCAGCCAGGCCTCGCGCAAGGATTTGCGGGACGCCGTCGCCGCGGCGCGCGCCGCCGGGGAAGGGTGGGCCAAAAGATCGCCTTATCTACGGGGCCAGATTCTTTATCGCGCGGCCGAAATGCTGGAAAATCGCGCCAGCGCGATGACGGAGGAAATCGTGCGGTCCACCGGCGTTGCGGCGGCCCAAGCACGGGCGGAAGTCAATTTGGCCATTGACCGGCTGGTCTATTTCGCGGGATGGACGGACAAATTCACGCAGGTCTTCGGGGCGGTCAATCCGGTGGCTACGTCGCACTTCAATTTCACGATACCGGAGCCGACAGGGGTGGTCGCGGTACTGGCGCCGGATGAACCGTCGCTGCTTGCGCTGGTGTCGCTGGCGGCGCCGGTGATTCTGACGGGCAACAGCGCCGTTGTCATCGCCTCGGAGAGATTTCCGCTGCCGGCCTTGAGCCTGGCGGAGATCGTCGCCACGAGCGACCTGCCCGGGGGCGTCATTAACATCCTGGCCGGGAAGCGAGGCGGGTTGCTGGCGCACATCGCCGGCCATCTGGACATCAATGCGGTTGTAAACGCCGTCGCCGGCGCGGAGACGCACCAGGCCCTGCGGAGCGGCGCCGCGATCAACCTGAAGCGTTACGCGGCGCGGAATTTGTCGGCGGAAGATTGGTTCACCGACGCTGGGCAGGACCCGTATTGGATTGGGGACACGGTGGATTACAAGACGGTCTGGCACCCCATCGGGCTTTAAGCATGAATGCGACGCTCTCTTATCCCGTCCGGCCAGGTTCGATCCGCGAGGCGGTTCCGACGGTCGATCAAGTCACGATCGAGGAACGCGCCGCGGACTTCACCAAGCGCAGCATCAAAACCAGCGCCAAGCTGGCGGGGCTGAAAATGGTCGTTTCGATGATGGACCTCACGACGCTGGAAGGAAAAGACACGCCGGGACGGATCGCGTATCTGTGCCGCAAGGCCCTTCGGCCCATCGAAGCCAAATACGAGGTTCCTTCGTGCGGGGCGGTGTGCGTTTATCCGAACATGGTGCGCCACGCCCGGCGGTTTCTGGGGGATGGCTCGCCGGTGCGCGTGGCGTCCGTCGCCACGGGCTTTCCCAGCGGCCAATATCCGTTGCGGACAAAACTGGAGGAGACACGGCGGGCGACGGGCGATGGGGCGGATGAGATCGACATGGTAATGGACCGCGGCGCGTTTTTGGCCGGCGATCACGGGAGAGTGTCCGACGAGATTGGCGCCATCAAGGGGGCCTGCGGCGAAGCGCATTTGAAGGTCATCCTCGAAACGGGCGAATTGGTGACCTATGACAACGTCCGGCTGGCGAGCCAACTGGCGATGGAAGCGGGGGCGGACTTTATCAAGACCTCGACGGGCAAAGTCCAGCCCGCCGCCACGCTTCCGGTGACGCTGGTGATGCTGGAAGCCATCCGGGATTATTTTTTCGCCACGGGTGTGCGGATCGGGATGAAACCGGCCGGCGGCATACGCACCGCCAAACAATCGCTGGCCTACCTGGTGATGGTCAAGGAGACGCTGGGCGACGACTGGCTGACGCCGGAGCTGTTCCGCATCGGCGCCAGCACGCTGCTCAACGACGTGCTCATGCAGATAGTCAAGACGGTGGAGGGGAATTATCAAAGCGGCGACTACTTTTCGCTGTCGTAACGATGAAAACGAAGATCAAACCCGCGGAAGTTTCCGCCAAGCGCCCTGTCGCCGTCCTGGAACCCGTGGCCGCGCCGCCCAAGCCCAAAGCGGTGGTGCCCGTCAAGGAGCGCCGCCTGCGCTTCGGGGCGGAATGGGAATACGCGCCCGCGCCGGAGACGGTGCCGGCCAAGATCGAGGCGCGGTATGAATTATTTATTGACGGCAAATTTGTCGGGCCGCATTCGGGCAAGTACTTCGATTCGATCAACCCGGCGACGGAGGAAAAGCTGTGCGAGATCGCGCACGGGGACGCGGAGGACGTGGATCGGGCGGTCAAAGCGGCCCGGCGCGCGTTCGAGGGCGTCTGGGGCAAAATGTCCGGGCGGGACCGGGGGAAGTATCTGTACCGGGTGGCGCGTCTTGTGCAGGAGAAATCGCGGGAACTGGCGGTGCTGGAAACGATGGACGGGGGCAAGCCGATCAAGGA
>JBEKSF010000147.1:0-13877 GCA_049517295.1 Verrucomicrobiota bacterium
CGAGCAGCAGCGAGAGCGGCGGGAAAAAATGAGCCAATTTCGCCGCCCCGCCGGTGATGAGGCGGCCGCGCCGTTGCAGCCAGGCGGGCAGCGCGGAGTGGAAGAGGGCGAAGATGAAGTAAAAGGCCAGCGCGGAGTTGAGCAGTTCGCCGGTCAGATGCACCGAAGTCCAGATGGCCATCAGTCCGAAGACGGCCAGGCCGGTGATCGGGTGGGCAACGAAGGCCTTATCGTCGAACCAGACGAGCGCGGCAACAATGATGTCAATAATAACGACGAAGCTGAAGAGCAAAACGGGCCGATGCGCCAGGGACGGGAAGGTGAAGAAGAAGAGCGTGAAGGCCAGCGCGACGGACGCAAGGCAGAGGTTGGCGCCGGCGAGCCACCAATTGAGTTGCGCGCGGCGCCTGGCCAGGCCGTTGGCCGCGAGAAACAGCGCGTTGAAGCCGAGCAGCACACCGAGCGCGACAAGGATTTTATCGCCCTGGAAGTATCCCCGGGCGACAAAAAATGCAGCCGCCCAGGCCACTTGCATAATGGCCGTTCCCGCGGCGGCGAGAGTGGAGAGGAAATGCCAGCGGCGGTTCAAGGCGACGAGGATCAGGCCGGCATCGAGGAGGGCGATGTAACCGAAGAGGCCCAGGGGATTGTCCTGGCCGGTGGAGAGCAAAAACGGAGTGAGGAATCCGCCTAACATGCCGAGGATGGCGACGACCAGCGCGTTGAGGCGCACGGCGAGGAAAAAAGCCGCGGCGGTAATGAGCGCCATCAGCAGGAAGGTCGGCAACAGTCCGAAAAAGGCAAAGTGGTAGAGCGCGTGGCAGGCAAAGGTGACGGCGTAAAGGATGACGACGCCGGTCGCGCACAACGTCTGCGAAAGGACGGTGAAATCTTTCCGCGACAGGACCAAGCCGCCGACGAGCAGGGCGAGGCCGGTGAGGAAGCCGATGGCCATGCGCAGTTCGGGCGGGACGAGGTTGTTGTCAAAGGAGTATTTGACAAAGAAGGCGACGCCGAGAAAAAGCGTCAAACCGCCGACCCACGCGAAGCCCTTGACGCCCATGAACTGCTCCCAATTGATGGCGGGTTGAGGAGTTGGGGATGGCGGCGGCAAGGGAATGGCAGGCGGCTTGGGCGGGGGAGCGGGGGATTCCCAGACCGGCGCGGACGGCGGCGGTATTACCGGTTCGGGCCAGGCAGCGACAGGCGCGGGGGTGATGACTGGTAGCGGCGGGAGCGCTGCTTTTGGAGGAGGGGCCTCGGACGCGGCCGCGGGGGCGGGCGAAGTTTCCCGCTTGGCCCGGAAGTGTTCGGATTCCAGCCAGCCGAGGCGGCGGGAAAGTTCGTCAATGCTTTTTTGGGCGTTGACGGCGCGGACGATGAGCCAGACAACAAGAGCGATGGGGATTGCGAGAACCAGCAGAATGATCAATGGCAGGGCGTCCATAATTGTTCCTTTCGGGTGTATCGCTTTTGACGATGTATATGTCTGTCCATTGCGCAAAGCTATCCCAACTTGCGCCGGGAGCGTGAATTGATAAAACTTGGGCGGTCATCAATAATATCAATCTATGAACATCCACCACTTGGAGTTGTTCTATTACGTGGCGCGGCATGGGGGGATCAGCGAGGCGGTGCGCAACATCCCCTACGGCATCCAGCAACCGGCGGTGAGCGGGCAGGTCGCGCAATTGGAGGAAAGCCTGGGCGTCACGCTGTTCCATCGCCGCCCGTTTTCCCTGACGCTGCCGGGCGAGAAACTGTATCGCTTCATCGAGCCATTTTTCGCCGGGCTGGACGGGATGGCGGAAGAATTGAGGGGCGGCGCGACGCACGTGCTGCGCATCGGTTCTTCCGACATCATCGTGCGCGACCATCTGCCGGAAGTCCTGCGGGCAGTGCGGAAGGAATTTCCGCGGTTGAGATTCACGTTGCGCTCGGAATACATGCCGGAACTGGAGAGCCTGTTGGAGCGGCAGGAGATCGACGTGGTCGTGGCGCTGATGGAAGGGAAACCGGCGGCGGGGACACATTCGGCGGTGCTGATGGAATTGCCGCTGGTGCTGGTGGTGCCGGCGGAAAGCCCGGTGACACGCGCCGAGCAGTTGTGGAAGCGGGACAAGATCGAGGAGCCGCTGATCTGCCTGCCGGCGACGGAAGTTCTTTGCAAGAATTTTCAGCAGGGGCTGGCGCGGCTGGGAGTCGATTGGTTTCCCCGGCTTGAGATCAACTCCACAGACAGCATCGAGGCCTACGTCGCCGGCGGCTTTGGCATCGGGCTGACGGTGGCGATCCCGAAGGCCATAATGTCTCCCAAAGTGCGGCCGTTGGAGTTGCCCGGGTTTGCGCCGGTGATTCTGGGGGCGTTGTGGCGGGGCAAGCCATCCCCGCCGCTGCGCAGACTTCTGGACGAAATGCAGGCCGGGGCGCGGCGCATGAAGGAATGTTAATTGCGAATCGAGTGAAGACATTGAATGAAAACAGGGCCGGGGCGAAGGGCTAAGTTTGATGAGAAGACAAAAAGCGGGGCATCAATGTCGATATGTGAATTATGAACAACGAGCCGCGAATCGAACTCACGAGGACAGACATCACCAAGCTGGAGGTGGACGCGATTGTCAATGCCGCGAACACAACGCTGTTGGGCGGAGGGGGCGTGGATGGCGCGATCCATCGGGCGGCCGGACCGGAGTTGCTGGCTGAGTGCCGCGGGCTTGGAGGTTGTCCGACTGGACAGGCGAAGTTTACCAAGGGCCATCGCCTGCCGGCCCGGTTTGTCATCCACACGGTCGGTCCGGTTTGGGGCGGTGGAAAGCGCGGAGAGCCGGAGTTGCTCGCCTCGTGCTATCGCGCGTGCTTCGACCTGGCCGGCGCCAACGCAGTGAGGACGCTTGCGTTTCCCGCCATCAGTTGCGGGGTCTATGGATACCCGATTCCGGATGCGGCGCGCATTGCGATTCGGGAAACACGAGCCGCACTGAATCGCGCGGCGGAAATCGAACGCGTCGTATTCTCGTGCTTTACCCAGGAAGTGTTTGCCGCGTACGAGCGCGCTCTTCTCCTATGAAAGCACTGATTCCACCCCGACGATGCGGCGAACGCAATTGCGGAAATGAAGCGCGCCGGTGTTCACGTTTTGGGAGGTGATTTTTTACGGCTTCATTCATGAGCCGCTAGGGGGATGGCCTTTGACGTCTTTCAAGTAATCATGCAACGCGGGAAGCTTCCGGGCCGGGACCAGTTCATCCCATTGCGTCAACGGCGTGATTTGCGGAACCGGCGTGCCGGTTCGGAAGCGCAGTGTGACGATCTGCTGCGGCCTGACCGAGAATTGGTACGTCGGCGCGCCGTCCAGTATCTGTGGGCGCCCGCCGGTCAGGTCGGTCAACGCGGCGGATTGATGCGGCAGGTTCAACGTGACGTCGGCCGGACCGGGTTGGCCAAATGATTCAACCAGGCGCATCTCGATGTCCGGGCCGTCCCGGCGCAACGCCTCAAGAATGACGTTGTCGGAGGTTTGGACGAAGGACTTTGGCTTCATGGCCCGGCAGTGGGCGGCGACCGTGACGGGACAATTGTATTCCCAAGCCAGTTGCGGCACACGGGCGGCGGACCAATGGGTGTCGTGCGCGAAGAGCGCGTATTCGAAGTGATGCGGACCTTTGCCGCTCAACCAGGCGTTGGGGTAGCCGTAGTACTTGTCGGTGGCGTTGAAAAGGTAAATCACCGGAGTGTTGGAGTTGATTTCGCGTCCGGACAAACCGCGATCCAGCAGCGCCACTCCGCCTTGGCCCGGCGAAGCGTAATCGGTCCAGCCCACGGCGGGCACGATGCCCGAGACGACGCCGTCATCGCGCGAGAAACCAAAGGGGATGCCGCGGCGGATTTCCGCCGGAACCCGGGCGAGCGGGAATTCCGCGACAACGACGGTCAGATTTGGGATGTCGTTCAAATCGGTTTCAAATTCAATGCGCGGATGATTCTTGAAGAATCGGGTCACGCGTTTCAACACGCCGCCGCCGATAAACTCCCCTTGCGATTTGACCGTGATGGCCAGCGGACCTTCGGTCGCGGTGACGGTTGTCCTGAAATCGCTCGCAGTGCCGAGGCGGGGACGTTTCGGGCGCGCATCGGTGAAATCGCCGGGATCGCCGTCGCCGGTGTGTTTTTCCGCCACGATCACATTGGCCGGCCCGCCGAGCATTTCGCGTCCGGAGGGCTTGGACTTCAAACTAACCAGCGCGCCAGTGACCGGATCGACTCTCGCCGAATAGAACCGGGTTTCGATTGTCTTGGGCAGGGGGATGCTCTTCGGAGAGGGGGCGGCTCGGGATTTAACTTTTGCCCCGGCCACCCCTGTCGCCGGAACGGCCAGTTGAACGAACGTCGTGCCGTCGCCGGCGGATTCGCAGCTCACACCGGAGAGGCTTGTGTTGGCGGGTAATCGCAAACGCAGCGGATCGGTGCGCCGCCAGTTTGCGGCGTTAAAAAGCGAGACCGCCGGGCCCTCGCCGGCCAATTGACGCGCGGCCGCGTCGAGCACGAGGGCGCTTTGTTTCTCCACCCACTCGAACCGGTCACTGGCGTCCCAGGAGGTTTGGTCCTCAAAGACCATTCCGCCCGCCGAACCCCAGAGTGTGTTGCGGTCCATGTTAAGGAGCATCTGCAACCAGGCGCAATAGAGCGGCTGCACGGGATAATCGAAGCCGGCCATGAGGCTCGCGATGGTGGCCAGCATCTCGGCGGATTCAAGCGCGTGCTCGTCGCGGCGGTACCAGGTTTTGACCCGCGGGTTTTCAATCCAGAACGAGTCGAACGTGTAGCTGGTGGCCGCCGGCACCGTCGGCAGTTGGATCCGGCCCGACTTCACGCCTGGCAGGAGCGCGTCAACAAACGCTGAAAGCCCGGTGTAACGAATGTCGCAATCGGGACGGAACATTTTCCATTGCTGGAGAAATTCGGAGGGGTTCTGGCGCCGCGCCGGGGCGAGCGAGTAATCGCCCTGCCCCCCCAGGATCAAAACAGGCGCGCCCGCGGGCGTGGCGGCGAGCTTGGACGAAATGGCCTTGGCGGTCTTGAGCAACTGCTCCTGACTCAACGGCTCCGGTGCGGCGTAAGCGCCGTCGAGGTCGTCCGCGTAGTGGCCGGGCGCCAGCGTGAGGATGCGCGAACCGTCGGGCGCCGTGGACCAGAAAACGGTCTTGCCCGAACGGTTGCCGCGCGTATAGACGAGGGCTTGGAGGCCAAGCTGGTCGCAGAGTTGCGGCAACTGCGCGTTCATGCCGCAGATATCAATGGCCCAGCAATAACGGGGCCGGGCGCCCATCACTTGTTGCTGCCAGCGCAGACCCTCGAGTCCCATCCTGGCCAGCGCCTCGCCGCCGGAGAGGTTGATCGTCGGTTCCAGGAAGAAGGCGTTGACCAGTTCCACGCGGCCTTCGGCCACGCGCTCTTTCAACTCGGCGAAGCGTTCGGGTTGAAAGTTCCGGATGGCGATCATGTTGTTGCATTCGGACATGACGAAGCTATAGTTGACATCGTCACGAACGCGGTCCAGGTGGTCGAGGTAGGAGTTGGCGCAATAGTTCCGCTCGACGGACCAATTGGCCAGCCAGCCGCAACTGGCCGGGTGAAAATTGGGCACGATGAAGACACGCGCCGGCAGAGAAACGGCGGCGGGCTGCGCGAGGGCAAGAGTCTGGGCAAGCCCCAGCGCGAGCAGGCGGAGGATTCCACTCCGCGAAGTCGCGGCGGCGAATCGGAGAGCGACGGATGTTGATTTCATGTTGAGGATATGCGGGGAGTTTCGCGGCTAACGCAACGAAAATCGCCGGGGCGCCGGACAAAATCCCTCGTCGCCTTCTTTCGTCAAAATATATTGAGCAACCCCAAAAATAATTGTTGCAGTAACTAACGGGATATGTTAAACGTCTTACAAGTTCGATGAAAACTTGCTTAAACATAGGAGCCATGAATTGGCGGACGATGCGAGTCCTGATGGTTATCGGGACGCGTCATAGCCGGCATAACCGAGGCTATGTGTTTAGCCTTGGACTATCCTCGGCGCCTATTGGACAGCAAACCAAGGGCAATCTGGATAGACTGGCGGTAAGCAGGTAAAGAATTGATACAGACTTTGTCAAACCCTGCTTACGAATGTAGGCGGGGTTTTTTGTTTTCCAGCAAGTGACATTGTGAAAGAGAATTAACGAAAGGCAAACAGACTGTGAGTGTAATTGACGCGACATCCAGGTGATGTCTTCGGGCGACAGATTGAAAATGTCGAGGACGAGCAGAGAAGCCTCACCGATGGAGTGTGCCCACGACCAGAAGTCAGTGTTACTGAGACGAACGAGACGAATTTTGAATTTATATCCTAAAGGCTTTGCAGGAGGTGTGCCTCTAAACACCGAAAGAGCCGCCGTGAAACCGCGGGTTGGTATCGCAAGATAGCAAGAGGTGTTTGTTCTTTGTTGAAATAGCACGGGCCGGGAGGGCAATGAGACTCCCGGCCCCTTTAATTTCCAGTGTGGCCTGCGGTCCGCGGCGAGCGGGGGCCCGCAACCTCAACAGTTTCCCCGATCCGCGGAAGCACAAAACGCAAATGCGCCATGCGGCGCCAGTCGAAAAACAACCAAACCATCCCGTCGGACTCAAGTGGTTGGCCGAAGTGAAACGCGACGGAGCGCGGCGCTCCTCTTGGGCTGACTTCCAGAATCTCGGCCATGAACCCTTTGGCCGTCACGCGGTCACCTGTTTTCCAGGTTCTTTCGCCAAAGAGGAAGTCGTTGACCGCTTTGCAGACGTAGCATGGATGGATGGGTCCGACGGCCGGGCAGGCAAACAGGTCGGATTCTTTTGCCTTGAGGATCAGAGTGGAAGCATCCGGCCGGCTCACGTCAAAGGGGATGCTGCCCGGGACCAGGATTCGCATGGATCTCGGCAGGGGGCGGCCACGATAGGCGCGATCAAACGGGACGAAGGCGGACATTACGGTTGGATCGTTTATCACCACCACATCCCGCCCACCAATTTCCCGCGGACATTCGAAATCACAGGCGAGCGCCGCCCTCACCGGAATGGAAGGGCTTGCCAGCGCCAAGACGATTCTGCACCCCAGCGCCCCGGCGACGTGCGCGGCCACCAACCAGACCGCGACGCACCAGGACATCGCCCGAAGCAGTCGGGGCATGGCCGCGCGCTCCCGCGGGGCGGCGAAACCAACGAGAAATGAGGCAATCATCCCAAAAGCGCCAACCGCGACAAACCCCAGGTTCTTGGTAAGCGGCGCGACCGTGGCCGCGGGCACCAAGGCCAGCAGCATCATCACAGCCCAAAATCGAGCCGTTGTGTCCCGGCGCACGACTGGCAGAAAGACCACCGCGCAGATCAGACTGAAACCGGCGAATAGAAGCGCCAAAATCGTTTGCCACTTTGCGTTTAGCGCCATTGTCAATTCAGGCGGAATACCGGTCAGTTGTCCGCCGAGCAGCCCAATTACCCTTGGGACAAGGTCTTTCAGGAACAGGAATGGCGCGTAGCCCGGGTCAACGTACCCAGGGAAGTTCCTCACACCAAAACCGCAGCCGACATAAACCGCGCGCCAGCCGATCACCACGACTGCGGCGGGCAATAGACTGGTGAAACGCGCTCGCCACCCGCCAGGATCAAGCACAAGCGCGTAGGCCATCAGAAAGGCGAGCGTTGAAGCCCCGCCCTCGTCGGCCAGGAGCGACAGCAGCAGGCACAAGGCGGAAAGCCACATCAACGCGATGGATTTGCCTGTTCGCCATCGAAGGTGGGCGTGCAAACACAGCAGCCCAAAAACAAGCGATATGATAAAGCCGCGGTTTGCCACGTACATCACAGGGACATAAGTGTTTTTATCCAGCAACCACAAGCAGGCCGCCAAGCCCGCGGCGCAAACGCCCGCCTGCGTTTTAAGCCGGACACTTGACTCAGCGGTTTTTTCCCGGAGATCGCAGCCGCCGGCGGAGACCGCGATTTTGCGGTAAAGCGTTGCCGCCAGAAAAACCGCCGCGGCGTACCAGGCGATATTCTGCGCGTGCATCAGCGCGGGCGAGTTGGGATACAGGCGGTAATCCAGCCAGTGAGTGAACGCCGTCAAGGGCCGACACAACGCGGCCGTCCAGCCTTCCGACGCCCACCACGGCGCGATGCCGTAGTCTCTGGCCCGCGTCGCCGCTTCCTTTCCGCGGACATAGCCGAACAAATTGACGAGGACCGTGCCCAATGTGCCCGAGTCCGTCGCCACAAACCCTGTGTCCACGGCGTGCGGCGGCAATTGAGCTGGCGTGAACTGGTTCAGTCGCTGGACAAGGTCATCGCCCAGGAGTCCCACTGACAAAGCGGGCAGCATAAAAATGACCGCCGCCAGGGCCAGCACGAAGGGGAGCCGCCGATGTTCTAAAAGACATCGGGCCGTGACCGCCCTTTTTGTCATTCTGTTGGTCATTGCACCGGGACAGCTTCACGCCCGCGAAAGCCCGCCTGCCGTCCGGTCCAATGGATACAGACAAGCCAAGCCGCCAGTCGTCACGCCGTTTCCGCCGTTTAGATGCGAGGAGAATGAGATTCAGGTGAATTTAATAAAACCGTCAACAAAAGGAAATCCAATGAAACCCATCATGCGTTATCAAAGTCAGTTGCTTTATCGCCGGAGCTATAGGCCAAAACGTGTCATCCGCATCCGGCCGCGAGTGAAAGTGAACATCGTGTTCCGGCCATCGAACCGGTTTGGAGTCAAGCCGCAACTCACCATCGTCTCGTAGCTCAAAAGCAGAGCACTCGCCTTGTAGGCGAGAGATCGCGGAGCGTTCCTGCGCGGGACGACCATTTTGGCCGCGCGCAATGGTGATCGTGCGCAAGCACCCCTGAGTATCTGAGGCAGATTAGCGCCTCTCTGAAGAGGAGGAGACGTTGGTGCGATACCAACCTCGGGGGCCATTTGTTCGCCCTACGCAAGCAGTCCGTGGATGCAAAGCAGGTCGAGCAACTGGCCCTTCAAACCGGGCCTAATCCGTGCGAGTCCGATCACGGATGCCAATTCCAAATCATTTCGTCCGCGTAGCTCAGTTAGATCAGAGCGTCGCTTTGCGACGGTGAAGGCCGCAGGTGCGATTCCTGCCGCGGACGCCATTTTACCGTAGCCCGAGTAGATCGAACCACCGTGCCCATGACAATTAAACTCGCAATTGCTGGGCGATTCTGTTATTTGACCGGCATGAATCCAAAGACAATGGGTTTACTGGTAGGTTGTCTCCTGTTTGCTTCGGCCAGCGCCTTTGGAGACGGCTGTGTCATACCTCCAACGCCGTTTGCAAAAGTTGAAATTCCTGATCAGCGCGCCTTGATTCACTTCGCTGATGGCACCGAAACTTTGGTTATCGATACTTCATTTCACGGAGAGGGAACGAATTTTGCCTGGGTCATTCCTGTGCCGGCCTTGCCCAAAATCGAAGCAGCGACCGTTGGTTTCTTTCCGACCCTGCAAACCGTTTTCCGGCCGGAAGTCGTTCATAATGTCCCTGCGTTATTCTGGCTTCCGATTCTAGTTGGATTGTTCCTTTACTCGGTTTTGCGCCTCAAACGGCAGGGCCGATCTATTGCAGGGATTCTCTTATTGTGGCTGTTGCTAATATGTTTCTGGTCCATGCTTCTGCCTGCCGGCAGTGGCCTGAGTGTAGCCGTCTCAGCGAACCAACAAGTTCACGTTTTTGCCCGGAAGGTGGTGGGCATTTATGAGACTGCTACTCTTAAATCGGAAGATGGCACGGCATTGATTGAATGGTTGAACAAGAACGGGTTCGCGACTCCAACGAGTTTTCTCCCTGCCATCCGCGCCTACGCAAAGGAAGGTTGGTATTTCACGGCAAGCAAAATTCGTTTGGATGCTTCGTTGCACGAAGCCGCCAGAGCACATCCGCTGGCGTTGACCTTCAAAACGCGCAACCCCGTGTACCCGCTTCGTCTTACCGCAATCGGTAACAACCATTGCCGGATTGATCTGTATGTTTTCGGACCTGATTGCGCTACGGCTTCCGGTTTCGCCGTTGAGCGTTGTGCAAAACCCGTTTACCCAGTTTCAAAAAATGATGATCGTCCGCAATACCGTGATAACGGGGACTTGAGAATCCGGCATCCGCTGCTACGGGCGCTCGTGGACCAAAGTCCTGTGGCAACGAAGTTGACCGCGCAACTGTCCAGTGAGGAGATGCAGCGCGACGCCTATATCGCTTGGACTCCATTTCAAGAAAAGCGATTGACATACTTCAGCCCGCATGGCGCCGCCATGCTTGCTTCCAACGTCAGCTTGTCATTGATTGCCATGGCCTTGCTGGTGTGGTACTGCACGGCTACCAGTCAACGTGCGTGGGCCAGGCAGTGCTGGAGGTGCTGCAGAATTGCCATACTCCTCGGAGTGATTTTATGGTGTCCAATATACCTACTTGTTCCAAAGATTTCCGTTTCACTGGCCTCATTCAAAGATGCCGGAATGTGGCACCTACACGAGATTCCTTGGGCGTTGGAGAATCGGTGGGGCAAAGCCGCAACCAATATGCCGGACTTGGCATGGGTTCGTCAGCAGCTCCGGGAGGGCTCCCCGGAGCGTGGCGATCTGCAAATCACCGTTCAAACGAACGCCATATTCGGGCTACCCTGGCGTGAAGAGGATTCACCTGGTAATTACACTCTTCGGCAGACCGCGGAAGGCATCGATTTTATCTCCTACGACATCGACGGTGCGGCAATCGTCACTCCACTCTTTCCTCCACCAGATGAGAATTCACCACGGGCGAAGCGCCACAATTAAGCACCACTTCTGGATTTTCATTTCAACGCCCCCGTGCCTCAGAAGCGACAGGGCGAGTTTCGTAAACTCGTATGGTGGCCGTGCGCAAGCACTTGGTGCGAGTCTGAACAGGGGCCCCGCTTTATGGTGATCATGATGTAACGTAGCATCACGCCACTTGAAGGCGTTTATGCCCTTGTGAATGGAGTTGGTCATCCTATTTCTTGCATCAAATTCACAATGTGCTTGACGTTAAAACAATTGTGGGTACGTTGATTGCATGGTTTTGGAACTTAAACTGCGCAAGGTTGGCAAGTCGATTGGACTCGTCCTGCCGAATGAAGCGCTCGCCCGGTTGAACGCCGGCGACGGTGACGCGGTTTATCTCACGGATACGACTGATGGCGGTTTCCGGCTCACCGCCAGCAATCCGGAGTTTGCGCGGAAGTTGAAAGCCACAGAAAGCTTGAGCCGCCGATATCGGCACGCCCTCAAAGAACTGGCGAAATGAAAGAGCCGGCTTGGGTGAACCGCTAGTCGAGTCTTCCGCAGGCAGCGATCTTAGGATTGTGGTGTAACAGCGCATCTCCGCCCGTGAAGGCGCGGGCGATGTCAGGCAACTGAGACGACTTTCAAGCCTTCCGCCTTGGCCAAGTGCGCCTGGCGGGCGTCCGCCGTGAGGAACAGTTCGCTTTCGAGCGTGAGCGCGCAAGCTACATGAAGCAGGTCAATGGCACGCGCACCCAGTTGTTCAGTGTAGGCGGTGGAGAGGTCTGCTGCCCGGGTGATGGCGGCGTCCATGTCCAGCGTCACATCCAGCAGAGCACCGCGAGCGAGGAGATGTTTGAGGCGCGCCAGCGCGGCGTCTCGTTCGCGCGCGACATGCTGGCGTTCGCCGGAGGAAACTGAGCACCGCTGGTGAAACGCGCGTTGGAGGATGGCGTTTCGCACTTCCAATGCGTGCAATGGGAGGAAAAAAAGCCTGGGCGAACCGAGGCGGCGATACTCAGCAATGGCATCGGGTGAATCTGCTTCGCCCGTGACCAATCGAAGCATGAAGCTGCTGTCGGCGTAGGTTCTCACCGGCGCGATTCTTCCAGAAGTTTGGCCGCGCTGGTTTTCGACGGTTTCTCGCGCAGCACCTCGTCCAGGATTTCGTCAATCGCCCGGCGGCGTTCCACCTCGTCGGTTTCCGTGCCTTGGGCGGGTTGGAGAATCCAAAGAGGCTGGCCGTTGTCGGTGACTTGCACGGGCTTGCCCGCGCGGGTCATGCGTTTGACCTTGAGCGGTTGGCGGACCAGCGTGCGGGAGTGAGGTTGGCAAGCTGACCGAGGGTAAGGCGGTTCAATCCCGGAAGTACAGAAGCCAGATATTGCTTTACTGAAATGTCCAACCTGCGGCAAGATTCGATAACAGAAAGAATCGCTGCCACCTTCGGCCCGGCAGTGACGCTGCCGACGTGGAGCCAGTTTTTGCGGCCCAGTGCCACCGGACGCATCGAGTTCTCCGCGAGATTGTTCGACAGCTCGACCTGTTCGTACTCAAAGCAGCGCTCTAGCTTAGGCCACATATGTAATGTGTAGGCCGTGGCCTTACCCAACGCACTTTGCGGCAACACCTGCCGGGAGACCGTCAGGCACGCTTCCCGGATCTCATCCACCCACGGGCGGGCATGCTCGCGGCGGAATGCCAAACGCTCGGTCGGCGTCAACTTCTGCTTGCGGGCTTCGCGGTCCACCAGAAATAGGGCGTCCATACGGACCACCATCTTTACCGCTTCGGCATCTTGCGGGCACACCTTGACCGCATCCACAAACTTACGGCGCGCATGCGACCAGCAGCCCACGTGCACCAGTTTCGGCCCGCCCACGCCCTCGTAGCCTTGGTACCCGTCGGTCTGTAGTATTCCCTCCCAATTCCCCAGGAACTTCAGAGGACCTTCGCGGCCACGCCCTAGGCAGAAATCGAAAACCGTCTCCCCGCCCGGTTTGCCGTACTGCCACAAATACGCTTCGTGATTGCTGCCGCGGCGGTCGTGCATCTGAACCGGAATCGTAGTCTCGTCTGCCTGTATGTAATCCCCGCTCAGCAAATCCTTGCGCACAACTTCTACCACCGGGATGAGCGACTCGCCTACTCGCATGACCCAGCCATCTAACGTTGCCCGGCCAATCTCCAGGCCTGCTTCGCGTTCCAGAATCGCCGCTTGTCGGTACAGGGGTAGGTGATCGCAATATTTCGACACCACCGTGTCGATGACTACGGCGTTGCTCGCCAATCCCTTCTCTACGATGCGCGGCTCCAGCCGAGCCATGGTCACCGTGCTCTGCTCACAGTTGCGGCACGCGCGCTTCTCGCGCTTGATCACTCGCACGAAGTAGCGCGCGGGCTCTACATCCAGCTGCTCGCTTTCGTCGTAACCGATGATCGTTGTTGCACGACCGCATGCCTTGCAGGTCTGCTCGTCGCAACGAATCACTTTCTCCACGCGTGGCAGATTCTCCGGTAGGCGCTCCCGGCCAGGATGTGGCCGGCGTTCCCGGCGCGCCATCTGCTCCATCCGCTCGCGCCGGGATTCGGCTTCCACTTCGTCCGCGGTTACGCCGGGCTCTTCGTCGGCCAACAACTCCAGCTGCAGATCACTCAGCGTTTCGCTACCCGGGCCCAAAAAGCGAATGCGTTGCTGGCGCAGCCTTTCTTCCAATACCTGAATCTTCAACTGCGCCCAGTGCAGTTCGCGTTCCAGTTGTGCGATGCGAACTTGGGGATTGGCGACGCTCACGAGGAAGCTCTATCGTAAGCGAAAACGTGAATCCATGCGAGTGTTTTTTCGCCTGATCCCGAACTATTTTTTTCGTCGCACAAAACTAGATGAAAATGTTTTATGCTGCGGGCGCTCGACGATACCAGTTGCGCCGTGGACGCGCTTGCGCCAGATCCATCCCGCTGATCAGCATCGCTAGTTCCTCGGGCCGCATCGACACGCTGCGAGCGTCCCTCGCCTCAGGCCATCGGAAACCTCCGCGCTCCAACCGCTTCGCACATACCCATAGTCCACTACCGT
>JBEKSF010000148.1:0-13527 GCA_049517295.1 Verrucomicrobiota bacterium
GCCAAAACCAGTGCCATCCCCATCATCATGCTCACGGCCCGCGCGAGCGAAATTGACCGGATTGTCGGGCTGGAGTTGGGAGCCACCGATTATGTCCCCAAGCCCTTCAGCCCGCGCGAATTGATCCTGCGTGTCAAGAAACGGCTGGAACAAAACAGCGGCGCCGAAACCAAAGGCGCCTACGTCTTTGGACCCCTGCAAATCGATGTCTCGCGCCACCTTGTCTTGGTCAAGGGCCGGCGGGTGGAGTTGACCGCCACCGAATTCAAGCTTCTGGCCCTGTTGATCCAGCGCTCGGGCCACGTGCAGTCGCGCGATCAATTGTTGCGCGATGTCTGGGAGTATGAGTCGCACATCGACACCCGCACCGTCGATACCCACATGCGCCGCCTGCGCGAAAAACTCGGTCCTGCCTCCCGTTTCCTGGAAACCGTCCGCGGCGTCGGCTACCGGTTCATGCCGGAGCCTAAGTAGCCCTACGGATTGATGACGCGAATCTTGATGTTGCGGAACGAAATCGCCCCGTGATCGCCCTGCAAGGCGATGCACCCCGCGTCCGCCTTGGCAAAAGGCGGCATTTGGGAAAACTTGCTCCGGGCCACGCGCTGGTTGAAGTCGTCGCTGTGCAGCACGTATTCGAAATACTTGACTCCGTTCATGTCGTGCTCGCATTTCTCCTTGGTGACCAGCAGGCGGATGTGGTTCCATTGGCCGGCCGGTTTGGTGGCGTCGAGCGGCTGTTGGGTATTCGGGTCAATGGGCGGCGCATACAAACCATAGAGCCAGCCGGATAATTGCCGCGGCTCGGCGTCGTGCCCGTCCACGTTGTTGAGCAGTTGGAATTCCGGGCCGGTGAACCAGGTGGGCATCGGCGGGAGCGTGTTCTCGCCGGCGACATGATAGAGGATGCCGCTGTTGCCGGTGGGGGTAATGTTGTAATCCAGTTGCAGTTCGAACCAACCATACTCGCCGCTGGTCACAATATCGCCCGCCTGCGCCGGATTGGCGCAAACCATGCAGCCGTCCTTGATCACCCAGCCGGGCCGCATTTGCGTGCGGTGCCAACAATGCCAGCCGTCGAAGTTCGTGCCATTAAACAGGAGCTGCCATCCGGCGGCCTTTTCCGCGTCGGTCAGCATGTTATTTTCCTGGGCGATGGAGGGCAGCGCCAGAAGCATGGCGCTGGAAGTGATGGCGGCATAAGTGCTCAAAATTTTCATATTGTTCAATGGCCGGAAACGCTACCCAACCCGGTGCGGCAACGCAAGGATAAATGCGCAGTGAACTCAGCCGATGCACTTTTGGGCAAGTCCCTTTGGCGAAGCAATACTTAAGAATTCCGGATATCTCGATTGAGAAATTGTCATTGAAAATCTGTCCTTGGTTATCGGAAGAATCTTGGGGCGTGACGGCGACACTGCTTAAATGACAGATGACAAATTCTCAATGACCAATTTTCAATCTCAAGGTCCCCGGGGATTGGTTTTAGGCGCTGAGCCTGCGCAGTGGCACGGGCGTATCGAGACGCACCACGGGGGTTGCTTCCTTGGGCACGGTCGTGGCGCCAATGGCCGGCGCGTTGTCGCGGTAGAGCGTGATGGCCAGATGCTCGTTTTTGCGAATGCACTCCTTGATCGCTTCCGGCTCCTTGTCACATTGCAACAGGGTCTTCCAGGAATAGATGTGCTTGGGTTTGTGAAAATCGCTATTGGCCAAAAACGCCAGCCGCTTCAGTCCCACCGGCGTGAAGATGTTGTTCCGGTTGGCGATTTCCCAGGCGTCGATCAGGGGCGCGAACACCTCCTGGTGCTCCCAGAGGTAAAGGGTGTTCTTTCCCCACTCGCTTTTCATAATGTGGGGATGGGAGGCGACGGCCAAAGCGCCTTGCGCGTGAATCTCCGCGATGGTCGGCGCCAAATCCAGCGCCGGTCTAATCGGCGCCTTCAGGTCAATGCCCAGCAGGTGCGCCGAGGACTTTTGCGTCAGACCGTCTTTGTTGAACTCAATGCCCGTCATCACCAACATGCCGAATTTGCGCCAGGCCCGGCGCCGTTCCCGCTCCAGCACGTCGAAATACTCGTCCAGTTGCTCCGCTCCGAGGGTGAGGTTGACCAGCTTGCTCAATTTTCCGATCAGCCGCCGCGGATCCCCCAAATGGTCGGTTATGCAGATGCAATCGAAGCCGCGCTTTCCGTAAAAATCGACCACGTCCGGCGCGGTCAATTTGCCGTCGGAATAATTGGTGTGGATATGGAAATCGCACAGCAACATCCGCGCCTCGTGTGGCCCGCCGTCCGAGTTGCGCCGGGCGGGGCGGGTGATGCCGGGTTGGTGGGACTCAAAGAGGCGGCCGGGCGGGCCGTCGTGCTCGCATTCGTTGAGCGCCAGTTCGGCGATGCGCAGGGAAGCGTCCGGTTTGGAAACCCTGGCCAGATTGTCGCGCCATTGCCGCCAGAGCCGTCCATCGTTGGCGAAGGCCTTGATCACCCACGCGACCGCGTCGCGGTTCTTTTCCGCCACCACCCCGGCGTCCAATTCCCGCACCAACTGGGCGTTGCCGTCTTCCTGTCCGGGAATGACCTGGTTGAGGATCATCGGGCACCGGCCGGCGATGGCCTCCTGCACGGTGGCTCCGCCCGCCTTGGTCACCACCAGGTGGTGGCTCAGCATCAGCCGCGGCATTTGGTTGGTCCAGCCCAGCACCCGCACCCGGGACGCGAATTTTTCCGTGCGCCGAAGCAGCTTCTCCTTCAACTCCGCGTCGCGTCCCACCGTGATGGTCAGATGCACCCGCGGAATCTCCAGCAGGCGGTCAATCGCTTTGCCGGATTTCTTCTTGCCGGTGTTGATGACGTAAAGGATTTTGATGGGCGCGCCGGCTTTGGGCCCCTGAAGGGCCTCTTCCTGTTTCTCCGCGAAAACCGGGTTGACCGGAAAGCCGAAGGCTTTGATTTTTTCCGGCGCGACGCCGTTGCCGCGGAGCACCCCGGCTGTGGCATCATTGGGCACGCAATACCAGTCGCTGGGCGCGCGGTACCACGACGAATTGACCGAAATGGAATCCGTGACCACCGTGATGAATCGGAAGGGGCGCTCGGAATGGTCGCGGTAAATCTCGCGGATGACATGCGCGTAGATCGGATAGGTGGAGATGACGCAATCAGGCTGTGCCTGGCTGAGGATTTGTTCCAGGGCGTCCTTTAGATTGCCGAAGGCCAGCAAATTACTTTCCAGCTTGGTCGAACTGTCCAGCACCGAGTAAATGCCGTTCCAGACGCCGGGCGCGTAGCGGGTCAGTCCCAGATAGGCCTTCTTGAGCACGTCATTGAGCAGGCCCAGGCTGGATTGGAAGACGTCGAGCACCTCCACTTTGACCTCGTCGGACATCAGTTCCAATGCGTCTGCCACATTGCGGGCCGCCGTGTTGTGCCCATCGCCGAATCCCGCCGTCAGGATCAAGACTTTTCTCACATCCTGACAATCGCACAGTCCGGTGACAATTTGATGGCGGTTGTGTTAATTTCTGTCCACATTTTTTAGTCCCGCGCCAAGGTCAGGAGGACCGCTCCAGCCACCGCGATGAAGCCGCCGATGAGCGAGCGTGGCTGGATTTTTTCCCCTTCCATGACGCGGGAGAAGGGAATCACCACCAGTGGGGAGGTCGCCACCACCGCCAGCACAAGGCCGGCCTTGGTGGACTTCAAGGCCCATTGGTAACAACTGACGCCCAGAGTTTGGCCCGCCAATCCATTGGCCAATACCCACCACCCCGCGCGCCGCCATTTGTCCCACTCTGGCAGGCGCGGGGCCGAGCGGTCCGTCGCTTGCGTTGCGATTTCGCGGCGCTTGACCACCAGCAGGCAGATGGCCGCGACCAGCAGGCCGCCAATCAGCCGCTGGTAGGCCGAGGTCCCGCCGTCAATATCTTCCTTGGCCGCCTCCGCCACCGCGTAGGCGCGCCGGCTCAGAACGGCTCCCAATCCGTTGCCGAATGCCGCAAGCAGACCGAAGCTGATGCCCGTCGCCAGCGCCCGCCGCGTTACGTTCAGATGTCTGCCCGGCGCCAGCGCGATGGCCACTCCGGCCAGGATCGTCGCCCCGGCGGCCGCCTGGCCTAATGTCAGCTTGGCTCCCAGCCAGAGCCATTCCAGCGCGGCGGCGGAAAGGGCGGCGAAACATTGAATGATCAGCAGCGACAAGCGCGAGCCGATGCGCGGCAGCGCCTGAAACAGAAACACGTCCGCGCCAACTCCAATGACGCCGCTGACGACAAACAGGGGAAACGCATGGCCCGACAATCCCTGGCCGAAGATGTGCGCCCATAGGGCCAGAAGAAGCGTCGCCAGGGCCAGCCGCCAGAAATTGGCCTCGGTGCCTCCCAGCAGTTTGGCCGACCGGGTGGCGCAGACGACCGATATGGCAAACAGGAATGTGGCTATCAGGGACGCCAGCACGGGCGCGATGATGGATGACGTGATTGGGCGGCGGGCGGTTTGCGCAACCGGCCCGGCGGCAGTCAGCCCTTCAAAACGGCCAGGAACTGCTTCATGGCCGGCGAGAGCACTTTGTTCTTTTTGTAGATGGCCGCCAGCGGACGGATCAGGTCCACACCGTCGATTCTGACTTCCGCCAGGGTTTGCTTAGCCACTTCCTGGATGATCGTTCCTTGCGGCACCAGCGAAACGCCCGCTTCGATTTCCACCGCCCGCTTGACCGTCTCAACGTTGTCGAACTCCATCACCGTCTGCACCTGGACGTTGTGGTCCTTCAGCACTTTGTCGATGGCCTTGCGGGTGGGGATGTCCGGCTCGAAGCTGACGAATTTTTGGCCGGCCAACTGGGACAACTTGATCGACTTGTACCGGGCCAGCGGATGCTGGGGATGGCATATTAGGACCAGCGTGTCCTTGCGCAACGGCACCAGGTCGATCTTGGGATCGCGCGTCGGGTAGGCCACCAAACCGACATCGACCACGTTGCCCAGGACGTCCTCATAGACCTGGTTGGCGCGGCGGTATTCAACGTGGACGTTGACGGTGGGATACGTTTTGAGGAATTTTTTCAGGTAGGGCGGCAGGTCATGGAGGCCGATGCTGTAAATGGTCGCCACGCGGATGGTGCCGGAGATGATGTCCTTGATCTCCTGCAACCGGTTTTCCAGCGAGTCGTACGTCTGGATGATCTGCTTGCTGTAATCGTAGAGCACCTGTCCTTCGCGCGTGAGCCGGAACTTCTTTTTGCTGCGCTCGATGAGGAGCGATTTGAACTGCCGCTCCAACGAACTGATTTGCTGGCTGACGGCCGATTGGGTGACTTTGTTGATCTGGGCCGCCTTGGTAAAACTTTCCGTTTCGGTCAGATCACAGAAAACTTTCAAGCTTTCGATTTGCATTGGGTTATTCAACCCCCAAACCACGATAATGTCAACTTATGATAATCAAGCGCCGGGCACGCTTGTCTCCCCCCGGTCCGAGAGCACCTCTTTGACCTTGCGCAGCAGGTCCTGGCTGGTGAATGGCTTTTGCAAATACCGCTCCTGCTCCCGCGAGTCGGACGAGCGCAGATAGCCGCTGGACCAAAGCACGCGCGTTCCGGGCGCCAGGCGCTCGATGTGCTCCGTCAATTCCCGCCCGCTCATGTTCGGCATGACCAGGTCGGTGATGACCAGATCAACCTTGCTTTCCGATTTGGAAAACATCTCCAGCGCTTTCTGCCCGCTGTTGGCCGTCATTACCGTGTACCCGAAGGCGGAAAGCACCATCTTTCCCATTGTCAATACCAAGTCCTCGTCGTCCACCAATAGAACGGTTTGATTGCCCGTCAAGTCGGCGGGCGCGGAGGGCGCCTCGCGCACGATGCGGCGGCTGGCTGGCAGATAAAGCCGCACGGTGGTGCCGCTGCCGGGATGGCTGGAAACGGCCACACCGCCCCCGTGATTGGTCACGATGCCATAAACCCACGCCAGGCCAAGGCCCCGATGGCGGGAGCCTTTGGTGGTGAAAAACGGCTCGAAAATGCGGGGCATCACCTCCGCCGCTATCCCCTGGCCGGTGTCGGAAACTTCGACGCACACGTAATTGCCCGCCGTCAGCTTGGCGGTGCGGTCCTGCATTGGCTCGGCCACTTCCAGGTTGCTGGTCTGAACATTGATTCTGCCCTCGGCGGAAATGGACTCGACGGCGTTTTCGAGGATTTTGAACAGCGCCTGTTGCATTTTGGCTTCATCAAAACTTGCCGTAAACAATTTGCGTTCAAACTGGCGCGTAATGGCGATGGGCTTTTCGAGCGAACTTTCGAAGGCCGCGACGGTGCGCTCCAGCAGCGTGTTGAGATTGCCGGCCACCTGCACATGCACGTCCTTTTCCTGCCGGCTGAAGGCGGCCAGATCATTGGCGGTTTCCGCCGCCTTGGCCGCGGATTTCTCGATCTCCGTCAGTGAACTGCGCCACGGATGGCCGCTCTCGACCCGGCTCAACAGCAGTGAAGTATGACCCAGGATGCTGGTCAGCGCGTTGTTGAAATCCAGCGCGACCGATCGGGCCAGTTGCAGCGCGCAATCCAGTTTCTGTTTATACGCCGCGCTGGGATCCGCGGCTGCGGGCGGCGCCGGAGTGGCTGCCGCTGAGGCAGGCGCGGTCTTGGACGGCGCGGCTTTGGGAGGCGCCGTCGGGCGCGGCTCCGCCGCCAGCTCGGTGACCAACTGGAGCAGAAGCACTTCTTCGTTTCCCGTCACGCACAAGTCGGTCAGATAAACGCCCGGCAAGCCGCTCTTGAGCAGATAATGCAGCGGCACCGGCTCGGCGGGCGGGGGCAGATTGAGAAACTGCTGGGCGGAATCCGCGTTCTGCGGCGACCAGATGAGGCCAAGGTTGCCCTCTTGCTTCTCGATCGCCGAGCCAAAGGCGCGGACGGCGGCGCGATTGGCCCGCAGCACTTTTCCGTGCCGATGCACCAGCAGGGCCGGCCATTCGGCGTTTTGCAGCAGAAACTCCTCCTCGCCTCTTGCGGGCGCCGCGGCGGGCGCTGGGTCGCCTTTTGCTTCCGCCCGGAAAAACTGGAGCAGCGTCCGTTTCGATTCGCCAGACGGACAGGCGCACACCCGGAACGGCGCCGTATGTCCGAGCGCAAGTCGTAATCGCAACACCGGGACGGATGCCTGCATCGGCGCGGACAACACCTTCTCCAGGGCAGCGGCGTCTTCAGCCGCGCAGAGGGTGGTTAGGACGGCGCCTTCCGCCGCCGCCTTCGCTCCCAACAGCCGGCTGGCGGCCGGGTTGGCGGAAATGACAGCGCCGCGCGAATCGACAACCAGCGCCGGCCAGTTGGCTTGGGCGAGACTGAGCAGCGTGCTATCGCCGGCATCGGGCTGGATCGCGGTGGGCGCCGGCGCGGCGAGCAGTTCCGGAAAAGACGCCCCTGACTCTTTGAAGAGTTGCAGGACCAGGTAAGTGTGCCCGTCCCGCATCACTCTTGTCAGATGGGCGACAAACGGCGCCATCGCTCCCCCGCTCACACGCAGCTTCAACGGCGCGGTGCCGGCGGCGCTCTGATTGCGCAAAAACGTCTCCGGCGCCGCCTCGGCGGCATCGTCCCAGATCGAGGCCAGCGTGGCGGCGCGCCTTTGGCCGGGCAAACCAAAAACGCGGCGCGCGGCTTGGTTGGCCCGGCAAATCCCGCCATTCTCCTCAAGGAGCATTGCCGGCCAGGCAGCCTGTTCAAGAACAAAGTCCGTCTCTCGCCTCATCCTGTGCAGGGTAACATACCGCATTTGGCGGGCGGCTCCAGCCAAATTGTCCGGCCAACCCACTGTTCTTCCCTCTTGCGCCTTCTATGACGGCGCGCGCCCGGCACTCATGGCGGGGTCTGAATCCGGTAGAAGCGCTGCGGCGCCGCGGGCGGGGCGGGATCGGTGATCGCCACGTTGGTTCCCGTGCCGGGCACGTTGTTGGTCAGGGTGTTCCACAGGCCAAACGCCAGATTGCTGGACCAGAGCACGCGATACAAAGCCAGCGGCAAGCTGGTAAAGCTCAAGCCGATGTTCGTTCCACTCCGTTGAATGCCCGCAATGTCCGGCGTGGCCAGGGCCTCTTTCAACGCCGACATCAGCGGCGCGCGCCGGCCCGAAGGTTGCGACGGCAAATAATCCTGGCTCAGTTCCCAGATCATGATCCCGCCCAGGCGCAGGTTGCGGGCGAAACTGACTTTGGCCTGGCACGCGTGAGTGTCGTCGTAGGATATGAACATGTCGTCGGACGCCGGCGCATTGGTCAGGCTGAGGTAAGCGGCCTGCGCCGCGCCGTCCCAGTGATAAAGGTTGCTCTGGTAATAAGTATTGACAATGGTCGCCCAGGTGTACGCGGCCGCCGTCGGGACGCTGTTCGTGGGCCACGATTGGCGCGGCTGGTTGACGCCCGGGCCGCCGGTCCAGACGTAGCCGTAAAAGGGCAGCCCAATCCCCAGTTTGGCCGGCACAACGCCGTTGTTGACAAAATTGCTGACCGCGCCGTTGATCGAGGGCACCAGCTCCGACGTGTTCGGAAAGGTGTAGCCGCCGTCGTATATCGGCGAGTTATACCACGTCACCCAGCCCGGATAAGGGCCGGAGAGGTCGTATGTCATGATGTTGATCTGGTCAAACCGGCCTTGCACCGACGCCAGCATGGCAAACTCCGCGGTGGGGGAGTCGCCATACTCGGGATAGGCCGGCGCGGCCACCGTCAACAACTTATTCGCGCCCAGCGTGGCGCGCAAGGCGTTGACCAGGTTGGTGTATGGATTGGCGTCGGCGGAGTTGAACGGCTCCCAATCCAGGTCCACTCCATCGTACCCATAAGCGGACATGAAATTGGCGGCGTTGGCGACAAACAGGCCGAGATTGGCCGCCGTGGTGGCGCCCAAAAAACCCGTCTCGCTCCCCGCCCCGCCCACGCAAACCAGGGCCTTTCGTCCGGCGGCGTGGGCGACGCCAACGAGCTTGGCGCATGCCGCCGCCGTCAGATTATTGGCATTGCTGTCAAGCGACCCGTCGGAATTGGGGACCAGCGAGAAATGGATGACGTGGGTGACGGTCGTCAAATCGATGTTCGACGGCGCCATGGCGCCCGATTCGTAACCGGGATAATAACCGGTGACCCACAAATCGCCCCGGCATAGGCCCGGCAGCAGGCAACAGCAGGCGATCCACAGCAGCCGCTTCCACGGGCGACCCTCAAAAGAGGATCGAATCCGGGTCAGCGGCGGCATGTTGCGCAACCCATAGCCAGTCAACATTGTTCTTGCCGCCAGGCACCTGCGGATCGTGTCCCTTGGCATTTTTCAAAGAGGCCGTATGCCATTTTTGATATTGAGCGTGGCCGTCGGCAAAGGAATACACGCCGCCGTTGTTATGGTAAGCGGCCGGGACGTCGGGAAAAGTGCCGCCGTGAGTGTCCATCTCCAGGTATCCATCGTTGATACTATACATGTTCTCCTCGGTAAACACAAACGCATCGGACGGGGCGGGGTGGGTAATATCGGATTCCTTGGAATACTGCAGGGCCGGAGAATCGTCATTGAATTTGGCCGCCGCCATGTAAACGGCGCCCATCTGGCCGTTCATCGAATAGCTTCTTAGCCGGTCCCCATTCGCGGAGGGCACCGTATCGGCAGGACATTTGTAAACACCCTGCGCGTTTGCCACATAGGGCGCCAGCAAACCCGTCGAGTATATCGCGATGTTTGTGTTTCCCGTTTCATCGCCCGGCCCCTCGGCGCCAACGGCAGTGCTGTCGATCCAGGAGGTGCCCGGCGCCCCGGCTCCGGAATAGCCGGAGAACGGGGAATTGGGCAGCAGGTAATCCTTGTTATCGCCCTTGTACATGGCCGCGCCAACCTGAAGTTCTTTCAGATTGCTGGCGCATTTGGCATTGAGCGAGGACGCCTTGGCCCTGGCCAGGGCCGGCAGAAGCAGCGCGGCCAGGATGGCGATGATGGCAATGACAACAAGGAGTTCGATCAGCGTGAATCCACGCCGGCAACCGCGCCCGTTTTCGCTGTCGAAATTGCGGGTTGAAAAGCGATTGCTCACCGGATGGCGAATGTTATTGAACACGCCGTTCGGCGCGTGAATTGCTTGCTTTTTCATTGGTCCTTTTTAACCGGAGTGGAATAGCCACTCCGGTTTCATTTTCATCTTATTCCGCGCAATACCAACTCAAGGCACCTCTACCTGGTAGAAGAACTGCTGGATGCCGGCTGGAATCGTGTAGGGCGAGTTCGTGGCCACCGGCGTGTAGGGACCGTTGACCTTTGACGAGCCAAGAAGAACGCCAGCGGGCCAGGTCAGGGTGACGCTGTTGCCCGAACGAGTGTAAGTGAAGCTCGCTTTGTTCAGGTAATGCGACTGGATTTGAGCCGGGCTGAGCGCGTAGTTATAAAACGCCACGTCGGCCGTTCCCGCATTGCCGCCAAAAAAGGCAAGGTCGCTGCGCTGGCCGAGAACCTCGTTATCGCCCGCCAGGCTTGGGTCGCCATTGATCCCTTGCGGGGCGTATCCCGAACTGGCAACTGTAAAGGAACTGCCCACCTGCCCGTTGACATAAAACAGGATGTTGACGCCATCGTCAGTAATGACGAGGTGATTCCACGTGCCCGGAGTCGAAAAGGCATCCCCAAAATCCGTTCCGAACGACCCGGAAGCTCCCCCGTTGAAGATCACCATTGTCCAGTAACTCGGAATGGACCCATATTCATAGATGAGCCAGCCACTGACGAAATTGCCGCTGTCAGGATTGGACATGGATGAGATCGGCACTCGGAATTGGCCATCCACAGAATCCGGCCTGATCCAGGCCTCCATAGACCAAGGCCCGAACGGATTGAGTTCCAAGGCATAGGGAATATCGACCGTGCCGCCCTGGCCCGCGGTGGTGGTCTGCGCGTCTTGCAGATCAACGCCAGGAACCGGATTATTCGGAATCCCTGTGGGAATGCCCCAGGCGATGGTTCCGTAGTTTGTGTCGTAGGCTCCGTCAAAACTGCCAACGGCGTCGGTGGCTGTAACCGAATTCGACGCTTCATTCAGAAGCCAGTAAGCCACGGGTTGATCCGCCGCCACAATGGCGCTGTATCCGCTCAAGGCGACGTTGACGGCCCGCGCCTGAACGCTCAGAGTCGCCGAATTGCTGTAGCTGGTGAAAGGGTTGGTGACGATCACCGCATATTGGTTTCCGCTGTCAGTCATTTGAACATTCGTCAACCAGAGTGTGTCAGCGGTCTGGCCTGGCAGCAAGCTGAAGCTCGTGCCGCTGTTGGTGCTTGCCGACCATTGATAGCCAAGTGGCAGCGCCCCGCCGGCGGCCACCCGAAACGCCGCATGGCTGCCGACGTTGCGCGTGATGGAGAACGGCGGCCCAAGTATATTGAGGTTGGTCTGCACGGTGAGGGTGACCGTTTGTGAATTGGTGGAACTGACCGAGTTGGTGATCAATACGGAAAAGCCCGCGCCATTGTCAGCCGGGTACTGGGAAACAAAAGAGTAGGTGGCGTCGGTGGCCCCCGCAATCGGGCCTACCCCTTGCCGGCTCCATTGATAATAGAGAGGAGTCGTGCCGTTGGCCGTGACAGTAAAGGAAACCTCGGTTCCCGAATAATTGGTCTCATCCGACGGTTGCGTCAGGATGCCAGGCGGTGTCGGCACAACCCTGAAAGAGTTTGTGCCCACTTGATAGTGGGTTTGTATTTGGGCCAGAGTCAGTGCGTTGGTGTAAAAGGCCACTTCATCGACGCCGCCGTTAAAGGTGCTGTATGGGCCCGAAGGAACCAGCCCGGCGTTGGCAACAGCCCCAACGGCTCCATCGTAGCTGGGATCCGGAAGATACCCGGTGATTCCTCCCGCCGAATACGCCAGCGCGCCGTTGATGTAGAAATACTCATTGGTTCCATCAAATGTTCCCACCAAATGGGTCCACTGCAGCGGAACCACCGCCGTTGCCGCGCCAAAAAGGAAGCCGCCGTTTCTCAGGTTAAACAGCCATTGGCTGCCCGGTCCCGGCGTGGCGCCTAAAAGCCAGCCGGAGGCGTTGCCGTATGGCGCGCCGCCATAAGTGCCGAACATTCCAACGAGCGACATATACCCGCCCCCGATGTTCGCCGTATAGGACTGGGCCCAGCACTCGATCGAAAACGCCGCCCCATGCACTCCGTCGGCCGCCACGGGCGCAAGAAGCGGGTTAAAGGGGATATCCACGTACCCATAGTCCGAAGAAGCCTCCCCGGTAAAACCAATCGAATTGGTGTCGATTCCGGGCAACCCCAGCTCCGGCACCATCCCCGCGCTGTCATACTCATACGTCGCGTTGTTCTGGGTGGGCGAGGAATCAATGGCGGTCGTGGCGCCGGGCAATTCCTCGAAACGATAATAGGCGACCGGGTTGTCCCCCAGGATCGTCGTGGGATAATCCGCGGCCTTGGCCGCGCCTGCGGCGATGACCAGCGCCGTCGCGGCCACGATGGGGCGTCGCAGAAGCGAACCAGTCATCAGTTGGATTGATTTCATAGTTATTTTTTTTGTTTTTATTTCTGTTTCTGACAACGCGCCAGGCAGACTTCCTCTGCCGCGCTTCGTTCTTGCTGGCCCTCTTTTATCACAGTCGCATTGGAATGCAATAAAAATTATTACATTTTTTCTTGCCCTCTTTCGGGCGCTCCCATACCCTTTTTGCCACGGGCATGAACTGGAATCTCTATCTGGGTCTCCTGCGGCCCCAAGGGGCGTTGCACCGGCTTGAAAAGCGCCTGAGCCTGACTTAATGCCGGAAACAAGCGCATTTATGAAACGGTTTCAATACGTTGTTGCAATGGCCGCTGTCGGGCTGGCGGCCGCCTGCGCCGCGCTCGGGCAGGCCCCCGCCAACGGAGAAATCGTCTCCCTGCGCCAGTTGAAAAACCTGACGCCGGAACAGGCCGCGGCACGATTGCCCGTCCGCCTTAGAGGCATCGTGGTTTGTTATGACGCCGGATGGCACCAATTGTATGTCCACGATGAGCGGGAAACGCTCTACTTCAACGCCGACGATTTCGCCACCCAGCCCAGGAAAGGCGATGTCGTCGAGATTACGGGCCAGGCCCGCGGCACAAACACGCTGGATAATCCAAAGCTCTCCATAGTCGGCCAGGGCCTTCTGCCCCCGGCCCGCCTCCTCGCATTATCGGACCTGGCCCTCGATCATGGCGAATGGGTCGAGGTTCAAGGCCGTGTCCTCTCCGCCGAATCAAGCCGGGGACGCCTGGCCCTGTTGCTGCATGAGAAGGGACAAAACTGCCTCGTTTATTTGCTCGGTTCCCCCGCCACAAATGATTTCAAGCAGTGGCTGGATTGCCGGGTGCGGGTGCGCGGCATCAACGCCAGCCGCATGGCTGGCGACCGCCTGGAGTCGGGCCTATTGTTCGTGCCGGGCGCCGACGAAGTCAAAATCCTCCAGCCTGCGGACGTCAAACCCGCCCAAATCCCGGTGGTTTCGATTGGCAGTCTGCTCAACCGGCAATTGG
>JBEKSF010000149.1:0-20444 GCA_049517295.1 Verrucomicrobiota bacterium
TGCCGTGTTGCCTTGAGATACCGCTGGGTGCGTTTTTGAAAAAAGACATCATGTTCCCCACCCTGAGCAAACACGGGCGGCAGCCGACCGCAAGAGGTTAGTTTCCCGTTTTGTTCGGCCCATTGGATGAGGCGACGTTGCTCTGCTTCAATACGGCCCGCGCGACAGGCGTAATCGGCATCGTGGTCTGGAGCTGGCGCACCGCCTCCACGCGCGAAGTGAGCGGCTGCCTCAAGCGTCCTTCGAGCGTCGGCCACTGCCGCTTTTCGGATGTCATCTGGTGATGCATTTATGCATCTAAATATAGGGCAAACGCCACTATGTTGCCATCTTTTTTTATGCAGTTTTAACTGAAAACTACGCTCAGAATCGGCCTGGCTGGTGAGTGCGGAGGCCGCTTGAGTACCAGTGCGTGGGTGCGCGATCAGGCATCCAACGTCTGCCAATGACGGCAAGACTGGAATCGCAGGCAAAGGAAGTCCGGGATGGCGGCCGTGCCGGGTTCCCTTTAATGATTTCAGTGCCTGGTTCCGGAGCGTTCCCGGGCGCGCACACCATCTCAAGATCATGGCTGCCGGGGTGTTCTTGCGGACGGGAAATCTGGCCAGCCACCAACATCCTTCACCCATTTAATAAGGCGCCCCGTTCCTTCCTGCACCTCTCGGACAATCCGCTGATCAACAACATCCCGCCGCGGCAGGGTCGCGCCTGCGCTTTTCAGGACATGTTCGCAGGCGCGCTGAGCAGGTTCAGTCGTGACCGGGGGTGCTTGGAATGGTTCGGCAGCCGCCAGCACGTCGCGGTCAAAATAGTAATAGCCCATGCCGCGCCAGTTGTTTTGGTTCACCTTGGCGTCCCCCTCCAGAATATTGTCGGCAACGAACAGGGATTTCGGCATGACGACCTCTTTGCCATCATGGAAGAGCCTTGGTTGTTGGGTTGTCGAGGGGCCGGCTTTGAGATAGTTGCCGACGTAATTCAATCGGTCGAATTCGCCATAGGCTGCCATGTCCCCCCAATCATAAATGACGTTGTTGCGGAAGTCGGCCTCCACCATTCCTTGAAAGCGAACATTGCGACTGAGGTTATGGGCAAAGAGGTTATGGTGCCAGGTCACGCGATTGCCGCCAGCGATTGAGGCATACCCATGGTCGGCGAAATTGAGGCTTTCGCTCAGGATGCACCACTGAATCGTGATGAGATCGCTGCCCTTGGTGGTTGAAAGCATTTTCGACGTGGACCAACTCAAGGACAGATGGTCGGCGATGCAATTTTTGGCGCCATCAATGAAATAAAGCGCGTAATCGCCTTCGCCGCCCTGATAATAACTTAAAGGCTCTTTGCTCGCGAGCACGTCATCGTCGCCGACGCGGACGCGAAAATAACGCAAGACAACGTCATGAGCGCGCACGACGATGCCATGATTGCGCAACAGGATTCCGGCGCCCGGCGCGTCCTGGCCATTGATCGTGACGAACGGATTGTTGATGACGAGAGCGGATTTGAGCGCAATCACGCCGCCCACGCGGAAGACGATTATCCGGGGCTCGGGGGTATCAATCGCATCGCGCAAACTGCCGGGGCCGGAGTCGTCCAGATTATCAACATAGATAGTTTTGCCGCCTCGGCCTCCGGGAGTGAACGCGCCGAAACCTTCGGCTCCGGCAAAAGCAGGTTCGCCTTTGGGTATGAAAACCGGAAAGAGCGGGTGTTCGATCCAGAGCGGTTTTGGAACTCCAGGAATGGCCGACACGTGGGTGAGCGGCGCGCCGGCTGGATAAGCGCTTCGGTTTCTCAGGACGAGGTTGTTGCCGTTCGCTCCACCGTGATAAGTTAATTCCCAGCGATAGGTGTGGCCCCCGTATTGCACAGCGATGTCGCTGCCTTCGGGCAAGTCATCGAATGTCCCTCGCGTGGGCACGTGGGAGGAGACCAACGTGATGTCGTCGCGCGGCGGAATGGCGCTCAGGCGAATCTCCAGCCGGCATCGGCTCTTGGTGTCTTTGATAATACGCAAACCGTCGGCGCGGGATTGAATTGTGATGGGCGTAACACCGCGATCGTCCAGCGTAAAGGCGAGAGTTGATTGGCCGGCATTGCCCGCCGGACCGGCCAGAGCTTGGATATAAACGTAATCGAGCGCATGAACCCCCGAGGCGCGCGAACCCTCCACGGACAAGAGCGATTCCGCGCCGAGACCGGCGCCAACCGTCAGCGTGCGTCCCAAAAAGCTTCCGCCTTGGATGCGGAGAACGGCTTTGGTGGCGCGACCCGGCACCGAGCTGGCCGCGCCGATAAAAATGTCCATTACGCAATGCATCGCACCGTCCTTGAGATCGAATTCTCCCTCGCTGCCAGTATATTCACCCAACCGCAGCGAATCCTGCATCAGGATCAGTTGTCCGCCATCCACTTCCACGCGCGCGCGATCACCAGAAGTCAAACCGATTTCCAGATCCGCCGCCAGATATGTGCCGGGCGGAATCAATACTTCGCTGTCTCCGTGGATTTCGACTCGCTCGTAGGGGTTCGGTAAACCTTGCGACCAGCGCGCTGTGTCGTTCCAGTTTCCAAGACCTGACATCCATTTGGTGCAGTCAGGCGACATTTCAGTCGTTTCGGTGCCCGCGACAGCCGCACTCCCAGGGCCGATGAACGCCGCCGCCAATAAAGGAGCAAGGCGCAAATAGATGTCTTTCATTTTTCGCTTCGAGGTTTGGAAAACTCGTCACCGCCAATCGGCGCCTATTTCGTCGTTAGCGAATTCAAATACACTTCCAATTCCGTGTAGCCATCGGCGTTGACGGATTTGCCCAAACCTGGATCGCTAAGGGACAATCCGCGGCTCTTCTTCCACTCGTCCGGAATCCCATCATGGGCGCTATCGGCCGGCGGTTCACCCGAAGCGTACACCGGCCAACCGCCGACCTGGTTCTCGTTGTTGATGATTTGGCCGGTGCGATTGCGCACATCGGAGACGTCGCGGAGGTCCACTGAATCCCGCCGCGGCAACGTGGCGCCTGCGTTGCTGAGCACCAACTCAAATGCGGCCTCGGCCGATTGCGTCCGCACCGGCGGAGCCGGGAAAGGCTCGCGGCTCTCGAAGGATCGATCCGCGCTCACGCCTTTCCAATTGTCCCGGGAAACCTCCGGATATCCTTCCATGATGTTGCCGTTGACATAGAGCGACCCCGGAAGGATCACTTTCGGGTCGAGAACAAAAAGGGGCGGGTTCTGAGTCGTGGACGCGCCCTTGCGGAGGAAATTGTTGACGTAGTTTAACGACCGCAGATCTCCGTAACCGCAGTAAAATCCCCGGTCATAGATCAGGTTATTCCGGAAATCGCATTGCACGGTGATGTCGCCCCAGCGCGGAACGCGGCTGAGCATGTGGGCAAAGAGGTTATGGTGCCAGGTGCTTCGGTTGCCGGCCGCAATGCTCGCAAACGCATGCCGTTGTTGGGCGTTGCCTTCCGAAATAATGTTCCACTGGACCGTGTAAAGGTCGGCCGTCCCTGATGCAGAAAGCGTTTCTGGATTGCCCCAACTGCAGGAGCAATGATCGATAATGAAGTTGTCGCTGTCAGAGGCGCGGAAGCTCTCGCCCCGAAACTGACCGGTGTTGTTGCCGGCGCGGATGCGGAGGTAACGAATGACGACGTCATGCGTTCCAACGAGCGTGAGCGCACCCCCTCCACTCTCGACACGCTTGATGCAAATTCCATCCCCCGGAGCGGTCTGGCCCGCGATGGTGATGTACGGCTCGCGGATTTCCAACCCCTTGGTCTCGATCACGCCCCCGACGCGGAAGAGGACCGTGCGGGGACCTTTTGTCTCAATCGCTTGGCGCAAGCTGCCGGGGCCCGAATCGTTGAGATTCGTGACAAAAAGAACCTGTCCGCCTCGGCCGCCGCGGGCGTAGGCGCCGTATCCTTCCGCGCCGGGAAACGCGGGCGTCGCGCCGCCAAATGGAGGTTCCTCCGCATCCGATTGCCTATAGAACGTCCGATACGCGGATTCCACCAGGGTCCGATCGAAGCGGAAAGCCTTCGCCGGTCTTGCGTCCACGTAAGAAACCAATTTGCCGTCGATGACAACGCGAGCGTCGGTCAACAGGATGTCATGTCCCGTTGGACCGCCCCGATAGGTCAGCTTCCACTCGTACGTTTTCCCGTTGAATTCCGCTCGCACAGGACTGCCCTCGGCCAGGTCTGTGAATGTGCCGTGGCATGAATTTGCGCACCCGATCAGCAGAATATCGCCGGTCGGCGGCGGCGCGAGCAGATTTACCTCAAGCCGGCAACTGCCCAGGCCGTTGCCTTTTCCATCGGGAACCGGGAAGTTGACCCGCCCCTCCGTCGTGCCCCACGTAAAGATCGGCGTCACCCCGTCGGCATCGAGGTCGAAGATCAATTCGGTCGCGCTGGGAGGCGGTTCCTTCTCCAGACTCAGATAGTTATAGACACCGATGTGCAACCCGTCCTCCGTGGCAATGCCGGAGCTCTTTGATCCGATGATGCGCAGTGTGGAATGGCAACCGGCGGACACGCCAAGTTCAATGTCTTTGGTGACGAGCGAACCACTGTCAATCTCAATCGTGCCGCGTCCGCGCATCCCCGGCCCGCCGCCGCCGGAGACGAATATCGTGCTGGCAAACACGCGACCTGCACGGATAACGAAACGCCCTTCCGACCCGTTGTATTTGCCGACGTCAACGGTGCCGCTCACGGTCAAGGCTGGTCCGTCCAGCACTAAAGAAGCGACGCTGTTGCCGCCGTCGGCAATGCTGAGATGGTTCACCAAGGCATCAGCCCCTGCCAACGTCACTTCACCGGGTTTGTCTTTCGTGCCGTTGATCCATGCGCCAGTAGTTCCCGAAGGAACGAGTCCACCCCACATAGAAGCATCATTCCAACCGCCGGGGCCGCCTTTCCAGTTAAAGGTCGATTCTGCCCGCGATGCCGGCGGACTGGCGAAGATGAAGAAACCGACCGCCATTCCCGCTATTGTAGAATACCGGGCCACGATCCGTGGATACTCAAAGCGCCTCATGCGGTGACTATATCAGCCGAATTGTGCCGGGCAAGCCGGGCAAATGCGTTCGTTTGGGAGAAGTGAAGCAGCGGTCTTTTAAGCCGCCTATGCCGCTCGCGGCATAGACGGCTCTATGCCGGGCTGGATGGCTCTGGTCAGGATTTGCTCCTTCGGCTCGAGGTTGGACCGCTAATACAAGCTGACCTTGTGCTTGGCGAGCCAGTCCACAGCAGCGTCGTCATTTGGGAGGGTGTTCAGTTTTTTTTCCTTCACGCGCTTTTCCAACCCATCGCGCCGGAACAGGGCGAGACAAACTTTGCCGTTGAACCGGCTACGGAACTTTAATCCTTGAAAGTTTGCCGGATGGCGTTGCAGGGCCAACCCCCACTCCTGGGGAGCGTTAATCGTCGTATGCATCAGAGCGCTCAGATCAACCATGAGCGCGCTCAACGTTCGGGGACTGGTTAGATCGCAAATGACCAGGTCAGGGACCCGTACCAGGGACAGGCTGTGCGCACACCAAATGGATTGGGGAACGGCTCGCTTATGGTCGTAAGCCAGATCACCGAAACGTTCGAACAGGCAAGTCTCCGCATCCACTCTCAGATAAAGGAAAGGGTAGGGGCAATCTTTGTGCGAATAGCGGTGGATGGTGTTCAGCGAAAAACAAGTGGCGGCGAATTGGGTTTGATGTACGCGGAACCAATTCCGCGCAGGCTGCCCCGTCCGCGGGAGCTTGATTCCCGCAAGGTTGGCTGGAGGCAACCGAAGGACTCGTTGCGCCGGGCTACTCGCCATAGGCTTGAGCAGCCTGCAACACGTCAGCCAGCTTGTTCTCCTTGAGTAAGTCGAGGGGTCTGCGCCCCCCCAGACCTTCGTGGGTCTGCAAGAAAAAGCCGATCTTGGCCCAGTCATCCAGCATGGCCGCCTTGTTCAACTGTGCCATGACCTCATCCAGGCCGGACAGGCGGTGGTCGCCATCAAATTGCCAGACCGGAAAACGAAGGGAACCCTGCTTTTCGGTGCGCCAGGCCAGAACCTTGCCTGCGTGATAGAGGTTGAGCACCGATTGCTTGGTCATGCCCAACTGGCGTGCCGCTTCCTCGGCCGACATGCTGCCCCCTTCCTCAGTCGCCATTTTCTCCCGCACGGAGAGGCCCCGGGCAAGCGCGTTGGCCAGTTTGTCCTCCCGGCGAGTGCCCGCGAACGTGATCTGGAAGGCTATGCCGGTGAGCCGGGCCAATTGCACGGGTGAGGAACGCTGACTCCTGGCCTTTAATGAGCGGCTCAAATTGGCCACGAACTCCTGATCTTCACCATTCAGTTGTTCTGTCTTAACCATGCGCCAAGGTTTGCACGATTTGACGAAGTTGTCAAGTTCGTCAATGGCCGGGGCGGTGAATGACGCGCTGCTCGGCCCGTTCCACAAACGTTGCCACCGACCTTTCACCGATCACCCCCTCCCTGAATATCACCGTCCAGTCTATCTGGTCTGCAACTTCCAGGACTATGCCGCGCGCCTCAAATCAGAGCGGCAGTCCTGCATACTGCGGACGCTGGCGAATTACCGGCGCGGGCTACGAGTTTTCAGCGACGGCTTCGCCCAAGCTCGCCGAGGGATTCGACACGGGCCTCTTGCCGTAATGGAATCCGATTTCGTCTTCATAACCCGTCGGCACGAGCTTATGGATGGCCGCGCGCAATGCGGTCATGAGGCGACTCCAACTTCCCGGGCGCGCGGCTGGAACGATCCGGCCCCCGCGGTTAGGGGCGGGCAGCCATTTGGGTCCGGCACCTGTCTGCGTATGACTCATCGTTGTCATGCGTCGCAGGATGCTGGCTGAATCCGGGGCGAGCTAACCATCCTTTGCCAATTGCTTGGCAAAAGTTGACCGCTCATTTCGCTTTCAACAAAGAACAAACACCTCAGCGCGTTAGGCGCGGTAGCCGCGCGCAATTATTTTATGAATGACATGTTGAATCTGAAGGAATGAAACAACGGGCGGGCACCCATGAGGACGCTTGCCGTTCGATGTCACCAAGACCAATGTGCAATCAAATTTGAAATGAATGCCAATGAACTTGTCCGCTCCGGTTCGCCGGTGAGCGAAACTCCGCGGCGAGAGAGCTTGCCGTCGAGTTTGCGGGCGCTGCCGCGCACGGCGTGGATTTTATTTTTCGGGACGTTTTTGAACAAGTTCGGCGCGTTTGTGGTGCCCTTCCTGACGCTGTATCTGACGAGCCGGGGGTACACCGTGGGCCAGGCGGGCCTGGCCGTTGCCGCTTATGGCGCGGGCAACTTGATGGCATCGCTGCTGGGAGGACATTTGGCCGACAGGCTCGGCCGGCGCGAAACCATCGTGCTCTCGATGTTTTCAGGCGCGGCGACGATGCTTCTGCTTTCGCAGGCGCGCCATTTTCCGCTCATCATCGTGCTGACGGCGTTGACGGGACTGACGAACGAGTTTTATCGCCCCGCCAGCACGGCCCTGCTCGCGGACGTCGTGCCGCCCGGCCGGCGGATCACGGCTTTTGCCGCTCTGCGGGTGTCGTTCAACGCCGGATTCGCATTCGGTCCGGCCATGGCCGGTTTTCTGGCCGCTTACGGATACTTCTGGCTCTTCGCGGGTGACGCCGCCACGTCGGCATTGTTCGGGGTGGTGGTGCTGCTGGCGCTGCGGCGGGGGGCGGGCGGCGCGCAAAACGACGCCGGTTGGAGTGAGACGCTGAGGGTTGTGCGGCGCGACCGCCAACTGCACCAGTTGCTCCTGGCGAATTTCGCCATCGCCCTGGTGTTTTTTCAATTGGCCTCGACTTTCAGCCTGCACGTGACGCGCCTGGGATTCTCCCCAGCGACGTATGGCGCGATCGTTTCGCTCAACGGCGCACTGGTCGTGCTTTTCGAGCTGCCGATGACAGTGTTCACGCGGAGATTCCCGGCGCGGCGCGTCATGGCGACGGGTTATGTGGTTTGCGGGCTTGGTTTTGCTCTCAACGCTTTTGCGCGTTCGGTTCCGGCGCTGGCGGCCTGCATGATCGTTTTCACGCTGGGTGAAATAACGATGATGCCGACGGCCTCGGCCTATATCGCCGATCTGGCGCCGCCACAAATGCGGGGCCGCTACATGGGTGTCGCCGGGCTGACGTGGTCGCTGGCGCTGATCATCGGCCCTTGCGCCGGAATGAAATTGTTCGCGGTCCATCCCGGGGCGTACTGGCTCGTGTGCGGCGCGCTCGGCGCCTGTGCCGCGGCGGTCATATCTGGTTCGCCGATACTCGCGCGCGGGCGGTTCAGTGGTAAGGTGGATGAGGAATGAACACCAAAGATTTTATCCGGCTGGGCGTGCCGCTGGGTGAAGCGACGCGGCGGGCGACGGAGTTTGTTTCCAAGTTTGTCCTTGGCGGCGGCGACAAGTCGCGGCTGGGGGAGGAAGTCGAAGCCATCGTCGCAAATCCGACGGCGTTCCGGGAGGATCCGTTGCGCGGCGAGTTTGCCAAGGCATTGCTTGCCGCGCCGCCTCCGCCGCGCGCTGAGCCTGTGAAATATCGCCAGTGGGGCGAAGGCCTGGAGCATGAGGCAGTGATGCAGATGGAGAAGGCCTGTTTGCTGCCGGTGTCGGTGGCGGGCGCGCTGATGCCGGATGCGCACGTGGGCTACGGCCTGCCCATTGGCGGGGTGCTGGCAACCGATAACGCGGTGATTCCTTACGCGGTGGGAGTGGATATCGCGTGCCGGATGAAAATGACGGTTCTGGATATTCCGGCGCGGGATCTGGAGCGGCATCAGGAGCGGCTCGCGCGGGCCATCGGGGCGGAGACACGCTTCGGAGTGGGCTCCGCCTTCACGCAACGACGCGAACACGAGGTGATGGACGGGGATTGGTCAGTCAGCCCGATTACTCAACAAAACAAGGACAGGGCGTGGTCGCAACTGGGCACCAGCGGGAGCGGAAACCATTTCGTCGAGTTTGGTCTGCTCACGGCGCACTCAAAAATCAACGAGCTTGAGCCGGGAACATACGTCGCGCTGCTCTCGCACAGCGGCAGCCGCGGCACGGGGGCGGCGGTTTGCGATTACTACAGCAAAATCGCGTTCTCACAATTTGCGGGCTTGCCCAGCGAATTGAAGCGGCTGGCGTGGCTGTCGCTGGATTCGCAGCCCGGCCAGGAATACTGGAACGCGATGGAACTGATGGGTCGCTACGCCGCGGCGAACCACGCGTGCATCCACCGCCACATTGCGGAGAATCTCGGAGCGCGGGTGTTGCTCGATTTGGAGAATCACCACAATTTTGCGTGGAAGGAGAAGCATCTCATTGGCGGCATCGAGCGCGAGGTCATCGTGCATCGCAAAGGCGCGACGCCGGCGGGCGCGGGCGCGCTGGGGATTATTCCCGGCTCGATGGCGTCACCGGGTTTCGTGGTGGTCGGCAAGGGCAACGCGGAATCGTTGAACTCGGCCGCGCACGGAGCGGGCCGGGCGATGAGCCGCAAGGCGGCAAACGAAAAGTTCAACTGGAAGGACGTGAACCGCCTTCTCCGCGAGCGCGGCGTGACGCTCATCAGCGCGGGGCTGGACGAAGCGCCGATGGCCTATAAAAACATCCGCGAGGTCATGGCCGCGCAAAAGGACCTGGTGACCGTGCTGGGCCAGTTCGATCCCAAGCTGGTCAAGATGTCGCCCAGCGGCGAACGGCCGGAAGACTGATCACGGCACCGCGGTTTACGACGCGAGTTTGGGGAACTTGGTCCACTTGCCGTTGGCGGCGGCGGATTTGACGGCCGTCTCGATGAACGCGATGCCGGCCCAACCATCCGCGACGTTGGCGTATTTGCTGCCGTCGGAGACGAACTTCTCGCCGGCCTTCCATTTGCGCACGTCGGCTTCAAAACAGCGATGCAGCCGCGCGAAAGCGTCATGGAACGCTTCCGGATGCCCCGCGGGAATCGTCGGCTCGGCCATCAGGTCGGCGGGCATGTCCTTGGGCAGGAAGCCGTCGCCCGGTGTGACGGCGCCGCGCCAATAGACCCGGTCGGGCTGGTTTGGCAAAAAGATGGTCAATTGCTCGGGATCTTCCTGTCTCCACTCCAGCGTGCCTTTGGTGCCGGCCACAGTGATGCCGAGGTCGTTTTTGTGGCCGATGCAGATTTGCGAGGCGCGCACCAACGCTCTGCCGCCGTTGCTGAGGTGGCAGTAGATCGTGAAGTGGTCGTCGAGCTTGCGCCCCTCGACGAAGGTTTCAAGCTGGGCGCTCAGTTGGGAGATTTCCAGACCGGTCACGTAACGCAGTTGCATCAAGGCGTGCGTGCCGATGTCGCCGCCGCAGCCCGAACCGCCGGCGCGCTTGGGGTCCACGCGCCAGGAGGCCTGTTGCTGGCCGGTGGCTTCGAGTTTGGTGGCCAGCCAGCCCTGAAGATAATAGCTGTCCACCCAGCGCACCTCGCCGAGCAGGCCGCTGCGCACGATGTAGCGGGAGAGGCGGGTGGTCCAATGGCCCAGGTAGGTGTGCGCGACGCCGAAGGGCACGTTGAGCTTGCGCGACGTCTTGACCAGATCGACGGCCTCCTTGAGGTTCAGGCAGAGCGGCTTTTCGCAGAAAACCGCGATGCCCGCCTTCATGGCCTTCATCGCCGGGTCGTAATGGACGAAATTCGGCGTGACGATGAGGATGTAGTCGAGCTTCTGATCGTCGGGCAGCGTCTTGTTGGCCGCGATCATCTCGTCGTAGGAGCCGTAGCCCTTGATCGGGTAAGGCCAATTGGCGGCTTCTTCCAGGGCGATCTTGGGGTCCGGGAACAGCGCGCCCGCAACGACGCGGCGGGTGCCGTCAAAGTGAATTGCCTTTTGATGGGGATGGACAATGAACGCGCCGCGTCCGCCGCCCACCAATCCGACGTTAAGAGGTTTGTTTGACATAAATGCTTTTTTCGCAGTGTGTGCCGTCGGTTTGCGCCCGTCAAGATTTTCATTCAACCGGCCAGGCCGGAGCGGGCACGTTTCATTTGATATGGACTGCGGCGGCAAGAGGGAACACGGGCGCGACGCCGCTTTGGTGGAGCGTGATTCCCGCCGCCCCGCAATTTCCAAACGAAACGAAACGAGATACGAAAACGAAAACGGGGTCAGTTAATGGTATTGTCATATTACAATGCCATTAACTGACCCCGAACTTGAACGCCTTGTTCCAGGATTTGTTTAAAACTCTTTCAGACTTGCTGTCCCGGATCATCAAGTAAGCCGTTGAGTTGCTTTTGTTGAAACTGAGGCCGGTCACGCCGGCTTGGACAAGCGAGCATCCAACAGATTCGCGACCGTCTGACAGTATTCCAGCCGCTGCTGATCCAACTTCTTGCGATAGACCGTCCCGAGGACTGCAAAGGACAGGAGGCTGATCAGCGATCCCAGCCCCAGAGCGCAAATAAAACTCACGACGAATTGCGGCGCGCAGTCGGAGAGGTTCTCCAGCAAAAATCCCGGATAATACAGGCCAGTCACAGCGAGCGCAGTCAAGCCAGCCATCAGCCCCGTCGCGCGTTGCACACAGCACGCGTTGCGATGAATCCGGGTGATTTCTTCCTGCAGTTTCCGAAGCGCGGGGCTTTCGTCGTCAAGCATGCGCCGCCTCAGAAACTCTGTTTGACAGGCCCGCTTCCGGTGATTCAGCTTCTTGCGATAGACCATCCCCAAGCCCGCAAAAGCCAGGAGGTTGATCAGTGATCCCACGCCCAGAGCGCAAATGAGGTTCACGATGAATTGCGGCGCGCTGTAGGGAAAGTTCTCCAGCAAGATCGCTGGATAGCAAAGGCCGGCTACAGCGAGCGCGCTCAAGACAGCCATCAGTCTGGTCGCGCTTTGCAAACAGCGCGCCTTGCGCTGTATCTGAGTGATCTCTTTCTCCAGTTCCTGGCGCTCACGGCTCTCGTCGTGAAAAAAGCAGCGTCGCAGAAACTCACCTGTTTCTTCGTGTTCGCTCATTTGGAGTTTAGCTCATACACCGAACCAGGCAGTGCATCGGCCACTTCCTCCGAAAGATGCTCAATCTCTTTCATACGTTCACATACTGAGGAAGCGACTTTGGCTCAGAAAGGATGCGGGCGCTATGGGGTGTTCACCCCATGCAAAAATTGAGCGGCTGGCGGAAACGGGGTCAGTCAATGATATTGTCATATCACAATACCATTGACTGACCCCGAACTGACCCACCGGCTGGCGCGGGCACGTTTCATTTCGATATGGACTGCGGCGGCAAGAGGGAACATGTGCGCGACGCCGCTTTTGGCGCAGCGTGATTCCTGCCGCCTCGGAATTTCCGAGCGCCTCTGTGAAGAGGAAAGCGGGGTCGCGCTTCGCTTGCCCCCGCGCTCCACAAAAGAGGCGCTCAAAAGGCAATCCATTCCAGGCCGCCATCGCGGGCGGGCGTGTCGCGAAATCCCCAGTGGCCAAGCGCCGGAGCTGCCGCTATCCTGCAGCGGATGAATTTGTTGCCTTTTGAGCAATTGCCGCCTTACCGGCCACGCGCGTTTGTGCCGGAAAAAATCGATCTCGGCCAGTGGAGTGAAATCGCGCCATTGTTCGACCGCCTGGAGGCGGCCGTGCCCGGCTGCCGCGCGCCCGCCGATCTGGAACGGTGGCTGCTGGATTGCGGTGAACTGGCCGCCGCGCTGGATGAGGAATCCTCCCGCCGCTACATCGCGATGACTTGCCATACGGAGGACGCGGAGGCGGAGAAGGCCTATCTTCATTTCGTCGAGCGGATCGAGCCGGAGATGAAGCCGCGACAATTCAAGCTGGCGCAACTGTTCCTGGCCCATCCGCTGCGCCCGCGATTGCCCCGGGAGCGCTATTTGGTATTTGACAGAAACACGCGCCTGCTGGTCGAACTGTTCCGGCCCGAAAATGTGCCGCTGGAGACGGAGGAGGCCAAACTTTCGCAGCAATACCAGAAGCTGACCGGGTCGCTGACGGTGAAGTTTCGCGGCGAGGAACAGACGCTCGTGCAAATGGGGCGCTACCTGGAGGAGCCGGACCGGGCGTTGCGCCAGGAGGCCTGGGAATTGACGGCCCGGCGCCGATTGGAGGTGGCGGAGGAAATAGAGTCCATTTTTGAGCGGCTGCTCAAACTGCGCGAGCAAATCGCGGCCAACGCCGGCTTTGCCAATTACCTGCAATTTGCCTTTCGCGCGCGGGGACGGTTCGATTACAGCCCGCGCTGGGCCAATTGCAGGCCGAACGGCGCCGGCATTTGGGTCTGGCGGCCTTGCGGCCCTGGGATTTGGCGGTCGATCCCACGGGCAAACCGGGCTTGCGGCCTTTCGACAAGGTGGAGAAACTGATGGCCGGCGCCGAAGGGATTTTCACCCTGCTGGATGAGAGAATGGCGGGGGATTTCCGCCTCATGCGCCAGAAGCGGTTGCTGGATTTGGACAATAGAAAAGGCAAGGCGCCCGGCGGCTACCAATCCACGCTGGCGGAATCGCGCCTGCCCTTTATCTTCATGAACGCCGTTGGCATCCATCGGGACGTCAGGACGATCCTGCACGAGTCGGGGCATGCCTTCCACGCGCTGGCGACGCGGGAGGAGGATTTATACACCTACCGCAGCGCGCCCATCGAGTTTTGCGAAGTCGCCTCCATGAGCATGGAATTGCTCGGCAACGAATTCATCGAGACGTTCTATCCACCCGATGATGCCCGGCGCGCCCGGCGCGCCCAATTGGAGTTTATTGTCGAGCTATTCCCGTGGATCGTGACGGTGGATGCGTTTCAGCACTGGATTTATACGCATCCAGGGCATGAGCGCGCGGAGCGGCAAAGGGCGTGGCTGGAATTGATGGACCGATTTGGGGGCCAGGTGGACTGGAGCGGTTATGAGGCGGAGCGGGCCAAACTGTGGCATCGCCAGCTTCACATTTTTATCTACCCGTTTTATTACGTCGAGTACGGCATCGCGCAACTGGGCGCGCTGCAAGTCTGGGCCAACTCGAAGCAGGACAAAGCGCGGGCGTTGGAGCAGTATCACGGCGCGCTGGCGCTGGGCGGCTCGCGCCCGTTGCCGGAACTTTTCCAGGCCGCCGGCTGCCGGTTCGACTTCAGCCGTCAAACCGTCCATCCGCTGGTCAAATTGGTCACGGAGGAATTGGCCAGGCTGGGCTGAACATGAGCGATTTGAAAAAACACTGGCCGCTGGACCCGGAAGTGGTCTTTCTCAACCACGGCTCCTTCGGAAGTTGTCCGCGGCCGGTGCTGGAATTCCAGCGGGAACTGCGCGACCGGATGGAACGCCAGCCGGTGCAATTCCTGGCGCGGGATTTGGAAGGGCTGCTGGACGAGGCGCGGTCGGCGCTGGCCCGCTTTGTGGGCGCGCGGCCGGAGAACCTCGTCTTTGTGGCCAACGCCACCAGCGGAGTCAATACTGTTTTGCGCTCGCTCCGCTTCGCGCCGGGCGACGAATTGCTGGTGAGCGACCACGAGTACACCGCCTGCCACAACGCGCTCCAGTTTGCGGCGGAACGCGCCGGGGCCAAAGTGGTGGTGGCCAGGGTGCCGTTTCCATTTCAGGCCACGGATCAAATCATGGCGGCGATCCTGGGGCGTGTCACCCGCCGCACGCGGCTGGCGCTGATCGACCACGTAACCAGCCAGACGGGTTTGGTTCTGCCGATCGGGGCCATTGTGAGGGAATTGGCGAAACGAGGAGTGGACACGCTGGTCGATGGCGCGCACGGGCCGGGCATGGTGCCGCTTGAATTGGAGAAGCTGGGGGCGGCCTATTACACCGGCAACTGCCACAAATGGCTCTGCGCACCAATAGCGGCGGCGTTCCTCCATGTCCGCGCCAGCCGGCGGAAACTAATTCACCCGCTTGCCATCAGCCACGGATGGAGTTCGCCGCGCAAGGACCGGTCGCGGTTTCTCATCGAGTTTGGCTGGGGCGGGACATGGGACCCCAGCGCCTGCCTGAGCGTGGGGGAGGCGGTGCGTTTTGTTGGGGGATTGGTCCCGGGCGGATGGCCGGAGGTGATGGCGCGTAATCGCCGCCTGGCGCTGGAGGGGCAGGAGCTTCTCTGTCAAGCACTAAAAATCGGCCCGCCCTGCCCGGCGGAATGCGTGGGCGCCATGGCCTCGGTCCCGCTCCCGCCCGCGCGCCCGAAAAAGGGGGCCGGGCCGCTTGCGGCCGATCCATTGCAGGAGCAATTGCTGGAGCGGCACGGGATTGAAGTTCCTGTGATCCCGTGGCCGGCGCCGCCGAAGCGGCTGCTGCGCATTTCGGCCCAATTGTACAATGAGCCGCGGCACTACCAATTCCTGGCCGACAGGCTGAGGGAACTTCTTAGTGTTTGACAATCGCGGGCAGGTAAACGTTGAAGGCGGTTCCCTGGCCGGGAGCCGAATGGACGTGCAGACAGCCTCTGGCCTCTTTGAGGAGGCGGTGGACGATGGCCAGCCCCAATCCCGTGCCCTTGCCGGGCGGCTTGGTGGTGAAGTAGGGCTGAAACACTTTGGGCAGGACATCCGGCGGAATGCCCAGGCCGTCGTCCCGCACGGTCAGAAGCACGAAGGGGGGCGTGTTGGCGAACTCCGGTGTGGAAAGAACGCGGTCGGCCGGGCCGTCCCGCAAAATGGAAAAATCCAGGGGGGTCTCAACGAACTTGGCGGCGATTTCCACTGAATGCGTCTTCGGGGTGCATTGCAAACCGTTGATGGCCAGGTTGAGGAGAATCTGGATCAGGTCGGTGCCGTTGATTTGCAACTCGGCTTCACACGGCAGAAGTTGAACCATCAAGTTGTTTTCGCCCTTGCTCGGATGCACGTTAAGCAGCTCGCGCAGGTCCTCCAAAATCTGATTGACACTGACGCGGTGGGGTGTGGCCGGCTGCTGTCGCATGAAACTGAGGTAGCGATGGGAGATCTCGATGCAATTGCTCACCTGCCGGGTGATGCGCCGGAGACGGTCTTTGACCATTTCCATACCCTCGCCTTCCAGGCTGTTGGTCTCACCCATGCGCTGGTTGATGATCTGTATAAAGCCGGAGATGATGGTCAGCGGGCCGTTGATGTCGTGAATGATGCTGGCGTAGATCTCGCCTCGGGCACGGGTGATTTCCTCCTGCAATTTCTGGTCGTGCAACTCGACCTGGAGGGCGGCGAGTTTTTCGTTGTTGGCGCGGATTTCCTCGGCAAAGGAATGCCGCTCCATGGCGGTGGCGACGGCTTTGCGGATGCTGGGCACGTCGAACGGTTTGTTGAGGTAGTCGCAGGCCCCCAGGCGCAAGGCCTGCCGCACCGTGTCGATGGTCTCGTAAGCCGTGAGCATGATGACCTCGATCGACGGCTGAATGGCTTTGAGTTTCTCGAGCACTTCGGTGCCGCTCATGCCGGTCATGCGGATGTCCAGGACGGCGGCGTCGATTTTGCGCTTTTGGGCCAGTTCGATGGCATCCTGACCGTTGGAGGCGAGCAGGAGGTTGTAATCGTCCTTGAAAACGACGCGCAACGATTGCCTCGGCCCCTCCTCGTCATCGACAATGAGCAAGGTGCGGCGCGTGCTTTCCGCCGCGGCGCCGGCCGCGTTAGAAGTGGTAGCCAAAGTTGATGGTGAGAGCATGGCTCAAGAACTGGTAACTGCCAGCCGCCAACGGATAAGCGGTATCGCCGCTGACCGAGCGCGAGGGTCCCCACGCCAACTGGTAAGCTGCATCCCAGCTAAATTTGTGGTACTGTTTGCCAACGCCAATACTAAAAATATGGCGGTCGGAATCGGGCACCAGGGGACTGAAACTGGACGAGGGCACCGAGTTCATGCTGTACATGTAGCCGCCGCTGACACGCCAGCCCGCTCCAATATAACGGGTCGCTCCAAAGTCGAGCATCCAACTCGGCGACCAGTCGAAAGTCAGCTTGTCGCCGAATGCTGCCAAAGGGCTGACCGGCACGGTTTTCAGCTCGCTCCAGTCCGTCCAATTCGCGTCGGCTTCAAAGTTCCACTTTAGCGTCGGGCGATAGGAATAGCCGAAGGCAAGGGTCTGCGGGAAATGAAAATTGGCCGAAGCGGCGGTGTTGGGAAACGGAGGCGCCACCACGTAGTCCGTGGTATGTCCTTTGTAGTTCATATCCGTGGCGCTGCGATAGGTGACGCCGAAGGAGTGCTGATCCCACGGATGCCACAGCACGCCGGCATTGAAGCCGACATCGGTGTCGCGCCCCCGAAAATGATTTACAAAGCCGGGGAATTCCTTGAGGTCGGCCTCGGAGTAACTGATGGCCGGTCCGGCGGCAATGGACAGGGAGGGAAGAAGCTGATACGCAATGATCGGGATAATGGTGTAATAATTGATTTGCCCTGTTTCGCCCCCGGCCACAAAGGGCGATGATGCGGGCCATTCCTGCCTCAACCCGTAGGGCGAATAGGAGCCAAAACCCAACGTCAACTTGTAGCTTGGAATGTTCCATGACGTAAAAATCTGCGGCAGAACTTCCAAGGGGGTCTTGCTGTCAATCGAGCTGCCGCCGTTGTGGTAGGTGTCGCCATAGACGATGCCGTAGGCGCCGACCGAGGCGTTCATCCCCTGCAATTGCGAGATGCCGGCCGGATTGTAGAAGACGGCGGCGGGGTCATCGGCGGTGGCAACAAAAGCGTTGCCTCGGGCGGTGGCAAAGGCGTCCTGATCGGGCAGCGCGATGCCTAGGCCGAAAACCGAACTGGGGCACGAAGCCAGAGCCAGGAATAAGGTGAAGGAAATGGAACCAGCAAGGTGGGATTGAGGTTTCGTTTTCACTTTTAGCATCGTTTGACTGCCATTGTTCTAAAAGACTTGTGGCAAATAAACCGCCGCCCGACAAGGCAATTCTTTTTTTTGGGACAGAACGCAGGCTGAAGGTTTGTTCGGAGTGGACCTCAGAATGGCTCAGAATGCGCGAAAACGACCGACTGCCAATGACGCAACCCGTTGATGGAAAACACCTTGCGAATTATAGTGTCAGTCGTGACACTGCGTCTTTACTCACGGCCCCATCAAGCCCCGAGCGTGGGAACTCAGCGGCCCGGCTCGAAAGACACCGGTACGGCCTGAGCGACGGGGGCGAAGAGCGAGGGCAGTTCCGCCGCCGGTACGCCGGGGTTTGTGCTGCCCACCCAATTCGGGACGTGCAGCGGCTGGGTTGAGTCGATCCGGGTGGCGAAGGCCTCGCTTGGGGCGGCATTGCGCCACGTCGCGCGCGGGCTTTCGACGGAAGCATCGTCTTGCGCGGTATTTACCGAGTAAGCCGCTGTGAGGCTTAACACTGTGCCGACGGCCACGATGCAGGCGCCAGCCAGCGCCGGACGCAACATCAAAGCGGCGTAAACCCTCTCCACCAGGTTCAGTTTGCCCTCACCCCGCTGGATGCGAGTGGCGATTTTCTCGCTCAGATAGTTAAAATAGCCGGGCGGCGGCAATTCATGCCGCTTGAGCGCCATCAGTTTTCGCAACGCCTCAAAACTCTCGGGGTCTGTGTTCATGCTGCTGCTATTTCAAATAGTCCGACAAATAGGCCTGCAATTGCTGCCGCGCGTAAAAAAGCCGCGAGCGAACCGTGCCGACGTTGCAGTCCATGATCTTGCCAATATCCTCATGGGAGAGACCTTGAACATCGTGCAACGTCACAACCATTCTGTGGTGTTCTGACAGCTTTTGCATGGCGGCGTTCAATTTCTCCTGCAGCTCCGTCAGGCTAAGGTCTCTGCGCGGCGTGTTGTCCGAAACCAGGGCGACAAGGTCGGGGTCGTTTTCCACATTTACATCCATGTCGTTGAGGCTCATCTGGATGCGGTTCCGGCGCTGTTTGAGGAAATTGATCGTCTTATTGACCGCGATGCGGTAAAGCCAGGTGTAAAAGCTGGAGTCGCCCTTGAAGGATTTGAGGGCGCGAAACCCCTTGATGAAGGTCTCCTGCACCAGGTCATTGGCGTCCTCATGATTGGCCGTCATGTGATAGACGGTGGCGTAAATGCGCTCCTGGTAGCGTCGCACCAATTGATCGTAGGCGCCGAAATCGTCGCCCTGGGCGCGGCGCACCAGGCTGGCATCGATCGTCTCCTCGCTCCCGGCGCCGTCTTCAGGCTCCACTGCCGGCGGGCGAGTCATAGGTTTTTCAAGTTCAGCTTTCGTATGATATAATATCCCGCTCCTGGCGGAGAAGTCTAATAGATAACCCCCAAAGCTTCGGTTTGTTCCGCTAAAAACTCCGTCAAGGCGGCCAGCCCTGAGCGCCCCTGCGAGGGCGGCAACATCATGAGCGCCTGCCGGGCGGCGACCAGGTATTGCTGCAAAATCACCCGGCATTCATTAAAGGCATCATACTTGGCAATCAATTCCACCACCCCCGCCAGATATGCCGGCTCCCAATTGGCCAGCCAACGCCGCAGCCGTTCCTGGTCCTCGGCCGCCGCCCGGTCCCGCACGATCAATATGGGCAGCGTCATTTTCCCGCCAGCCAGGTCCGCCCCCAGCGTTTTGCCCGCCGCGGCCTCCGAACCGAGCACGTCCAGGCAATCGTCATAAAGCTGGTAGGCCGTGCCCAAGGCCAGGCCGTATTGCCACAGCGCTTGCCGCCGCGCCGGCGTGGCTTCGCTCAAATAGCCGCCCAGATCACACGAGAGCGCGAACAGTTCACCGGTCTTCATCGCCAGCATTTTGAAATACTGCGCGCGGGAGACATTGAAGTCGCCGCGCGAGCGGGTTTGGAGGATTTCGCCCGCGCAAACGGTATTGGAGGCCGCCGCGACCGCGCGGCATATATCCGGGGTGGGAAAGCTGGCCGCCAGTTTGAGCGCGTGGGCGAAGAGGCAATCGCCCAAGAGCACCGATACTTCGTTCCCCCAATTGGCCGCCAGTGTCAGGCGTCCCCGGCGCAAGTGCGCTTCATCGATCACGTCGTCATGCACCAGCGTCGCCAGGTGGATCATCTCGATGATCACCGCCACCGTCAAATGCGAATCGTTGAGGGCGCCGACCGACTCGCCGCTGAGGGAAACGAGGATTGGGCGGAGCTGTTTGCCCTGGGCGGTGAGGGCGTATCGGGCCAGGGTGGCGATCTGGGGTTCGAACTCCTCGGTTTGAGCCGCCAGTTGCCCGGCAACACTTTGCAAAAACGGCTCCACCGCCTCCGCAATCTGTTTCCACCCCGAGGCGCGGGGCGGCGATAAACGGAAGGGCACAGCGACCCCACTGGTTTGAGTTGCCAACATCTGTTCCACTTTAGGTTTGTTCCGCCCGGCAAGCAAGGTGGAAAAGAGGCCCCCGGCGCATTTCATCAGGGCTGTTTTGAGCCGCTCTGATATGTGCTTTCAATGAAGGACTTAAACAAGGTGCTGGACATGGGCAGTTTCATTTGTTTTGCTCATTGGGATGAGAGAGAAACAAATCAAGCT
>JBEKSF010000150.1:0-12894 GCA_049517295.1 Verrucomicrobiota bacterium
CGACAGGCTCATGGTGCAAGTCAACAAAGTGGACACGTTCAAGAAGCAGGTCGATTTCCGCCTGGCCGCAAGTCCGCCCAAGGAGGGGAGAAGGGCGCTGCCGCGCAGACACGACAGAAAGATTTAGAGACAGAAAAATGGGAGGATTCATTTTTTACCGAAGCAAGCAAAAAGGCGGTGATGCCGCTGAGGTCAAAGCCGACCCGTAAACTCATCCACTGTTATTCCCGCCGAGCGAATCAAACTGCGCAACGTCCCTTTGGCAACCTCCTTGTGGTCGGGAATGGAGAGGGTCGTGGTTTCGCCTAATGTGGCTGCCACGCTGGCGTGCGACCTGCCAGCCGAGTTTCTCAAATACCCGGACAGTCTTGCGTCCGCTTAATGCCGGCAGAGCAGGCATCAGACGAGCACTTCGACTTGGCGCGTTTCAACCGTGAGCGGCCGACCCCGCTCGGCCCTGACTTCCAAACAAAGCGCAATGGCCTCTTCAATATTCTTGACCGCTTCTTCTTTCGTCTTCCCCTGGCTGACACAACCCGGAATTGCCGGGCGTTCAACCACCCAAACCCCGTCCTTGTCGCGATCAATGGTCACTGAGAGTTTCATGCTTTGATTTTAACAGGCATTGGGATTTTCTCAAGACATTCCCCGCCGCACGTTCCAGTGTTGCCTGTCCCGCCGTCTTGCGCCGGCATAGCGCCCAGCGGGACGGCGGGAGCATTGACGAAGAAAGAATCCCCAGCATTGCGCCCTGATGGCCGTGTGCGATCGCCTACCCCCGCAATGACTGGGGGACCCATCTACCTCTCCCGACGGAACGAGCCAGATACTCGGCCACAGTCGCATCGCAAGTGTGAACTTCTTCGGCGTCTTGAAGCCAACTGCCGAGATCAAACCTCTGGCGCCCGGCCTGGGACAAATCCGTTTCGGCTTTGGGACGGAGAATGACGCGCCAGGTCACGGCCGAATTTGCCGGCGGAGACGCGCCTCAACGTCTTTCCACTCAGCCCCGGTATTCTGAAAGATAGAGCTATTAGAGAATTACATCCACAGACGCGTGAGCAATGCTCGTGTCGAAGGTTCCCAACCTGGCGCCATGCTTGGCAGCCAGGTCCGCCAGGTAATGGTCGGTGACTTTTTCAGATTTCTCCGGGTGAGATTCCAGCGCAGCCAGGTCGTCCGCGATTCTCTCGGCCTTTCGGTCCTTGGCGAACTGATCAAGCAGCTTTCTCGCCTTTTCCATCGGTGCATTGATAACCCTTTGGTTGGTAGAGATGCGCAGGAAGCCAAGTTCGGACAGCGGACAGAGCAAGACGCTTTTCCCGGACAGCCAGGCGAAGGCCTTGGCATGTTGGGGATGGTTGCCCCAGATGGCGGCCAGCAGGACATTCACGTCCAATAAGTGTGTTTGAGAAGGTGCCGGCATGGGATTCATGGGAACTCCGCGAGCGCCGCTTTAAGGGCTTCCTCGTTTAACGCGTGGTCCAGGACACCGACATGGAACTGTCCGCGTTTCTCAATCCGCACCTTGGCTAGCCGCGCTGGATTGACTGGCTCCAGCCTGGTCAAAGTGAATTTTCCATCGCTGCACACCTGCACATCAAACCTGTCGCCAGGCTTGGCCAGACGCAGGATAACCCGTTTCTTGTGGTCTGCTACGACTGTCATGGTGGGAATCTCCCACCTTCAGGCCGATTTTTCAATGAAAAAGGTTACACATTCACCGCTTCCGTCCGTGGTCATAGATGCAGGCGATGATCTCGCTTGGCGTGGAGAACTCGCACGATAATGACCTTGTCGCCTTCAATCCGGTAGAACAGTTTGTACGGGAAGCGCCGTGTTAGCACCGGCCGGAAACCGCGATAATATACCGGGCGGCGTTCGGGCGAGCTTTCGAGCAAATCGAGGACGCGGCCAATCTCGTCCAGAAATCGGTCGCCCAGATTTTGGCGTTGCGCTTCATACCAGCGGGCAGCTTCGGACAAATCCGTTTCGGCTTTGGGACGAAGAATGACGCGCCAGCTCACGACCGAATCTGCCGGCGGAGACGCGCCTCAACTTCTTTCCACTCAGCCCCGGCGTTCGGGTTCGCTTGATACTCCTCCAATTCGCGGTCGAGCAGTGATTTCTCGTCCGCGTCGGGTTGCGCGCCCCCGAGCAAGTCGGCTTCCTCCATGTCCAAAATGCGCTCCAAGATTTCGCGACGATCTCCGTGCGCCAACTTGGGTAATTCTTCCAGAATTTCCGATTTGCTCATGGAATTAGTCTGGTCTGGCCGTCCAGCCTCCGCAATTGAAATTGTAACTCAAAAAGAAACTGTCACCTTGCCGGCGCAGGGCTCCGCGGCACGCCCCGGCGCTCCGCGCCATCCCAAAGCGGCGTCGCGCTTCGCTTGCCGCCGCACTCCAAAACGGGCAACAAGCTTACCCGGCTGAAAACCAGCGTTGTTGCTTTAAGGAATCGCCTGGTAGTTGGCCGCCTGCGGCGATTCGAGTTCGGCGATCTGCTCGCGCAGGCGCGGGACATTGGACGTGTCCTGCGACGCCATCCGCGCCAGCGCATCGAGCTCGTTCCGCACGGCCTCCGCCGTTTGGCGGCGCAAGGATTCGATAACGACTCCAACGCGTTCGCGCCAGTCGGCCGCCAGACGCGAGAGGTTCTTTGCCACTTCGTAGCGGGCTTTGCCCAGGAGAGCGCGCTCAATTGGCTTTCGGAACAGCGTCATTGGAATGAGCCAGCCAATCGAAACGAACGCGGCGTCGAATGCGTAGTTCACATCGACCGGCGGGGCGGACGGCTCGCGCACGTCAAGGCTAAATTGGCAGGGCGACAAGCTCACGCCAAGCGCGGCCCGCACGTGGCCGGCCAGACGATCATGGAAGGCCCGGATGCCGCGAGTCAAATGCGCGCCGGCCTTTTGCACCGGTTCGCAAAACATCGGCTGTTGCGTGCGCGAGATTTCGCGCAACTCGCGCACGAGAAATGCTTGCAGCCATTGGCGCCAGAATTGCAGCAACGAAGGCAGGCGCAACCGGTTCAGGCGGCAAAACTCCGCCTGCAACTGGCGGGTGACTTTAGCCTGCAAAGCCCGTTGTGCCGGGCGCAGCCGCTCCAGCGACTGCTCGAGCGCGCTGGCCGACCACTGGCGTGTCATGATTTGCAGCTCGTCCCGGAACAACTCGAACTGCCGGTGTTCCTCGTCAAGCTGCCGGCGCAAGGCCTGGCGCACGGACTGGGCCTGCGCCGCCGCCGCCAAAGCGATGCGCAAATAGTTCAGAGTCTGGTTTCTGAGCGAGGCCAGCTTGTGCCGGAGAATCTGTTCGCCCGCCTCGGCCCGGCGTTCGCGCAGAGGCTGCAGCAATTGCGCCAGCAGCGCGGCTTTCATCTCCGACAACTCCGGCTTGATCGAGTAGAAGAACACGGGCGGTTGCTCCGGCCACTTCGGACGCAATTGCGCGGCCACGAAGTCGCGCACCTCCACCCGTTGCGGCTCCGTAAGCAAATCCGCCTTGGTCAACAACAAAACAATCCTCGGCGTGTGAGGGCGCAATTCTTCCAGCAACGCCAGGTCGCGCTCGGAGAGCGGCGCGTCAGCGCTGACCGCCACGAGGGCCGCGCCGACGTTCGGCAGCCAATTCATGGCGGCTTGGGTGTTGTGGACGAACGCACTGCCCAGGCCCGGCGTGTCCACCAATTGCATCGGCGCGAGCGATTTGAGCGCGGGCAATTCCACTTCCACCGACGCGACTTGTTTTTGGTTGTTTGGATTCTCGTTCTCGCCGACGTAGCGGCCGATGTCGGCCAATGGAATGGCCTGCGTTGCGCCATTGAGGAAGCGGACTTCGGCGCGGTCGCTCTCGCCATAACGCAGCCGGGTGATGACAGCGGTGAGCGGCACAACGCCAATGGGCAGCACCGCGCGCCCGGTGAGATGGTTCAGGAACGAACTCTTGCCCGCCTTGAAGCGTCCGAACACGGCCACGTCAACGCCGTTGCGGGCGTGAAGCTGGTTTCGACATGCGAGAATTTGCGGCTGCAGGTTCGCCAGCTTCCATTCGTTGGCCAACGCCGCAATGTGCTCAAGCATTTTTTCCGATTCTGCCATTAGTCAACCCGATCCCTCGCGGTGTCGGACCCGGTGGAGTAAAAGCTGAATCACCTCGTCGAGCTTGGGAATCTCGCGCTCCAGGTAATCGGCGGTTTCCGGCGCCACCGCGCCATAACCGCTCAAGCCGCTTTCAGCGCGGCATTGGTAAAGATCGATGGACGCCAGTTCAAGACCGGCGATAATTGCGCTGCGCACGGGCTCGCTCTGCGCCTCCAACCCCAGATCATCGGCGATGCGACGGAGCCGGGACTCGGCCTCGGTTACGACCGGCAGCAGCCGCGCCGCCTCGTCGGCGCTGATGGGATCAGCGTAACGCACCAGGCGCGAGTGGCGCGGGCGGCGCCGCAGCCGCTGGCGCAATTGCGCCAACTGCTTCTCCAGCGAGGCCAGCGCCACGGTGATGTGCCGTTCTTGCGGTTCGGTTAGCGGCAATGTTGGGCGCGCGTTCATGTTCGGGCTGCATGATAATCCGTCGCGGAGGGCAGTTGTTTGATGCGCCTGTCCAGGTCGAGCAAATTCAAATCGAACAGTTTGTGCGGGTCGTAGTCGCCGGTGGCCAGGCCGTCAAGCAATCCGCGCAATGCTCTCGGATTGCCCGCCGAGAGATGGTGCAATCGTTCGACGGCGTCGAGCGCGGCGGCGGGAATTTGGCCCGCGCTTACCGCGGCCTCCACCAACGCGCGCGTCTGGGCCAGATGAAACGGGTGAAGCTCAAGGCGCGCAAACCGCGCGACCAGCGGCCAGACGCGGCCGATGTCCCACGGATGCTCCGAGCGCGTGAGAATCCATACCGGCGCGCGCTGGCTGACGCATTCCAGGAAGGCGCTCAACTTTGGCGTGGTCCAGGCGACGCCGTCGAAGACGACGGTCTGCCGGCGCTGAGCCAGGACGCGCAGCAGGCGATTCTTACGCGGAATCAGCCGCTGGCCTGCCGTTTCCATTCCGAGGTGGATTTCCAGCGAGGCACAAATTTCGGAGAGCCGTTCAGACTGCGGGCAGATCAACAACGGCAGGAGGCCGCCAGTGTGGCTAATCAAGGCGGATTTACCCACGCCTGCAGGGCCGACAATCAAACCGTGCTCGCGCCCGGCGTGCAGGCGTTGGAGCAAAGCGACTTCCCTTGCCCGGCCGACGAAAGGCAGCGCCACGTTCATTTTCTTATCCCCTTGAATTACCTGGTGGGAGCATTTCACTCAGAAAATCAGGTTGCTATTGCTTGACGATTAACACGCTGCAATGAGCGTGATCGCTGATGCGGTCGGCGGTATCGCCCAGCAGCCGGCCCCAGAGTTCGGAATGATCGCTGTGGCCGATGACGATTAAATCGCAACCGGCCTCCTCGGCGGCTTTCAGAATGGTTTTGGCGGGATGGCCGCGCCGGGTTTCGCACCGGACGGCGACGCCCTGTTGGGCCGCCTGTTGCTGGACCTCCTTTTGGCGTTCGTTGAAGTATTCAGCGGCCGCCTCGGATTCTCCCTCGTATTCGCCCGGCAGATCGGAGTGACGGGGCATCGGCTCGCACACCCAAAGCACGGTAACTTCAGCCTGGCATTCTTTGGCCAAGGCCAAGGCGCGCCGCAAAGCGGCTTTGCCGCCTTTTGATCCGTCGTAACCGACAAGAATTTTCATGAACATAAGTCAGCCTTTGGTTCGTGGTGGTTGAACGTCGAGACGGGATTTGCCATAGAGCTTGCGCTGGTAAAGCCGGCCCCAGGCAATCATCGTCCGCCTATCTGGCTCGAAAAACCTCTGGGCAATGACCGTGGGCACGAAGGCGCTCAGGATCACGACGGTGACCAGGATGGAATACTCCCGTTGGTCGATGATCTTGTTTTGAAGACCGAACAGAGCGGAGATGGTGCCGAAAGTCAGGCCGGTGGACATCAGCAAAGTGGTGTAGTTTGCTTGGCCGCTGCGCATGAAGTACCTCGACGACAGCGGCCACACGCCGACGAACTTGGTGGCCATCTTCAGCGCCAATAACACGACGATGACGCCCAAGGCGGTCCAGAGCGCCGGCAGCGACACGTACGAGCCGGCACGAATGAAGTAGAACGGCGTAAACACCGCGAAGGCGATGGTGCGCATCCGATGCACCAGAGTTTTATCCCGCAGGAAGACGCCAGCCAAAACCAGGCCCACCAGATACGCCGGCAACACCGCCTCGCTTTTTGCCGCGGACGCCAGGCCGCCAAGGAAGAACAACACGAAGAAAATGAATTTGATTTCCGGCTCGCTTACGCGCGTGGCGCCCAGGCGCGTGACGATGAATTGGGTCCACTTGGGCAAGAACCAAAGCACGGCCGAAAGCACGAGCACAAAAACGACCAGCCAGAGATTGAAATTGGCGAAGATCAGGCCCAGCGCCAGCACCGTGCCGAGGTCGTTGATGAAGCAGGCGGCCAGGATCATCTTGCCCATCGCGGTTTCGCTCTGCCGGGTCTCGATCATCACGGCATAAACCACGGCGACGGAGGTGGTGGAAAGGGCGATGCCGGCGATTTGCGCCTGGTGAAGGGGCCAGCCGAGAACCGATTGCGCGAAGATCCACACGCCGGCGAAAGGCAGGACAAATGCCGCCGTGCCGATGGCCAGGCTCGCCCGTAAATTGGCCCGTAGGGAAACGGGGTCGATCTCCGCCCCGGCCAGGAACGTCAGCACGCCGCTGCCCAGCATGGCGAGGAAGTTCGTCCAGTCGGTGGAGCGCAAGATTTGATGTCCATCGCCAAAGTGAATGTTGCCGGCGGCCACGCCGACGACGATTTCAATCAACGCCACCGAAACGCCCACGCGGATGGAAATGAGGCTCGCGACCAGTGCCAGCCCCATCCACACCGCCGCAATGAACCAGACCTGTTCGGTACCGGGGGGAGACATCGCGCCGAAATGGGGCGCGATGAACCCCAAGCCCGCGAAGCGGTCGATGCCGCCTGGTCCCCCGCCACAAAATATCCAAAGATAGGTCATAATAATTCTACCGCACATTTTTCCTGGGTAGGAGTTATTAGATCTGAGATTGAATCAGACAGTTTTCTCGCCAAACGGCAAGCGGGCAAACTCCATTGCCAACCCATACTTACCCTGACATATCGGGAAACGCAAGCCGCTTCGCGCAACGCTTCGGCCATTCAATCAAGGCACTGTAGGAACCGGCGTGCCTCCGGCCACTTCGAAGCTCAGTACGGCCTCTTTCAGGCCGTCGGCTTTTGCGGTGAGAATGACGCGGCCCGGCGTGGCGCCTGCTTGCATAGTGATTAGGGCCATGCCGTTGAAGGCGGAACGGGTGCGGGCTTGATAGGGTTCGTGTGATGACGGGTCGCCGTTGTCAACACCAATGATCCTGGCGGGGCCTTGAACATCGAAGGTGATGGGATTGCCGGCGGTGGGAACGAGATTTCCCTGTGCGTCGAGAATGCGGACTTCGACTTCGGCCACGCCGCGGGGGCTGGCGCTGATGAGGGCCTGGCCGCATTGGAGCGCGATGGCGGCCGGCGCGCCCGCGGTTTGGATGGTCTCCCGGGCAACGATCTGTCCATCCCCGCGGCCAATGGCTTGCAGGACACCCGGCTCAAAGGGAACGTCCCATGAAAGATGCAGGTCCGCCGTCGAACCGGCCGGCGTTAAATCGCTCCACGATCGCCGGGCGCCGGGCCTGGGGAAGACCAATGACTTGACACCATAGCTCTTGCCGTTGAGCAGCAACTCGACTTCCCGGCAGTTCGAATAGACAATAACGGGGATGACCGTGCCCTTTGCGCCGGGATAATTCCAGTGCGGCAATACATGGACCATGGGTTCGGTGGTCCACTGGCTCTGATAGAAGTAATAGCCGTCCTTGGGAAAACCACACGTGTCCAGGACGCCGCTGCTGGCGCTCTTGCGCGGCCAGCCGCGGGCTTCGCCGAGGTAGTCAATTCCGGTCCACATAAAGTAACCGATCACGTAATCGTGCATGGCGTTGAATTTCCACAGTTGTTCAGCGCGGATCATGCTCGAGGCATACGGGAAGGGCGGAATCCCGCCCCGATCCGCGGCGTTGGCGCCAAAGTAATTTCCGCGGACGCCGCCGACGCACACGTCCTCGGTCCCCACAAATTTGCGGTGCGGATAAGTCTCGCGGTCATCGGAGAAGTAAATCTCGCGGTGTTCGCCCCAGCGGTCAACGTAGTTGTAGCCGGCGATGTCCAGAGCGGCGAGGAATTCGGGGCGCGAGGGCGTGGGCGAGTGGACCTGGTCGCAGGCGGCGGTCACAGGGCGGGTAGCATCCTCGGCGTGACAGATGGAAGTCAGTCTTTGGGCAATCTGGATGCCCAGGTCGCTTGACTGCTGCGGGATTTCATTGCCGATGCTCCATAAGATAATGCTGGGATGGTTGCGGTCCCTCCGCAACATGGAGATGAGGTCCTTGTCCGACCAGGCATCAAAAAACGTCGAATAGGAACCGCGCAGCTCGTCTTTATGAACGGTCCATTCGTCGAATGCTTCATCCATGACGAGGAAGCCAAGGCGGTCGCAGAGGTCGAGGAATTCCGGGGCCGGCGGGTTGTGGCTGCAGCGAATGGCGTTGCAGCCCATTGCTTTGAGGAGATTGAGGCGCCGGCTCCAGACCTCCACGGGCACGGCTGCGCCCACCGCGCCGCCGTCGTGGTGCAGGCACATGCCGCGGAGTTTGACATGCTGGCCGTTAAGAAAGAAGCCCCGGTCAACGTCGTAGTCAATTCGCCGGATGCCGGTGGGCGTGTCACAGAGATCGATGAGTTGCGGTTCCGCCCCGGCTTGGTTAGTGGTCAGGCGCGTGCGCACCGTGTAGATGGCGGGGTTCTCAGTGCTCCAAAGCTGTGGCTGCGTGAGGCTGATGATTTGCTGGAGGTTTTTCTCGCCTTGGACGGGCAAGTCCACGGAATCTTCGACCCAGCCCACCGTCTCTCCGGCGGGATTGACAAGCTCCTGATGGACACCAACGGTGGCGGGGGCATCGGAGTTGTTTTGGAGGCTGGTCTTGATGAGGATATCGGCGCCATTGGAAGAAACATTGGAGGAGGCAACAAAGACACCCCAAGTGGCGACGTGAATAGGTTGGGTCACATCGAGCCAAACGTGGCGATAGATGCCGGAGCCGGTGTACCACCGGCTATTCGGCTGAATACTGTTGTCCACGCGCACGGCGAGGACATTGGTGCTTCCCTCGTTGGCGAGGAAAGGCGTGAGGTCGCAGGAGAAACTGGTGTAACCGTACGGGTGATCGGCCACTTTGTAGCCATTGAAGAAAACGGCGGCGTTCATGTAAACGCCGTCGAACAGCGCCGTGACCCGTTTGTCCTTGAACGACGCCGGAGTGGGGAACTGCTTGCGATACCAGCCGACTCCAGCCGGCAAAAAGCCGCCCGTCCCTCGGGTGGAGTTGGTTTCGTCGTAAGGGCCTTCAATGGACCAATCGTGCGGCACGTCAAGGCGGCGCCAGCCCGTGTCATCAAAGTCTGGATTCGCCGCGCCGGCCGGGTCCGCCTTGATAAAGCGCCAGTTCAAATCCAGGCTCAGATGCTGGCGCGGCCTGCCCGAAAGGTCGTTTGCGCGAACGCTTGATGCGGCGGCGCCAAGGATGGCAACGGCGGTGGCCGCAGTGCGGAGATATTTGGCGATCATGGATGGTCCTTAGTACTGATGAGCATAAAATAACATTCGCGGCAAGGCATTTTTGGAACCAGCCAGAGCGTGGTTTCGCTTGATGGCGCCGAAATCGCGCCGCAATATCAAACCCAACTCACGGCAAAGTGATTCCGGCCGTCTTTGTGCTCGATAAGCTGACGACACTCACCAATCGTCCAGCCAGCCACCTCCCGGCCGGTATCGCAAAGTAACCATAGTGTCAACTGAATAGCACGGCGGGGTTTTCCGCGGCGGCGAGGAACCGGCCGCCGGCGAAACATTCCTGTACTTGACTTCCATCCCACCGCCGCAGCCGGTAGAGCTGCGCGAACAGGAACGACGGCGCGGCCTTTCCCTGGCCCCCCACCAGTTCGGCCCCGCGCCGGACGTTGTCCAGCATCCACGCCGGGATCAGCAGATGGTAGGGGTTGCGCCGGACTTCGCCGACGTGAAAGGACGTCGCCGCCACCAGGTCCGCCACGTCGCCGGCCGTGTATTCCACCATGAGATTGGGCGATTGCATCTGGCCCCAAAACTCCGTCTCGACCAGGTGGCAACTGACGCCGCGCGCCGCCTTGAGCGCGTCCATGACCAGGTAATGCGTTCCAATATGGGTGCTGTTCCAATCCAGTTCGTGCGGGAAGAAGATGACTTTGGGGCGGTGTTTCTCCAGCAGGCCGGCGATGACCGCGGTCATCCGCGCCCAGGCGGCCGCGTCCCTGGCCCGCGTGCGGGAATTGACGTTGTCCAACCCGCCAGGGACGGTGGTTTCGAGGCCGAAACCGAGAAAGTCGCAAGCCGTTTGCAATTCCTGGAGGCGCGCCGCTTTGCGCTGCGGCAGGCTTCCCTGAGTCACCGCGACGTCGATGACGTTCCATTGGGCCTGGCGCAACACGCGCAGGGCCAGGCCGCCGACGATGGTCTCATCATCGGGATGCGGCGCGAAAAACAGGGCCTTGGGAGCGTCGGCCGCCAGGCTGGGCCGGGGGGTGGGCGCAAAACCGCCCAGGGGCAAAGCTCTGCCTCCGGTGACGGCGCGTGCGAACTCGGAAACCAGATTCAAGTAGGGATTCATAATGTCGTATTGGGTTTGATAACATCTCTTTTACAGGGCCGGAAGGCTGGCGGCGGCGATGGCCTGGCCGTGGCGCTTTTCCTTCTCATCGGGCACGTGCAGGGCGATCGTTCGGGCCAGGTCCGGGAATTCCGCCGCCAGGACCTCCCGCGCGCCGCGGACAATGATGTCTCCGCCCGGGCCGGAGGTGACTCTGCCCAGGACCAGCACGTGTTTGAGATCGTAGAAATCGGCGTAATGCGCCACACCGTAGCCCAGGTACACGCCGATGGTTTGATAGATTTTTTCGGCCCGCTTGTCGCCTTGTTCCATCAGCTTTTGCGCGTGTTTCAATTTCTCCGGCAAGGGCTGGCCGGGCGGCGTCTGTATCCCGGCCGGCGCCAGCAGGCGCCCGACGCATTGCTGGGAGAAGTACTGCGCGCCGCAGCCGCGGTCGCCGGACCATTCGTCGGCCGGGGCCTCGGCCGCGTAGTCGATTGGCGCGAACGCCAACTCGTTGAGCCAGGAGGTGATGTTCCCCTCCGGCGTGACAAAACCCGCCGCCAGGCTGGAGCCGAGGGCAAGCCCCAACACTGCGTTTTGCCCCAACGCCATCGATCCGGCCAGCGCCGTGACTTCCCCGTCATTGACGACTTCAAAGGGGATGCCGCCCCAGGCCCGCTTCAGGTCAATAAACAGATCGCGCACCCGCCGCTGGAACAACTCCGGCGGCACGCCGCGAAAAAGCGAGGCCACGCGCACACGATTGTTGACATATACCCCCGCCGAACTCCCGCCGATGGCATCGACCCGCGGCAGGTGTTGGGCCGCCCGTTTGAGCGAATCCATGATCTGGTCGAAGTGCCACTGCGGGTCCGCCTGGGGCACCGGGTTCCACGGCGTCTCCTCGGAAAAAACCACCTTGCCCTCTTTCACCGCCGCCACCTTCCGGTCGCTGGCGCCAAGGTCGAATCCAATCCGGCAGCCCTCCAGATGCCGTCCCAGCGGAGTGGTGTTGGCCCGGGGCGGGGGGAGGGTGGCGGTGGTGACGACCTCGAAGGGCTGTCCGTAAATGCGTTCGCCCATGATATCGGCATCGAACCTGCCGGTGGGCGTTTCCCGGAAGTATTGCCGCAGAGGCGCTCCCAATTCAGCCGGCCCATCAAAATAGACGCGGAAGCCGCCGCGCGACCAGAGCAGGAACTTGATCAACCGTTCCAGATAGGAAAAATTCGCCGCCGCCGCCGGATGCCCCGCGGGGAGCAGCCGCCGGCTGAAATGGAAAACCGAGCCATCGGCCTGTTCAAGAGCCACGCGCGCCAGCCGCTCGTGTGCCGCGGAAGCGGCCGCAACATAAGCGCGATTACCCAGAGCCGCCGGGCGGAAGGATGGGTCCAGCGGCGGGAGGACCCTTGGTTTCTGTTGCAGGATGCCATCAGAACTCATAAGTCGATTCAAACGCCATTAAGCCACCTTTTGGCGGGCGCGGCAAGCGCGGTGTGATGGCCCTTGACTGGGAACAGGGCGAATTCACGAAGGCAAGGAAGGGAAGGATTTGAAGAGGCTCAGCGACTGTTACGAATGCACGCCGCGCAAGTGGCGGGAAAGGGTCGCAATTATCAGCAATCATTGGCATTTTTGATGATTTTTGGGGTGCGAGGGGGTCCCAAAAGGGGAGGCTCGCGCGGCGCGGATCAGACGGAGATGGCGCTAAAAACCTTGAACAGCAAACGGAGGCAACTGAGGAGGAAAGAGAATCGGCATTGGGAATTGGCAATTGAAAATTTGTCATTTGTAATTGGAGCGGGGACGGGGGGAAAGGGAGAGGGAAACGGGGTCTGTCGTTCATAAAATGAGGGAGAAGGAAAAAATAGTGTTAATAGTTTAGCAGTTGTCCTAATGCCGACACGGATTGATAAGAGTATCTTATTTTTTCGGGGTGCGGGACCGGAGGTCTCCCGCGACGGACGCGATGAACGCAAGGCGTTGAATGAGAGGTTGATGGAACTTATACAGCGCAGGATACGGCGCACGGTGATGAGCGCAAGGCGGGGAGTTGGGGAGAAGGAGGAGCCGTTGGGCGGCG